>NZ_JAABRP010000158.1 GCF_011390875.1 Thiocapsa sp.
CCCAAACTCGATGGCTACGAGGTTGCTCGGCGGCTTAAGGGAAACGCGCTGCTGCGTCGCACGCCGCTGATCGCGGTGACGGCCTTCTCGATGTCGGTCGACCGCGAGAGGGTCCTCGAGGCGGGTTTCGATGGCTATTTTTCAAAACCGATCGACGTCGAGCGCTTTGTTGCCGAGCTCAAGCAGTACATCCCCCCGGCCCTGCGCGCTGCGCCGCGCAGCGGGGCGGCTGACGGGGTCTAAACCATGGCGCGCATCACCGTCGTCGACGATATCGCGGTCAATCGAGATCTTCTCGTTGCGCTGCTCACGCCGTTCGGTCATCGGATCAGCGAGGCCGCCGACGGCGCCGCCGCCCTTGAGCTGGTGCGCGAAGAACAGCCCGATCTGGTGATCTGCGACATCCTGATGCCGCAAATGGATGGCTACGAGCTCGTGCGCTGCCTGCGCGCCGATCCTCGGATCGCCGCGACCCCGGTGATCTTCTGTTCCGCTCATTTCCTGGAGCCGGAAGCGCAGCAGTTGGCTCGAATGTGCGGTGTGAGCAAGGTGGTCACCAAGCCTTTCGAGCCGCGGGAAATGATCGACGTCGTGCACTGCGTACTTGCGCAAGTCGGCGCTGGCTCGGAGATCCAGAACCCCTTGCGCGACAGCGCGTTCGACCGCGAGCATCTGCGCTTGGTCACCGACAAGCTTGTGCAGAAGGTCGCCGAGCTGCAAGACACCAACGACAAGCTGGCGGCTCTGATCGAGTTCAACCTGCAGCTCGCCTCCGAGCGCGACCCGGAGCGTCTGCTCGATCATGTCTGCCGGGGGGCGTGTGCCTTGCTCGGAGCGCAGTACGGCACGGTGGCGGTTCGCCGGACCGACGGCGCGGTCCTCGCTCACCTCGCTCACTGCGGTATCGACCCGGCCGGTGTTCCGGGGATGGACGCATGGCAGCTCGATGCCGGCGAGCTTGGCCGCGTTTATCGCGACGGCTCGGTTCTGCACCTCAAGCTGCCCCGCGACAGCGCTACGCATCTCGGTCTTCCGGCGGGTTATCCCATCGCTTCAGAGCTGCTCGCCGCACCGGTCAAATCACTGTCGGCGACCTACGGATGGATCTGTCTTCTCGACAACCCGGGTGCCGATGGATTCTCCACGGACGATGGGAAGCTGCTCGGTATCCTCGCCGCCGAGGCCGGGCGCATTTACGAGAACGGAAGTCTGTACGCCGAGCTGAAGAATTACGCGAACGAGCTCGAGGCCGAGATCGACGAGCACAAACGCACCCGAGGCCATCTGGCGGCGTTGTACGGCGTCGCGAAGGTCCTGAATGCGGCGTCGAGCTTGGAAGACGCGACGCAGATGGTTCTCGAGGTGGCATGTCCCGAGCTGGGGTTCTCAGCCGCGACGCTGTGGCGCGTGGAGGAGACCGACGGCAGGCTGCAGTGCGTCGATGTGTGGTGTCGCTCGGCGGAACGCGGCGCCGGGTTTCTCGAGCAGGCGGCGTCGCGCTCGCTGACGTCCGATAGCGGCTTTGCGGTGGATGCGTTGCCGACCGGCACCCCGTTGTGGCTGGCCGATCTTCGGAGCAGCCCGGATGCCCGTAGGCGGCAGGCGGCCGAGCGGTTTGGGATCGGCGCCGGGGGTGCCGTTGCGATCATGGTGGGCGGTCGCGTCACCGGCATTCTCGAGGTCTTCCACGCCGAGCCCGGCGAGCTGGACGGCGCGCTGGCGGCAACGCTCGCGGCATTGGCCGGGCAAATCGGTGCGTTTGTCGAGCGTATGGCACAACAGCAGCGCATCGTGCGACTGACCCGGTTGTACGCCGTCCTGAGCAGCATCAATTCGGCCATCGTCCGGATTCACGAATCGCGCGGGCTTTTTCAAGAGGCCTGCCGCGTAGCGGTCCACGAAGGCGGGTTCGCCATGGCTTGGATCGGCGAGGTGGGGTCGGGGGGCGAAGTGGTCGTCCCGCTCGCGTGGCAGGGTGTCGGCGACGGGATCGGCCCCGACGGACCCGCGCTGAGCGGTGATGGCGTGCTCGGGGCGGATGCGGCGAGGCAGGTCGTGCGCGGGGCAAAGCTCGTTGTCGTCAATGCGCCGGGTGACCCCGACCCCGCGCTCGACCCTGGCCCGCTCGGTAGGCGCGCCCGGGCGCTGCCGCGCCGAGGCTATCGATCGTTGGCAGCGCTGCCGCTGACGGTCCAGGCCAAGGTCGTCGATGTCATGGTGATCTTCGCGAACGAGCCCGATTTCTTTACCGGCGAGGAGCGGGAGCTGCTCAATGAATTGGCCAACGACATCTCCTTTGCACTTGAATTCATCGCCAACCAGGACCGGCTGGCCTATCTCGCCCATCACGACGAGCTCACCGGATTACCCAACCGTGCACACCTGTTCGAGCATCTCTGCGCCGCGTTGCAGGCCGCGCGGCATCATCCGGCCGACCGGGTCGGGGTGGTGGTGTGGGACGTCAGCCGCTTTCGCAACATCAACGACACCTTCGGCAGACAGGTCGGGGACAAGGTGCTCCGGGAGCTGGCACGTCGCCTCGCGGGCGCGTGGCCCGAGGCGTGCGAGGTGGCGCGCATCGGCGTGGATCAGTTTGCGGGGGTGATCAGCGGTGATCACGAGATTACCGAGATCGCGCACCTAATCGAGAATACCGCGGGCAGTGTCCTCGATGAGCCGGTCGTCGTCGGCGATCACGCGCTGCACATCACCGTCTCGGCCGGCATCGCTTTGGGTAACGGCCGCGACGAGGATGCCGATACACTGATCCGCAATGCCGAGGCCGCCTTGCGCAAGGCCAAGGGTTCCGGTATCCGCTATCGGTTCTACGGACCCGAGATGAATGCGCTGATCGCCGAGACTCTGTTGCGCGAGAATCGGCTGCGCCAGGCGCTCGAACGCAACGCGTTCGTGCTCCATTATCAACCCAAGGTCTGCAGCATCAGCGGCGATGTCACCGGCCTGGAGGCGCTGCTGCGCTGGAACGACCCTGCCGACGGCTTGGTGTACCCGGCCTCGTTCATCCCCATCCTCGAGGAGACCGGGATGATCATCGAAGTTGGGTTGTGGGCGATCCGCAAGGCGCTTGCAGACACCCGGATCTGGCAGGCGGCCGGCCTCGACGGGTTGCGCGTCGCGGTCAATGTCTCGGCCCTGCAGCTGCAGCATCCGGGTTTTGTCGATTCACTGAGGCGGGTGACGGAGGAGTTCGGCGATATTGCCGGCCGGCTGGATCTGGAAATCACCGAGAGCATGGTCATGGCCGATATCGAAGCCAACGTCTCGCGTCTGGCCGAGGTCCGCCGCATGGGCATCGAGATCGCCATCGACGACTTCGGGACCGGCTATTCCTCGCTCAGCTACCTGGCCAAGCTGCCGGTCCATGCGCTGAAGATCGATCGCTCATTTGTCGCAATCATGGACACGACGCCGGAGAGCACGACGATCGCCACCACCATCATCTCGCTCGCTCATGCGCTCGGTCTGAAGGTTATCGCCGAGGGCGTGGAGGAGGAGAATCAGGCAACCTCCCTGCGGCGGTTCAAGTGCGACGAGCTACAGGGCTACCTGATCAGCAGGCCGCTGCCGTTCTTGCAGGTCGAGGACTTCGTGCGCGCGCGAGTGTCCTGATCCCGTTCGCTCGAAGGGTGGTAGGGGCGGTTTAATCGGCTCGCGGAGCGGCAGGGGCTTGAGCGACCGCCTCGGGGCCTTCGACCAATTGACGAACGATGTCGCGACATTCGGCGGCATTGCCGATCCACGCCAGGCCGGCCTCGGCGGGCACCGCGCCGCTTTTCTCGCGGATCTTCGCGATCGTGGCGGCGATCAGCGCGTCGATCTGCGCGGGATCGGTCACCAGACCCCTCTCTTCGGCAGTCTCGATCGCCAGGCAGGCACCGGCCTGGGATCCGATCACCAGTCCGCTCGCGGCACCCAATCCGGCACCGAAGCCAAGTGCTAGGAAACCTCCGACGGCGCTTCCGATCAAGAGAAAGATCAGGGCGAGGATGAATGTCTTCATTGACGTCTCTCTATGAGAAATGAAATGTCGGAGGCTGCGGATGGCGCCGGCATGTCAGCGCCCGCTCGCGCCCCATTGCCAGATGCTCTCCCCGCGCGGTAAGGAGACCTCGCCCAGCGCGTCGAAGCGTCCGGTCAGCCCTTCGGTGTCGATGCTCCCCTTGAACCCGATCTCCCCTTCGACGGGGTGGACAGCCGAGAAGGCAACGCCGTCATCCTCAATCGCCAGGTCGACGAGCTGAGGTCGCGTCGGTAGGCCATCGGCGAACTGCACCAAGGCGACGTAAGCGACCCCGTCATCCTGATCCTGGACATGAGGCAGGATGAAGACCTCGATGCCGATCAGCTCCCCTTGCTCCACCGACGGCTCCATGTTGGAGTAGATGCCTTGGAGCTTCGGCGTGTCGGCGGCCGCGCAGATGACGGCAGAGCCCAAGAGTGCGACGGTTAAGCCTATGAGGCTCAGGCAAGGGTGTCGAGAGTGCATCGGCGTTGTCCTGTCCACGTGGTCGGCGGCGACGGCGATTTGAGCGCGTCCGGCCTCGAAGTGTCGCCGACTGAGCGGGTGCCGACAAGAGTATCAGGATTCTTCCCACGTCCATGTTCGCCTGTCCATCCTCTATCCGTGCCCTGCCGGGTGCCTCTCGAAGCCGTGCTTCGACGGTGTTCTTCGTCGTGTTGCTCGGCGTGTTCGGTCAGCCCTGCGCACACGATCGTCCCGCGTATCTGGCGGCCGAGCGGGCGCTCCAGGCGAATGACCTGGAGACCTTCGATCGTCTTTCCGCAGGTCTCGTCGAGCATCCGCTTTACCCGTACCTGCGCTTCGCTGTTGTGACGCAGGACCTCGCGGCGACGTCGGATGAGGAGATCGAGCGCTTTCTGACTGATTTCCCGCAGACCCAGCTCGCCACCCGGCTGCGCCTGGCCTATCTGGCGCGACTCGCGGCGGCCGAGCGTTGGTCGGATTATGCGCGGATCTACCGGCCGGACAGCGCCCCCGAGCGGCGCTGTCTCTACCTTCGCGCACTCATCGAGACGGGGCGTCGCGACGAGGCGTTGGCTCGGGTCGAGCCGCTGTGGTTGTCGGCCCGGTCACAGCCGGATGCCTGCGATCCAGCCTTCGCGGCCTGGCGCGATGCCGGGGGCCTCACCACCGAGCGCATCCTGCAGCGCGTCCGTTTGGCGATGGAGGCGGGCGAGCGCGGCGTCGCCGGCTATCTGGGCGGGCTTCTTCCGGATACGGACAAGCACCTCTTTGCGGCGTGGCGCGCAGTCGACGCCGATCCATCGCTGGTCCTGGAACCGACGTTCATCGAGGAAGGCCATCCGCAACGCGCCGCGATCCTGGCCCATGGCCTGGTTGGTCTGGCACGTCGATCGCCCGAGACGGCCGGCGACGCGTTGATGTCTCTTCAAGACGTTGTGCGCGCGGATGGGGCGGCCTCCGATCGCGCCCATGCGGCGATCGGACAGGCGTTGACGCGTGCCGGGGATCCGCGCGGGCTCCTGCTCTGGGACGGCCTGCGCGCGATTGAGCGTACGCTGACCGAGCAAGAGGCTCGTCTGCGCGCGGCGGTCGCCCTGCGTGACTGGGAGCGGGTCGTGGAGTGGGTCGCTCGGATGCCCGAGGGTGGCGTCAAGCGTGACCGCTGGCTCTACTGGCAAGGACGCGCGGAGGCCGAGCTCGGGCGTGGCGAGGTCTCGCGCGCGACCCTGGCGCGGGCCGCCGAGGGACGCAGTCTCTGGGCCTTCCTTGCAGCGGATCGGTTGGGGTTGCCTTATCGACTCGACCATGCCGCAACACCCGCGGAGCCCGAGCGGATCCGGGCTCTGGCGAGCGGCTCCACCTTCGCACGCATGCGTGAGCTGAGCCGACTGGGTCGGGAGACGGACATGCGCCGCGAGTGGCGCGAGCTGATGGAGCATCTCGACGGCCCCGACCTGATGGCGGCCGCCTACGTGGCCGACGTCATGCGCTGGCACGACCAGGCCATTCAGGCATCGGCACGCTCCGGATACTGGGACGACATGGCGTTGCGCTTTCCCCTAGCGCATCGCTCCCTCGTCGAGGAGCAGGCATGGCAGCGGGGCGTGGAGCCGGACTGGATCCTCGCCGTCATTCGGCAGGAGAGCGTTTTTGCCGGCACTTTGGCCTCCCACGCCGGTGCGATCGGTCTCATGCAGCTGCTGCCCGGGACGGCCCTGGAGGTTGCGCAAACACTCGACCTGGATCCGCCATCGCGGTGGGATCTGCTCGACCCCTCCGTCAACATCACGCTCGGCAGTGGGTACCTCACGCGCATGCGCGATCGTTTTGGTCACGTCGCCTTGGCCACGGCGGCCTATAATGCCGGCCCGGCGCGTGTTGCGCGCTGGCTGCCGGACGCCTGTCTCGAGGCCGATCTTTGGATCCTGTCGATCCCCTACCTCGAGACGCGTCGCTATGTCGAGCGTGTCCTCGCCTATCGGGTGATCTACGGCGAGCGTCTGGGCCTTCCGCCGACACGCCTATCCGATTGGCTCCCTCCCGTGCCCGGCACGGATTTTTTCGAGTCCTGAATGAAACACTGATGTCGAACGCCTCCCGTTCTTCTCTCGCCTGTATCGCGATCTGTCTCTCGCTGGCGGTCGCGCCCGCGCTCGCCGATACGCGCTCGGCGATGGCCGATGCCATGGTGCGCATGATGGAGGCGATGGGTCTCTTCGGCGCCGCCGGAGGTGCCATGTCCGGCGGTTCGCCGGGTATGCCCAATCCCATGGGCATGTCCGGATGGCCTTCCGGGTTCGGGGCCATGCCGGGTGTTCCGGGCGCGGGGACGATGCCGTTCCCCGGCGGGTCGCAGATGGATCCGACGGGTCAAATGGGCCAGATAGGCCAAATGATGGAACGCTTCAATCCAGGCAGCGGCATGGCCGGCGCGATGCCTTGGGCGATGGGTCCGCTGGAAGGCGTTTGGGAAGGCAGCGACGACGGACTGCTGATCGTTCAGGGCGCACGCTACCGCATCTATGCGCCTTTGAACGGCTACATCGACGGGGACATTCGCATCAGCGGAGATCGGGTCGAGCTGACCAATCGGCGCGAGAGCTTCAGTCAGGAGTTCGAGTATGCCTTGGATCAGGGCCGCTTGGTCTTGCGTGATCGTCAGGGTCAGATCTATCTCTATCGCCGCCTCGTTCTCGAGGGCGGCTGAACCGCGTCCGGAACGTATCCGCAGTGTCTTCGTGAATCGGGACGCCGAGGAAGCCAAAGACCTCGGTAAGACGCGGTTCAGAAAATATCGAAAAACTTAAACCGCGTCGACTCCGACGCCGCGAGCCGAAACGAAGCAAAGCCCACGCGCAGGCATTGCATGTGGTACCGGACGCGGTTTAACAGGCTAAGCGCAGGGCGATCAGCAACAGAAACACCCCGAACAAGCGCTTCAACAGGGCAACCGGCAGCCGATGCGCCAAATATGCGCCCAAGGGCGCGGCCGGCATGCTGGCGAGCAGGATCGCCCCTACGGCAGGCCAGTACACGAAACCGGTGCTGGCCTCGGGCAATCCCTCGCGGCCCCAGCCGACCACCATGAATCCGATGGCACCGGCGACTGCGATCGGCAGACCGCAGGCGGCCGAGGTCCCGACGGCCGTGCGCATGTCGATCCCACGGTTGCCGAGAAAAGGCACCGTCAGGGTGCCGCCGCCGATTCCGACCAGCGCGGAGAGCGTCCCGATGCCTCCGCCCGCGGCCCACATTCCCCTGGGGCCGGGCAGGGTGCGCTCATGCTGAATCTTGCGGGGAACCAGCATGCGGATGCCGACATAGGTCAGAAAGGCCGCAAAGAGACGGGTCAGCCAGAGTTCGGGGATGATACCCGCCAGGGCTGCGCCGAGCCAGGCGCCGAGGACGATGCCGGGTGCCAGTCGGGCGACCAGATCCCAGCGCACCGCGCCGCGCCCGTAATGTGCATAGGTCGACGCCGCCCCCGTCCCGACGATGGCGGCAAGCGAGCTTCCGACGGCGAGATGCGGTATCCACTCGGATCCCATGCCGATCTGTGTGAACAGCAGGATCAGCGCCGGCACGACGATCACGCCGCCGCCGACCCCGAAGAGACCGGCAAGCATCCCGGAGGCGACGCCGATGGCGAGGTAGGCTAGAAGCTCGAGCACTGGGTTCCGCCCTGAACGAGCGAAGGGCCGGTTGGCCGACGGGCGGCCGCGGCAGGCTTTGAAATGGTTCCACCACTAATGGTTGAATAGCGCATTGCGCGTCCCGCATGACCTGTGCCAATGTCGCACCCGGCTACCGGGCTCACCTTGATCGCGACGGAGTCAATCCATAACAGCTGTGAATGTCATTGGTTATTTAGTTTCCTAAACCGCGTCTCGCCAAGTTCGCACGTCGAGGCGAGGCCCAGCCCTCATGAGCGCGACAAAGAGCCAACCGGGACGCGGTTTAGTTCCGACCACGGGCGCCGAGACGCCCCAGACGAGTCACGACGACATCATGAGACATCCGTGCATTTGTGTCATTGGGGGAACCGGCTTCGTCGGTCGACATCTCTTGAATCGCCTGTCCGGTGCCGGATATCGGACGCGCGTGCCGACGCGCCATCCCCATCGCTATCGACACCTGCGGCTCGTCCCGGGCTGCGAGCCGGTCGAGCTCGATGAATGGAACGAAACCGGTTTGCGCGACCTGATGGCCGGTTGCGATGCCGTGGTAAACCTGGTCGGCATCCTCAACGAGGGAGGCGGGCGCACCTTCGAGCAGACCCATGTCGGGATGGTCGAGTCGACCACACGCGCTGCGCTCGCCGCCGGTGTCGGCGCATACCTGCAGATGAGTGCGCTGAATGCGGACCCGGCCGGTCCGAGCGAGTATCTGCGCAGCAAGGGCAAGGGCGAGGCGGTGGCGCTGGCGGCGGCCGAGCAAGGACTGGCGGTGACGGTGTTTCGTCCGTCGGTCATTTTCGGGCCGGGCGACGGGCTCTTCAATCGTTTCGGATCGCTGCTGCGTCTGCTGCCGGGTCCCTTCCCGCTGGCCTGTGCCGACGCGCGATTCGCGCCCGTCTATGTCGGCGATGTCGCGACCGCCATGCTTCGCACGCTTGAGGATCCGGCGAGCCGTGGACAGATCTATGAACTGTGCGGACCGCGCACCTTCGCCCTGCGCGATATTCTGACCTACACGGGCAGTCGCATCGGGCGCAAGGTCCGGGTCGTCGCCCTGAGCGATCGTCTCGCGCGTCTTCAGGCGCGTATCTTCGAGAGGCTTCCGGGTAAACCCTTCAGTACGGATAACTATCTGTCTCTTCAGATCGATAGCCTCTGTCGGGACAACGGGCTCGGTCGGCTCGGCATCGCGGCGACCGATGTGGACGCCGTGGTGCCCGGTTATCTCAATTAGCCGCCGGAGCACGGATTCGGGTCGGCCGAACGATTCGGGCGATCCGGGCCATCGATCTCATGCTTTACGTCGATAAGCTGCTCAGCCAATTAGCCTATCCGCTCGGGCTCTCCATCGTGTCGGCGGTGCTGGCGCTCGCACTCCTGATTGCGGGCTGGCGTCGCTCCGGACTCTTGGCCCTGTCGGTTGGGATCCTTTGGCTCGCTCTCTGGTCGATACCGATCGTCTCGGACGGATTGAGACTGTCGCTGGAAGGTCGGTTTGCGCGTGAGCCGGTTGGCGCCTTACCGGCTGCGGATGCCGTCGTCGTCCTCGGCGGCGGCATCCGCGGAGGCCCGCCCGAGTGGCCGGATCCGGATCTCGGGCGCGCGTCCGACCGGGTTTGGCATGCGGCGCGAATCCATCATGCGGGAAAGGCATCGCGCGTCATCGTCTCGGGCGGCTCCATGCCTTGGGCGGGCGAGCGCCGCAGCGAGGCCGATGCGATGCTGCGCTTCCTGGCCGATCTAGGCGTCCCGCGCGATGCGATCCTGCTGGAGGGACGCAGCCGAAATACCCGCGAAAACGCGCTCTATACGGCGGAGATCCTGAGCGCGGAGGGCATCGATCGCGTCCTGCTGGTGACTTCGGCCCTGCACATGCCGCGTGCCTTGGCGACCTTTCGCGCGGCCGGGATCGATGCGGTGCCGGCACCGACCGATTTCGAGGTGATGCCCGAGCCGGCTCATTTCATCCGTTGGCTCCCGGACGCCGAAGCCTTGTCCGACAGCACGCGTGCCCTGAAGGAGTATGTCGGATGGTGGGTCTACAGGTGGCGAGGCTGGGCCGAGTCATGAGCCCGCCGATCATCGAGGGTCGGCGATCGAGCGATCCATCGCGACCGTAACCGGCATGAGCGGAGCTCGGGCGCTGAGATCGACTAAGCGAATTCGTTTGACCAGCTCAATTCATTGGAGATAACGATGAAACGGCATGTTTTGATTGCGTCTTTCCTTGCGGTTGCGGTGCTCGCCGCGCCTGCGCAGGCGTTGGACGGCGGGGTCGAGAGTCTGCGCGAGACCGGTAAGGCGTTCGCCTCCGTCGGTCGGGCGGTGTCCCCGTCCGTGGTGTTTATCCGAGTCGAGGGCCAGCGCGCGACGAGCGCACAGGCACCCCTCTCGACCCCCTTCGGCGATGCGCTTCCCTTTGGCGACGAGTTCTTCAAACGGTTCTTCGGCGAGGCTTTTCCGGGCATCCCGCATGGCCAACCACCCCAGGCTCCGCCCAGCGAGCCGCGCACGATGGGGCAGGGCTCGGGTTTCGTGTTCGCCGCACAGACTGGTTTGCTTGCCGACAAGACCTACATCATGACCAACAATCACGTCGTCGAGGGTGCCGAGCGGATCCGCGTCACCTTTCAGGACGGGCGTGAATTCGATGCCGAGGTGACCGGCCGTGACCCGCAGTCCGACGTGGCCGTCATCGAGATCAAGACCGGCGGCCTGCCCGCACTCGCCATGGGCGATTCGGCGAAGCTCGAGGTCGGTGAATGGGTGGTCGCGATCGGCAATCCCTTCGGACTGAGCCACACGCTGACGGTCGGCGTGGTCAGCGCGACCGGGCGCACCAGTCTGGGCATCAACGACTACGAGGATTTCATCCAGACGGATGCCGCCATCAATCCGGGTAACTCGGGTGGGCCGCTCGTGAATCTCGACGGCGCCGTTGTGGGCATGAACACCGCTATCTTCAGTCGCAGCGGCGGCTACATGGGCGTGGGTTTCGCCATCCCGATCAATCTCGCCAACGCCATTGCGAACCAACTGATCGAGCAAGGCGAGGTGACCCGCGGTTTCCTCGGCATCGTCATCCAGCCGCTGACCGCGGAGCTGGCCGAATCCTTCGGGATGCAGCAGGGCGAGGGGATTCTGATCGCGCAGGTGACGGAAGACAGCCCGGCGGGGAAGGCCGGTCTGCGTCAGGGCGACGTCATCGTTGCCTTCCGCGGGGAGCCCGTGACCGATGTCGGCAACTTCCGCAATCGGGTCGCGTTGACCCCGCCGGGGAGCAGTCAGGAGCTGACCATCGTGCGCGAGGGGCAACGGCAGGCACTCAGCGTCACCATCGGCACGCTGAACGCCGAAGCGCTCGCATCCTCCTCGCCTACCCAAACCAGCGAGGAGCTGGGGCTTACCCTGCAGACCCTCACGCCGCAGCTCGCCGAGCAGTTCGGCGGTCAGCCCGGCGAGGGTGTTTTGGTCACGGAGGTGAAACCCGGATCCATCGCCGCCGTCGCGGGCATCGAGCCAGGCACGTTGATCCTGCAGGTCAACCGCGAGTGGGTGAAGAGCGTTGCGGACTTTCAACAAGCCGTTAAGGCAGGGCGCGAGTCCGGTCGGGTGCTGCTGCTGGTCCGTAAAGACGATATGCAGCGCTTTGTGGTCTTGAGTTGGTAGCTGCACACGGCGGGAAGGGATTCCCGCCGGTCCGGTCCGGGTATGATCCCGGGGCACCTCTAAACAACGCCCTGTCCCGATGCCGGTCGACAACGACGTCGTCTGACGCCGCTGCCGGGTCCATCATCGATAAAGGTGATCGACACAAGTCATCGAGGTGACTTGCGAACCATTCCTGCCGCGATGAGTCTCTCTTTGAAGACCAAGCGCAAACGTTGGTTTTGAAGTCCGCGCCGATCGGGGTTCCGGGAGGCAGTGCATCGGATCTTGTCC
>NZ_JAABRP010000159.1 GCF_011390875.1 Thiocapsa sp.
TGGATTGCGTCTTTGCGCCAGGAGTGAGCGACAATTCAGAAACAAGGTGAACACCTTGACGAACGCTGATGAACGCTGACGAACGCGTAGGATGGGTAGAGCGAAGCGAAACCCATCCAGCCCGCGCCAAAGGCATCGGACCGAAACCCGGCAACGCGGCGGTTTGGAGGATGGGTTTCGCTTCGCTCTACCCATCCTACGTGCTTGGTTTGTTTTTGGATCCCGGGCAATTTCCGCAACAGGATCCAAAAACCGATAGGGGCGGGTGAATCACGCCCCTATCGGTTTTCCGGGCATGCTCGGCCGGACATCAACCCGAGCGCACACGCGACTCGATGCCGGTCGACCCGCCCCCCGGCTACGCCACCTGCTTATCTGCCCCTTCGAGCTTACGGATCAGCGGATAGAGATGCTCTGTCTCGCGCTGAATCCGGTCCATCACCAGCGCAAACATCTGCTCCGTATCCTGCAAAAACGACGGATGATCATCAATCGTCAGGGACCGGCGCTTCTGCGAGCACCACTGCTTCACATAAGCATTGAAGATGCGTTTGATCTCGCTCGAGCCGGAGAGAAAACGATTCGCGGTATTCTTGATCTTTTGATCCGGATTGGAAATGAGCTGGCTGCAGATCTCGCGATCGACGAGCTCCATGTGCTCTTTGACGCGATTGGTCAGGTCGAAGAAGACATCGCAGGTGACATCCGTATCACACATGGATCGGTCTCGAACCAAATAGAGAAATACGTTCGAGAGCTCCGTAATCTTGTGGTTTTGCGCGTGTAATTGGGCGAATGCGACCATGGTAAAAGCTCCTCCGGTCGATAGGTAATAAACTTGGTGGTTCGAGACGATTCGGCCGGGCGGCCGGGTTTTTTGTGGTGGCCTAGGTTACAGGCTGCGGTCGGTGTCGCAGCTCCAGTAAACCATAGCGCTTCTGGTAGTTTACGCGAAAGCGCAATCAGAGAGTAGCCTGCGCCGGATCAAAAAATTCCGGGCAACTGCCCTTCGGTCTGGCCCGAATCCTAGACATAAGTATGGTTATTGGGGCCATCAAACCGCGACGACCGGAAAGGTAACTGCAACGGCGCAAGCGAATGCAATCGCATTCGCAACCGCGGCAACGGCCGGGTGGCGGGTACGGCGGTACACCCAGCCGCTCAGGAGGCCGTAGATCAAAAACAGCACCAGTATAGCCGGCACAATGATGACCAAAAAGAACAACTCGTTCAGGTTCAGCGCCACCGCGGCGAGCAGCGAGAATAGAAAGAGGACTTTCGTCAACCAATATCCGCCCCGCGCCGCACCGGGGCCGCGGGTCGCCCACTCGTCGGCGAGACAATAAAGGAGTGTTCCGGCGAGGATCGCGAGTACCAGGTGCAAGCGCTCCAGACCCGGAAGCAGGGCGGTCACGAACCGATCCGTCGGTACGGCAAAGGCGAGTGTCGCGTAGACCGAGGCAGCGAGGATCGCAATCGCCATCGCCGGTCGACTGACCGGCCCATTCCGAGCCGGTCCCGCGGGGCGCATCACCCACACGCCGATTGCAGTCAGGATGCCGTAGACGGCGAAGTGCAGCGCCAGATAGTCCCCGAGCATGATCGAGAGGAAATCGCTCGGGACGCGCCAGAGGATGAGCGGCGTCAGCACGGCCGGCGCGATCGCGACCGGCAGCAACCGCCGCCAGCTCAGGCCAGCGCCGCGGGGGCGGTCAGCCACCCGCGGCAGGAGCCTGGACAAGGGCCAAGCGAGGGCGAGGACACCGAGAAAGAGAAGCCCCAAGCCCACTCCGCGCCGGTCGACGAAGCCGCTTCCGGTGCGCTCGAACGTTGCGTCGAGCCAGGCCAGCGACTCGGCGAGCGCGCTCTCCGCATACAGCACCCCGATGTGCTCGACACCGGGCGCGAGCACCAGGCGTCGCGCGCTGCCGTCGCTCGGGTCGCCGTAGGTCCGTCCGGCCTCGACCTCGCCTCCCGTGGCCTCGGCGATCGCCGTTCGCCCTTGGCCGTGGAGCATCTCGGGCTCCAGGTCACCGTAGACGAAGAGGAGATTGCGTAGGGACGCGGTCTGCGTGTCTGCCGAGAGGTAGGGCGAGACCAGCACGGAGGCCGCGACCGGGGCCTCCGCGGATTCGGCGAAGCGCACCATGACATCGCCCGCCATCGAGTGCCCGAGCAGGGCGAGTCGGCCGTCCGCTCCGGGCTGCCGCAAGCCCAGGGCGACCGCCGGCATGAGCGAATCCGTCAGGACCCGCAGACGCGCCGCCTGATCCTCCAGGTCGGCAACAAACGGCGTGGAATTTCGCCCATGCCCCGGAAAGTCAAAAGTGACCGCGATATAACCGTTCCTTGCCAAGGTGACCGCGTAAGCCTGCATCATCTGACGAGACCCCGCGAACCCGTGCGCGATGACCACGACCGGCGCCGGCGCATCGCCTGCGGGGCGATACAGCGTCATGGGCACGCCGGCCTCCCGCACCTGGACGATCGACAGACCATGGGTGGCGGATTCGAGTTTCAGAAGTCCGGCCGCGAGAAGGCACACCGCAATCACGGCAACGATAACCGGAGCGATGACCGTGCCGACGGCGCCGGCGCGCTGCCCGACGGGGGTTGTGTCTGAGGGATGCATAGGCTCTCGAGCTGTGAGGGTCGACCGGGGCGGATCCGCAGGGTACAGACATGCCGACACCCGGGGAGCGTGTTAGACCGGTGGGTTCGGCGATAAACGCTCGTCTAGGGCAAATGCAGGGACGCCGTCGGCTTTTCAACGCGTCGCGGACATCCTCCGCTGGTTGTGTCTCCTCCCGGAGCGGTAGAATCGGGAATCGACCTTAGGGCGGCCGTTCGGGTGCGTACCGAAACACGACCGGACAGTCCGGCGGACATCCATTCGGGGCCGCGTGCGAACCGGCATCACGGGACACGCCTCATCATCACAGCTTTGCGGAGATCCACCATGTTGGACAAACAACTGCTCGACATCCTCGTCTGCCCCGTCACCAAGGGCCCGCTGATCTTCGACAAGACCCGCGGAGAGCTGATCTCGATCTCGGCGCAGCTCGCCTATCCAATTCGCGACGATATCCCGGTGATGCTGGAGGAAGAGGCCCGGCCGCTCTCCGCCGACGAGCTCGAGGTGTACCGTGAGCGCCGCTCGGGCTCCGGCAAGCACAGCCACCCGTAACGCCCGGGGCGGGGTCGATTCCGCCTGCAGCCCGGACCCGGTTTCGCGTCGGGTGGCGGACTGCGTTTCGGCCGGCATGCTGATGGTCGCCCTTCGGTTGCTCTTGATTCCCGTCACCGCCTTGGTCTGTCTCGGCGGATGCGCCAGCGGCCGCGTGCCCGAGGCGATTCGTGACTCGGCACTGCCCTCGCCCGCCGTGACCGAGGTCCAGCAACGGCCCGAGACCTTCATCGGACAACGCATGCGCTGGGGCGGGAGCATCCTGGAGGTGCACAACGCTCCGGACACCACGCGGATCGAGATCCTCGCCAGAGCCCTGAACGGGAGCGGAGAGCCCGAGGACACCACCCGCGGTCTGGGGCGCTTCATTGTCGAGCTGCCCGGCTTCAAAGACCCGGCGGAGTATCCACAACAACGTCGTTTGACGGTGGTCGGTCCGCTGGTTCGGATGGAAACCCGCGATGTCGGCGAATACCCCTACCCCTATCCGGTCCTCGCGGGCGATGTCTGGTATCTCTGGCCGGACCCGCCGACCGTCGCCGCCCCGTTGCCTTACGACTACCCCTGGTATCGCCCTTGGTATGGTCCCTTTTACGGACCCTGGTCCGGTCCTTGGTACGGACCCTGGTATTGAGGTGACGCGCAGATGAGCACAGACCCAAGTTCCAGCCTGAGATCAGGCCTGGCTCGGCCGAACAGATCCCGGCCGCGGAGGCGCATGTCCGCGCTCGGCAGCGGCGGTTGGTCGACTGCAGGGGTGCTCGTCGGGCTTCTTCTCGGGCTCGCAGTGCTCACCGGCTGTGCTAGCCGACAAGCCTGCGTCGAACCGGTCGGCGCCTCGGGGCTGACACCCGAGAGTGTCGGCTCGCGAGGTCAAGGCGAAGGCGCCGTTGTCACCTGGGGAGGCGTGATCGCCGACACCCGCAACCTCCCCCGAGAGACCGAGATCGAAACGATCGGCTACCGGCTCGATCGCTGCGGGAAACCGACAACGAGCGGCCCACCCAGCGGCCGGTTCATCGCCCGCCAACCGGGCTTTTTGGAGCCATCCGACTATCGCTCAGGCCGTCGCATTACGGTCACCGGCCGGATCGCAGGCGTGCGCGACGGTCAGGTCGGCGAGGCAAGCTACCGTTTTCCGGTCCTGGATGACGCCGTGGTACGTCTCTGGCCCGACGAGCCCGAAGACAACGGAGGCGGATGGACGCCGCGCCTGACGCCCTACCTCGGAATCGGATTCGGCAGCGGCGGCTTCGGGGGCATCGGCGGCGGAATCGGCCTCGGCTTCTGAATCGCGTCCCGAGCGGTCAATAGCGGTTCGTCGTGTCGCGACGGCCGCCGGTGCCCGAGAGATCATCAAGTGCATGTTGCACCGGACGCGGTTCAACCGGTGACGATCAGCCGTAGCGCATCCAATCTCAGGTGGGTCTTTGCCAACGCCTGAGCGAGCTGTTCGCGTCGGCCCTCAAGCGTGCTGATCTCCTCCGGGCGCACGTTCGGGTTGACCCGCGCCAGGGCGCGTAGACGGTCCAGCTCTTCGCCGAGGAGGTGTTGCATTCGCGCGGTCGCATCCTGACGCAGGTCGACCACCACCGCTCGCGCCAGGCGCTCGCCGGTCTCGATCATGGACACCAGGCGTTCGCCCCGCGACTCGAGCAGGGTGCGCGCGAGTTTGTGGTTATGGTTGAGACAATGGCCCTGCAGGTCCTCGTGTGGGATCGTCTCGGCCAGATCCACGCCGGACTCGTCGATCAGGAGGCGCAGCAGGGTGGGCGGCAGGAAGCGGCCCGCCTCCAGATGGGCCGGGGCCTGGCATTCGGCGACGTAGAGTGCCTCGAGCAGCAGGCTGGCGCGTTTGAAGCGCGCGTCACGGACGATCGTCAGGGCCGAGGTGCCGAGGTCGGATGCGCTTAGAAACTCCATCGCCGCGAGCACCATCGGATGCTCGCGGGTCATGAATTCCCAGTGCTCGCGAGAGAGCGCGGTGGCCCGGTCGAAGGTGACGGTTACGCCCTCCTCGGGCAGCTCGGGGAAGGTCTCTTGGAGCATATGCGCCCCCGGGCGCACCACCAATGCGTGGCTCGGCGCGGACTCGTGCTCGACACCGAAACCGTCCCAGAAGCGTTTGAGATAGTCGGCCAAGTCCTCGTCGGCGTCGGCCTGCTCGATGGCCTCGACCAAGACCGCGGAGCGCTCGGGACGGTGCGAATGCAACTCGAGCAGACGGTCGCGCCCCGCGGCCAGCTCGCCATTGATGCGCGCGCTCAGCGCGCGAGCCTCCACGACCAGGGACTCGGTGCCTTGCGGATCCGCGAGCGCCGCCATCAAGTCCTCGCGGAGCCGCGCGTAGACGGCCGGCGCGGCGGGACAGATGGCCGAGAAGGCGTGCAGGCCCTCGGCATACCACCGGAACAGGACCTCGCCCGGACTGCCGGCGAGATAGGGGACATGAATCTGCACCCGCCGGGTCTGCCCGATCCGATCGAGCCGCCCGATACGCTGCTCGAGCAGGTCCGGATCCAGCGGCAGGTCGAACAGCACCAGATGATGGGCGAACTGGAAGTTGCGCCCCTCGCTGCCGATCTCCGAGCAGAGCAGGATCTGGGTTCCGTCATCGACGGACGCGAAATAGGCCGCCGCCCGATCGCGCTCGCGGATCTCCATCTCCTCGTGGAAGACGGCCGCGTGGATGCCGGCACGGCGCAGCAGCACATCGCGCAGATCCAGGACCGTGTCTGCCGCGGTGCAGATGAGCAGCAGCTTCTCGGGGCGAAGCCGTCGCAACAGCTCGATGAGCCAGTCGACACGCGGGTCGATCTCCGACCAGGCCGGTCCGTGTGCGTGCTCGGGTGCGAGCCGCGCAGCCGCGTCGCTCGCAAGCGCCCGATAGACATCGGGCTCCGGCAAGGAATAGGGCAGCAGATCGCGGCCCGGAAAGCCGGGGATGGCCGCGCGCGTGTTGCGGAACATCACCCGGCCGGTCCCGTGGCGGTCGAGCAGCCGCTCGATGATGGTCTCCGCACTCAGCCCGTCCAGATCGCCCAGGAGCGAGGTGATGAGGGCCCGATCGGCATCGCCGAGCGCCCGCCCGTCGAGCAGGTGCGCGGCGGCCGCCGCGACGGGCGCATAACCCGCCTCCTCGGCGAGGAAGGACGCGTAGTCTCGAAAGCGCTGCGGATCGAGAAGCCGCAACCGCCCGAAGTGACCCACACGGCCCAACTGCTCGGGAGTTGCCGTCAGCAGCAGCACGCCCGGGGTGCGCTCCGCCAGATCCGACACCACCCGGTACTCGGGGCTGGCGCCGGCCTCCGACCAATCCAGGTGGTGTGCCTCGTCGACCACGAGCAGATCCCACTGACCCTCGACGAGCGCCCGTCTTGCCGCGGCCGACCGAATGATCCAGTCGAGGCTACAAAGCACCTGCTGATCCGCGAGAAAAGGGTTGGGCTCGGAGATGGACTCGAAGCGCTCGTGATCGAAGAGCGCGAAGCGCAGGTTGAAGCGACGCCGCATCTCGACCAGCCATTGATGCAGCAGCGGCTCGGGCGTGATCACCAGTACCCGGTGGGCACGGCCGGTCAGAAGCATGCGATGCAGGATCAGCCCGGCCTCGATGGTCTTGCCGAGCCCGACCTCGTCCGCCAAGAGCACGCGCGGGGCATCGCGTCGCGCCACCTCGGCCGCAATCTCGAGTTGATGCGGAATCAGCCCGACCCGAGCGCCGATCAAACCCCGCACCGGCGAGTCTGCCTCCCGCATCCCCAGCAACCAGGTCCGCCAGCGCAGATCGAACCAATGATCCGGGTCGAGCCGCCCGGACATGAGACGCTGATGTGGCCGATTGAATCTGAGTCGGTCGTCCAGCTCGGACTCGGGAAGCGTAACGACGGTACCCTGGTGGTCTTCGCAGCGATAGGTGAGGAGGCCCGCGTCGCCGGTGACCGATAGGATCGTCAGATCCCGACCCCCTCGATCGCGCACATGCTCGCCCGCCGTCAGCTCCAGACGCACCAAAGGCGGGTCCGGCAGGGCATAGATGCGCTGCTCGCCGGTCGCCCGATAAGCGATCTCGACACGACGCCCGTCGACGGCGACCACCAGCCCGAGGCCGAGCTCCCCTTGGGTCTCGCTCAACCAGCGCTGGCCGGGGAGAAAACGATGCATAGCATTCCGATAGGATTGAGCCGCGTCTTCTCCCGCGGCCATACATGGTCGAATCGAATATCTAAACCGCGTCGACACCAACGTCTTAGATGGATGCCAAACCGGCCGACCACTCAAGAGCGCGCAGAGCGTAACGGACGCGGTTTAGATGCGCCGACGATAGTCGAGGATGACCGACACCCCGTGCCGCTTGACCTCGGGCAACGCCCGCACGATCGCCCGACGCAATGTATTGGGCACCCGCTCGCACAGACGCGCCACCGTGTAGGACGGCAGACCGCCGGCAAGACGCACCGCCTCGGAGCGCGGGATATCCTCCAGGAGCCGAACCTGGGAAGGCTCGCCCATGCGCAGAAACCGCAGACGCGCCGCGTCGTACTCGCCGAGACCGCAGGCGCGACGCACCGTCACGACATCCTGCTCCGCGGACGCTTCACAAGCCGACTCAGACCGCAAGGGTGCGGTAACCTGCTCGTTACGATTCAGTGTGTTAATCATCAACTCCATCACCGGTTTCTCCTCGACGCCGCCAGGCGCGCCGCAGGACCATTGAACCTGAAAAGACCACCGTCGACCCTCAAACGGCTCGACGCACGCATTCAGGACAACCAAAGCCGGGAACCGCCGGCACCCAGTCGGATGCTGGAGTCTCAAGTAGAGCAGAGCGAGAGATCAGCGAGCCGGAACGGCTGGCGAGATCCAAAGACCGCGTGTGGCGGAATGCCGGAGTCGATCCTGATCCGCCTTCCGGGGCGAGAATCGCTTGGCCTTGGATCCGATGGATGCTCTTCCATCCGTGCCGGCGAGGTCACCGCACGTCCAGTCGAGCCAAGTGGAGGGGTCAGATGACCGTGTTGGAGGGCTCGTCCGAAAGACGCTGTTGCGACGCGCGCGCCGGGTCATGGCTGACCTTCACGCCTGTCTGCTGTCGACTCCAACTGTCCATACAAAAACAAGCCTCTGTGGCCGAACACGTGCTCTCGGGACCATATCGCAACGGACCCATCGGAGAGCGGCGCGCATTATGCGATCCTTCCGGTCAGGTAGCAAGACCTTCGAGGCAGACTCGACCACTTCCTGCCAGGTCGGACGTCTACCGAACGCACGCTCGGCGGCTCCCGTCGGGCGCTAGCCATCCTCGTAGACCAAGGGGACGCGTCTGTTGATGTTGGTGAAGAGTTGATAGGCAATGGTCCCGCTGGACTCGGCGACGGCGTTGGCCGAGACCTGTCCACCCCAGAGCTCGACCGGATCGCCGATGGCGACATTCTCGATCCCGGTCAGGTCAAGGGTCACGAGATCCATGGAAACACGCCCGACGATCCGTGTCATATGACCACCGACCGCAACCGGAGTCCCGTCCGGGGCATGACGCGGATAGCCGTCCGCGTAGCCGACTGCGGCGACCCCCACACGGGTCGGACGCGCGCAGACGAAGCGTCCGCCGTAGCCGACCGGCTCGCCCCGATCGAGATCCCGCACGGAGATGAGGGCGGACTCCAGCGTCATCGCCGGTCGAAGCATGTCGGCCGAGCGGTGCTCGTCGCCCAGCGGCGAGGCGCCGTAGAGCATGATCCCCGGACGGGTCCAGTCGCCGTGCGCGCGCGGCCAGGCGAGCACGGCCGCCGAGTTCGAGAGGCTGCGGGGCGCGCGCATCGCTGCGGTCGCCTGCGCGAAGACACGCATCTGCTGCTCGGTGTAGTCATGATCCGGCTCGTCGGCGCGGGCGAAGTGCGACATCAAAACCAGGCTCCGAACATGCGGGCAATCCGCAAGATCAGCATAGGCGGCGGCAAAGTCCTCCGGCGCAAACCCCATCCGGTGCATCCCGGAATCCATCTTGAGCCAGCAGTCGAGCGGACGCTCTGGCCGGGCGGCGAGTAGCCAGTCCAATTGCGGCCGACTGTGGATCACCGGCGTCAGGGCGGCGCGATCCAGGATCGTCATCTCCTCGGGCGAGAAAACCCCGTCCAACAGCAGGATCGGCGCGCGGATGCCGGACTCGCGCAACTCCAGCCCTTCCTCGGCATAGGCGACCGCGAAACCGTCGGCCTCCTCGGCAAGGGCACGCGCCACCGCCACCGCGCCGTGCCCGTAAGCGTTGGCCTTAACCACGGCGAGCGCCCGCGCACCCGGCGCCAGGGTCTTGGCATGGCGGTAATTGTGGCGGACAGCATCCAGATGAATGCGGGCACGGATCGGACGGGGCATGGCGTGCTCGGCGTGGGTTGTCGGCGTGGGATGGGTTGTCGCTTCAAGCCCGCCGGCGCGGGCTCCATCTCAGTCTATCGCACCCGAGCGCGGTCTTCAGCGATAGTCCGGATTGGGATGGCGACGGGACGAAGCTCCATTGTCCCCAATGGACCATCGCGATAGCCCCGATCAGTACCGGGATGGTCACGCCTCCGCCGAGGCGCGTCAGCCAATCGCGCCGGACCAGCCCGCCGACGAGCACGGCGAGACCGCCGCCGACCTCGGCCAGCGCGACCAGGACGGCAACCAGAGATGTGCGGGGATCGAGGATCGATGGCGCCAAGCGCCCGGACCACGTCGAGATCCGGGGCCGGCTGCACTGCTCCGCGATCAGTAGCTCAGGTCGGCGCTCCCCTCGAAGCCCTGGTAAATGTCCGGGCGCGAACCGCTGTCCGGGACCGCTTCGACGCGACTGAAAAGGTCGCTGTTGCCGTCGGCGAGGCCGGCGTAGATGTCGTGGCGGTCGCCGACACCGGGCTGCACCCCGACAACGTTCGGGCCAGCCCGGTGGCCGTCGAACAGATCCGCGTTGCCCCGGGCGAGGCCGTGATAAACGTCATCGGCGATGGCTGTGGTCGCAAAGGCGGTGATCGCGAAGAGTGAGGCGGCAATGGCGAGGGTGTACTTGGTCATGGTCTTTCTCCGGATTGTGGGTCGTTGACTCGGGAGCCACCGGGGTCTTCTGCGGCGGCTTGACCCTCTTAACGCAGCCGCCGTGCCAATCCTCTTCTTCGCCAATAAACTTATTTTAATTCAAATTTTTATGATCTCTCATGACAGGCTGATCGACGCCCCCGAACCCGAAAGCCCCTCACGAGACTTCGACTCCGATAACGTTTCGTTACATCGAAACGTGACGACGGAGTCCGTCGCGCTCGCAAGCCGGGACCATGACATCGGCATAAAGCGGGTCCATCACGTCCATCAAGAGACCTGCACTCCGCGATGACCTCGTCACCGCGCCGCGGGTCTGCCATTGAGAACCCTCGAGGGTGAACGGTGTCGGAGGTCGCGAACATGGAAAAACCGCGGAACTGAACACAGATAACCGGACAGGCAAAGCAGCGCCCTGCCCCGGCAGACCGCCAACACGCAAGTGCCGGCCCCAAGACCGAAGCTAAAGAGGTGGATGGATGGACGACGCGACAAAGCCCGCACCGGGAAAATCGCGCTGGCCCAGAGTGCTGATCACCGTGTCGGTGATCGTCGGTGCGTTGGCACTGATCTTGAGTCAACTCCCTCGCGGGGCCTTTTCTACGGACCTGTCGGGCATCGGCCAGGGGACCCCCGCTCTGGTGGTGGCCCGTGACAAGAACTATCTCGCAGGCGCCGAGGTGATGGACCTGATCAACACCATTCGACCGGAGTACGAGGGCAGGGTCGCATTTCTCGCGGCCCATCTCGGCCATCCTGATGGGCAGGCCTTTGCCCGGAGACATGACATGGAGGATGCCATCGTGGTCATTTTCGATGCAGATGGGTCGCCGACGGGGAGACTGAACATTCCGCAAACCGCCGACGAACTGCGGGCCGCACTGGATATCGTGGCCACCCCTTAAGCAAAGTGGTCAAGCTCATTCACGGGAAGATGGCGATTCCTGTTCTGCTCGGGCGGGATCCGCCGAGACGGGCACTGGCCGGCGGCGAGATCACCCGACCTGCCGCACCGCGCGGCTGAACCGGGTTTTGGCTTAGCCGCTTGTTATACCCGCCCTGCGACTTAGCCACCGCCTCAGAGAGGTTTGGCTTTCCCCGGAAGGTGTTCCCGCCAGAAGCCCCCTACGCTGACATCTTCGTCGATATCTTCCCAGTGGATACCTTGCCCGTTACCAATAAGCCTCCATCTCATCGGTTCTTTGGGGGTTGCATAGATAAGAAGGGGAAACCATTCACAAGGAACCGAGATGGTTCTACCGTCCGAAAGATCGACGCTAAGGGTATCCTCTGATACGGACACGTTCCTTGCGGTCTGCGTTTCAATCTGAACCGCCAAAGTAGTCATTCCAGCCCTCCGGCAACTCTTCGTGATGCGTTTTTACGAGATCATGGACTCGGCGCATCTCTGCGCGGCTGAAGGCTCCGCTTCTCTGTAGTCTTATTATCAAAAGGACGAACGAGATCCGGTGGCGCCTGCATGTAACATGCGAGGCACGACGCTCCGCTTCATATGCCTCGGTCACTTGATGTACCTTTCCATTTCCATTGAGCCGTGGAAAATTCCGAGAATTTCGACAGCATCCTGCCTGATGAGATAGGCAATTCCGTAATGGCCGTAAAGAAGAATTCTTACTTGCCCATCCTGCTCATCGCGGTATTTATAGCCAATCTCAGGAAAGCCTTCCAAGATCTGCGTCCTTTCATATATTCCTTCTATTACCTTCTGCGCGGACATGGGGTTATCTTCCGAAATATATTCATAGATATCTCGGAGCCATTTAACAGCCTCCTCTGTCCACCTTATTTCCGCCATGCGC
>NZ_JAABRP010000160.1 GCF_011390875.1 Thiocapsa sp.
GATGAAGATGCCCGTGGCCATCGCCGGATCAATCTTGAAGTGGTGGAGGATCAGCGGAACGGCCGCGCCCATGGTCACGGCGAGCAGGGTCACGACGGTCAAGGCCACGCCTGCGGTCAACGCTAATCGGAGTGGATCCGCAACACCCACCAAAGGCCCCACGACGAGCACGATCCCGGCGAGGATCAGCGCCGCGATCGAACCGTTCAGCAAGGCCCCGAGCATTTCCTTGACGAGACGCCAGGGCAGATCGCCGATCCAGAGGGTGCCCGCCGCAAGGCCCTGGATCGCAACGGTCGCGGCCTGAATACCGGCGTTGCCGGCCATCGACATCACGATCGGGATGAAACTCGCAAGGATGGCCGCGGCGGCGATCTCCGCTTCGTAGGAGCTGATGACGCTGCCCGAGACGAGCGCACCGACCAGCCCGGCGAGCAACCAGGGTAGGCGATTCTTCACGATGCCGAGCACCGGGTCGTCGGCTCGCGCATCGGGGGAGACACCGCTCAGCAGGCGCACGTCTTCGTCGGCCTCGTCGCGGACCACACGTTGCAGCTCGTCGGCGGTGATACGCCCGAGTAATCGACCCTCGGCATCCACCACCGGCACCGTGATGAGGTCGTTCTCCCGGGTGACGCGGACGACCTCTTCCTGATCCATGTCCGAGCTGACAGCCACGAGGTCGGTGCGCATCACCCGGTCCACCTGAACATCGCTCGGGCGCAGCAGGAGGTCGCGGAGCTTCAGATAACCGAGGAGCTTGCGGTCTGCATCCACGATATAGACGGCCGAGAGTTTCTTGATTAGATCGGCGCGACGACGCACCTCGGCCACGACCTGCCCGACGCTCCAGTCCGGCGGCACCGCAACCAGCTTGCGGGTCATGATGCTGCCGGCTGAGTCATCCTGATAAGCCTTGAGCTCCCGGATGGCGTCGGCCTCGCGCAGGTGCGGGATCAGCCGCTCTTGGACCTCGTCGGGAAGCTCCGTCAGGACCTGAACCACCTCCTCTGTGTCCCGGCCGTCGAGGATCTCGGCGAGCCGCTCGATCGTGGCGTCCTCGAGCAAGGCAGCGCGAAAATCGTTGTTGAGCCCGGCGATCACCTTTGCGGCGGGGCCCGCCGGCAAGACCAAAAACAGTTTCCGCGCGCGCTTCAAGGGAAGCTGCACGAGCAGCTCGACAATGTCGCGCGGGTGCCAGGTCCGCAGCAGACGGCGAACCTCGTCGCGCTCGCCTGCCTTGATCATGCGCCCGATAGCCTTGACCAGGGGGCGATTGACGTCGAGGGTCTCGCCCGGTCGGCCGCGGGTCCAACGCAGCCGAAGCGCTTCGGTGGTCTCTGTCATGGCTGAGGCGGCCTTGGGTAGGATTGCTGATCGGCGTTTCGATGGCTCGAAACCCGACGAGTGTGGCAACACCGGCGGATCAAATCAAATCCGACTGGATTACACAGAACGCACTTCGGATTTTCCGAAGATCAGGGTGCGTCCCGCACGTCCGGTCAAGGCGCCGACGAGCCATAGCGGCCCCTACCGCGACGAGGCGCAGAGCGGTTAAGGGGCTCGAGCGGCGTGCAATGCGCCGAAAAATGCGCGTGCTCGGTATATGATGCCGCATTGAAGGTGTCGCCACGGCCGGGACTCGCGATTGCCGTTGCGGGACCGTTCCGAATCACGAGTGGCGGAACGAGGGTTCTCAATGTCCGATTTGCGCGTCGAGTGCCGCACGGGAGCGGATCTTATCGCCGACCTGCCGGCGCTCGCGCGCCTGCGCGTCTGCGTCTTTCGTGACTACCCCTATCTCTACGATGGAGACGCGCAGTACGAAGAGCGCTATCTGCGAACCTATGCCGATGCGCCCGACGGGGTCATGGTCCTGGTGCGCGACGGAGATCGGGTGGTGGGTGCCTCGAGCGGGCTGCCGCTCGCGGCCGAAACCCCGAACGTGATCGAGCCATTCAGGGCGCACGGCTACACGCCCGAGCGGATCTTCTACTACGGCGAGTCGGTCCTGCTGCCGGAGTACCGAGGTCTGGGGCTCGGGCGGCGTTTCTTCGCGGAGCGCGAGGCCCATGCCCTCGCGCTCGGGCGATTCGACCTCGCCTGTTTCTGCGCCGTGGAGCGACCCGACGACCACCCACGGCGTCCGCGGGATTATCGCCCGCTCGACGGCCTGTGGATGAAACAGGGATTCGTGAAACAGCCACAGTTGCGCACGACCTTCTCCTGGCGTGATCTCGACGAGGCCGAGGAAACCGCTAAGCCGATGGTGTTCTGGCTGAAGCACCTCGACTGAGCACGACCGAGACGACCCATGTCCCAAACCATTGCACCGCGCCGAGATTGGCTCCCGCAAGGCATCGCCTTGGTCCTGATCGCCTTGGTCGGCACCCTGCCCTTTTGGCTGACCGACCTGGACATCCAGGCCGCGGCGATCTTCTATCATCCGGAGGCGGACGACCCTTGGTACGAGGCCCAAGCACCGCTTTGGTCCTTCCTCTACGTCGCCTCGCCGCTCCTGACCGGCTTCATTATGCTCGGCGGTCTGCTCGTCCTCGGCGCCGGCGCGGTCTGGCAGTCGTTCAGGAGGCTGCGCTGTTATGCGATCCTGCTGATCGCCGCGACCATCCTCGGACCCGGCCTCATCGTCAACGGTGTCTTCAAGGACAACTGGGGGCGGCCCCGTCCGCACCAGATCGAGCCGCTGGGCGGGACCCGCGCCTATGTTCCGCCGCTTGCGATTTCCGAGCACGGCGACGGCAAATCCTTCCCCTGCGGGCACAGCTCGATCGGCTACATGCTCGGCGTCTTCTTCATGATCTGGCTCAGGCGCAGGCCGGTGCTCGCCTGGACGGCGCTGGCCGGCTCGCTCGCCTTCGGCACCCTGCTCGGGATCGGGCGGATGGCTGCGGGCGACCACTTCCTCTCGGACGTCATCTGGTCCGGGGTCATCGCCTACGGGATTGCCTGGGGGCTCTATTATTTCGTCCTGCGCATCCCGCGAAGCGAGGCCGCCGAGGCTGCGGCACCACCCTCCCCGATGCCCGAGCTGCGACGCCCGAAACGCACGGCGGCGGTCTATGCCCTCGTCGCAGCCCTGATGATCGGGGCCGTACTCTTGGCGACACCTCTGAAGAACGTGCAGATCCAATGGGTCCGGCCGGGCGATTTCGATCCGCCACCCAGGGTCTTGCGCCTCGTCGCCGATCAGGCTTACGTGATCCTCTTCTGGCCGGGCGGTACGCACCGCACGGCCGAGATGCGCTTGGAGGCACGTGGATTCGGGCTGCCCTGGAGCAAGGTCGAACCCGAATTGACCAACAACAACCAGATGCTGACCTATCGGATCAGCCATCAGGGGATCTTCACCGAGAAGGATACCAAGGTCGTCATGGGGATCGTCGCGAACGATTGGGATCGGGTCGAGGTCCGGATCGACGCGGGCGACATCCGGGTTCATCCCTCGCAGAACCCGCTACCCGAGCTCGACCTGCAGACGGGCGACGGCGAGGTCGTCCGGGTCGACCCCTGAGCGACAGCGCTCGGTATTGCGATCGACAACCACCTGCGAGGACCGCAGTCTTGACCACAACCGGGGCGAAGCCGTGCCGCAATCCGAACCCTTGATCCGCTTCATCCGCACGACCGCCGCGGACATCCCGGCGGACGTGACCCTCACGCTCACGTTGGAGCAGCGCACCCGCTGTCGGCTGCGCGTCATGCTCGACGACGGTCGGGAGGCCGGACTCTTCCTGCCCCGTGGCACCGTTCTTCATCACGGGGACGTTTTGATCGCCGAGGACGGACTGGTCGCACGCATCATCGCGGCCTCGGAGCACCTCTCGTGCGTCGAAAGCGCGGACCCGCTGCTGCTCGCGCGCGCCTGTTATCACCTCGGCAACCGACATGTACCTCTGCAAATCGAACCCGGGCGGCTCAGCTACCGACAGGATCAGGTCCTCGACGAGATGGTGCGCGGTCTCGGGCTCGCGGTGAGGCTCGTGGATGCCGGCTTCGAACCGGAGTCCGGGGCCTATGGCGGTCAGGGCGCGGATCATTCGGGCCATGTGCACGAGCACTGACGGGACGCTGCCTCTGCTGCGCCTGATGCACCTGGTCAGCCCCTCGCTGCCGGTCGGCGGCTTCACCTATTCACAGGGCATCGAATGGGCGGTCGAGACCGGTTGGATCCGCGATGCCGACGACTTGGAACGCTGGATGGCCGATCAGATCGGGAGCAGCCTTCGGTATCTGGACCTCCCGCTCCTGGTGCGAATGCAGGCCGCGTCACGCGAGCGCGATCAGGCGGTGGTGTCCGGTTGGGTGGATATCCTCTTGGCCGGTCGGGAAACAACGGAGCTGCGGCGCGAGGAGGCCGCTCGTGGACGTGCGCTCGCCGATCTGCTCATCGCCTGGGGGCTTGAGGACGCGCTCGCCTGGAAGCCGCAGCTCGCGTGCAGTCAAGCTGCCGGCTTCGCCTTCGCCGCGGACGCATGGCGGATCGCGCCGAGCGACGCAGCGACGGGCTATGCCTGGAGCTGGCTCGAGAATCTCGTTGTAGCCGGGATCAAGCTCGTGCCCTTGGGCCAGACGCGCGGCCAACAGACGCTGGCGCGCCTGGCAACGCTGATCCCGAGCACGGTCGCCGCGGCTCTGGAGATCGCGGACGAAGAGATTGGCACCTCGACCCCGGCCCTGGCAATCGCAAGCTCCGCCCACGAGACCCAATACACCCGCTTGTTTCGTTCCTGAAGGAGACACCATGGTCGATGCATCACCCCTGCGCGTGGGGGTCGGCGGTCCCGTCGGCTCCGGCAAGACGGCGCTGCTGGATGCGCTCTGCAAGGCGTTGCGTGACCGCTATCAGTTGGCGGTGGTCACCAACGACATCTACACCCGTGAAGACGCCGAGTTCCTGATCCGCTCCCAAGCCTTGGCCGCCGAGCGCATCGTCGGCGTGGAGACCGGCGGCTGTCCGCATACGGCCATCCGCGAGGACGCCTCGATGAACCTGGCTGCTGTGGAGGATCTGCAGATCCGCTTCCCGGATCTCGATCTCGTCTTCATCGAGAGCGGCGGCGACAACCTCGCCGCCACCTTCAGTCCCGAGTTGGCCGACCTGACGATCTATGTCATCGACGTGGCCGAGGGCGAGAAGATTCCGCGCAAGGGCGGACCCGGCATCACCCGCTCGGACCTCCTGGTCATCAACAAAATCGACCTGGCACCCTACGTGGGGGCATCGCTGGAGGTGATGGAGCGCGACTCCAAACGCATGCGCGGGGAGCGGCCGTTCGTCTTCACGAATCTGCGCACCGGTCAGGGGCTGGACAGGGTCCTCGGCTTCATCGAGCATCAAGGGATGCTTCGGGCTTAAACCGCGTCTAAAGCGACATGCGTCACTTTCATTTTGCGTTTGGCTTCGGAGATGTCCTCGATCTCGGTGAGACGCGGTTTAAAATTTAATGTTTTTTAATACTTTAACCGCGCCGGCTCCGACAGTCGTCGGAGCCGGCGCGGCCAAGGCATTCCAACAAATGACGCATATCGCACCGGGCGCGGTTTAAGCCTCGGAAGATCCCTCCACCCAGCGCCGCGCCGCTTCATCGTCTGTCCTGCGCGCATCGACCCACCGCTCGCCCTGCGCGGTCTGCTCCTTCTTCCAGAAGGGTGCGCGGGTCTTGAGATAGTCGATCAGAAACTCGCAGGCACGGAAGGCCTCGCCCCGGTGTCGACCGCTGACGCCCACGAAGACGATCGGATCCTCCGGTCTCAGCTCGCCCACGCGATGCAGGATGCTGACGTCCTCCAGATCCCAGCGTTGCGCCGCCTCCTCCGCGATCGCGCCGAGTGCCTTCTCCGTCATCCCCGGATAGTGCTCCAGGGTCATGGCGGTCACCTCGGCGCCTTCGTTGATGTCGCGCATCAGACCGACGAAGGTGACGACGGCGCCGACCTGCGGCTTGTCGCGGGAGAGAATTTTTTGCTCCTCCGCGATGTCGAACGGATCGCATTGAACTCGAATGCGTTGCATGGACGGTTTCTCCGACACTGGTCTCCGGGAGTCGACCCCGGTCTGCCCTGCCCGGTCCGATCGGCAGGGGCTTCAGGGGGATTCTATACTTTCGAGTGCGAGCGTTCGGCCTCGGATCTCGCCGGCTGTCAGTCCGATCCGGGCATCGAAACCGTCCGCCGAGGGAGAGCCGCTCAGGGACGAATCATGCCCGATGTTTCTCCAAGTTCCTGTTTCGGTCAACCATCCACCAAGAGGAAAGCGACGATGAACTGGAAAGAACAACTCGACAAAGCGGTTGCGGCAGTCAAAGAGGCCGCCACGAGCGAGAACGCAAGGGATATCGCGGGCAAGGCGAAAGCGGCGGCCATGGGTCTGGTCGAGAAGGTCAAAACCGGCGCTGTCGACGCGGCCGATGCCTTCGTCGAGGCCAATCGCGATCCCTCCGCGCTGTCCGTGCGCTTCCTGAACGCGGATCTGACCATCGTCTCGCCCGCAGAGGGCATCTCGATCACGCGACCGGATGCCGCAACCCTTGTGGTCGAGGATGGCTCCGGCAATGGCGTCGTCATCAACGCGGGGGCCGATCCAGCCGTTGTTGTCGAGGCGATCGGTACGGTCGCCAAGCTGAGCGACAATACCTTCGACCTGGGTCAAGAAGACGGTGTCAACGTCGTCGTGACCAAGTTCTGATCGGTCCGAATCGCGAGGCGCCTCGCCGTCTCGCGATAATCCCGCGACCATGCCTCCGCTCATCGCGCGAATCACCGAGTGGCCCCACCGGGCCATTCACTGGCTCTGCAGCGGCCGCGCCGACTACACCGCCTTCCAGAGGCGCAAGGCTACACCCGCACACCGGGCGCGGCGCTCGCTCTGCCTGGCCGTCTGGAGCGGCGCCGCCATCCTGATGCTGCTCTGCCCGAGCGCGGGCTGTGTCGCGACCTTCATCCTGATCGCTACCTTCGTGAGCTTCTCGCTCTTGGACGAGCGGCCCTGAATCGTCTTGGGCAAATCCCGGAACCGCGGCTCCTAGCTGCACATCGGAGCATTCCACACCGAGACGGCCATAGGTTGTGCCGAGCCCTTCGGAGACCGCTCAACGGCGTCCAGAGCGAGATGCGTCATTTTCATGTTGCGTTTCCGTGCGCGGTTTAGACCGCTCACCCGATCGGTGCCACGCCCATCAGGACCTTGTGCAGCCAGAACATGAAGAGCAGGTAGAGCCCGATGCCGCCGATGATTGCGATGGCGTCGTTCACCTGATTGGGTGGTGCCCCATAGACGGTCGGGGTCGCACGATGTTTGAGCGAGATTCGATCGGCAACCGCCCATGCCAGAAAGGTTCCGAACAGCAGGATGTCGGCGGCCGTGCCGTTGGCGAGTAGGTGTGCCGTTGCCCAGATCTTTACCGCGAGCAACATCGGATGCTTGGTCGCGGACTGGATCCGACCCGGAAGGTAGGCAGCCAGGAGCAGCGGAAAGACCGGCAGCATCAACAAGAGGCTGACATGCCGCATCCAGACCGGCGGCTCGTAGATGACCAAGGGCACCAGACGGGCGGCCCCGTACCCCGAGACGATCAAATAGAATCCGACCAGGGCCAACAGCCCATACACAGCCTTCCATGGGATCTCGCCGAATCGCGCGACCAGGTCGGTGCGCCATTGGCTGTTGATGATGGACACCGAGTGAATACCGAGAAACAGAATCAAACCGAGGACGAGTACTGCCATCCGAGGATTCCTCCAAAAGCATTAAAAATTCACCTGAACCGCGTCTCGACAGGATCGTGGGCCGCGGCGAGATCGCTCTCATTCGAAACCCCCGCAGATTACGCCGGACGCGTTTTCGTTTTCGCGAGAAACGCATCCAAGGCGTTCGCGAACGCCTGTCGATCACGCGGCCCGAAGGCGGGCGGCCCACCGGTGTTGATCCCGCTGCCGCGCAGGGTATCCATAAAGTCGCGCATCGTCAGGCGCTCGCGGATATTGTCCTTGGTATAGCGCTCGCCACGCGGGTTCAGGGCTTGGCCGCCCCCGTCGATGACACCGGCGGCGAGCGGGATATCCGCGGTGATCACCAAGTCGCCGGGGTTGAGTCGCTTCAGGATCTCGTTGTCGGCGACATCGAACCCCGCACCGACCCGCACCGCGCGGACCAAGGGCGAGGGCGGCGTGCTCACCGGCCCATTCGCCACGAGGGTCACCTGAACGCCGAGCCGTTCCGAGGCGCGAAAGAGGATCTCCTTCACGGCATTCGGACAGGCGTCGGCGTCGACCCAGATCTCCAACCGTCTCGGGCCCGCTAGCTCGACTCGGCCGCAACAGGCGGCGCGGCCGGCAGGTGCTCGGCATCGGTGATCGCGCCCTCGACCTCGCTTGCAACCGCGTCGGCGGACGTCGGCTCGTGCACCAGAATCAGCCCGGCGAGCGGAGGCAGGGCGATCGGGATGGAATAAGGCCGTCCCATCCAACTCACGGGTTCGGCCTCGACACCTCCCTGGTTGCCGACATTGCTGCCGCCGTAGAGCTCGGCGTCCGAATTCAGTGCCTCGCGATAGAAGCCGGACTCGGGTACGCCGATTCGGTAGTTGGTGCGCGGTACAGGAGTGAAGTTGAATGCGGCGGCCACGATTTGCTTGCCGGAGCGGTCCTTGCGCAGATAACTGAGCACGGATTGGGAGCTGTCGTGACAATCGATCCACTCGAACCCGGAGCTGTCGAAGTCGACCTCATGCAGCGCGGGCTGTTCCCGATAGAGGCGATTGAGGTCCGAGACAATGTGCTTGATGCCTTCGTGCTGCGGACGCTCGAGCAGATCCCAATCCATCGCCTCGTCGAAGTCCCATTCGGCGCCGTGCGCGAACTCGCAGCCTTGGAAGAGCAATTTCTTGCCGGGGTAGCTGAACATGAAGGTGTAGAGCAAGCGCAGACTCGCGAATTTCTGCCAGGCATCACCGGGCATCTTATCCAGCATTGACTTCTTTCCGTGCACCACCTCGTCATGCGAGAAGGGGAGCACGAAATTTTCGGTGAAGGCATAGAGAAGGCCAAACGTCAGCAGATCGTGGTGATAATGACGATAAATGGGATCCTTCTGCATATAGGACAGGGTATCGTGCATCCAGCCCATATTCCATTTCATGCTGAAGCCGAGTCCGCCGAGATAGGTCGGACGCGAGACCGCCGGCCAGGCTGTGGATTCCTCGGCAATCATGAGCGTACCGGGGTGCTGCTCGTGCGTTACGGTATTGAGCTGGCGGATGAAGTCCACCGCTTCAAGGTTCTCGTTGCCGCCGTATTTGTTCGGGATCCATTCACCGGCATTGCGCGAATAGTCCAGATACAGCATCGAAGCGACGGCGTCCACGCGCAACCCGTCGAGATGAAACTCGTCGAGCCAATAGAGCGCACTCGACAGCAGGAAGTTCTTCACCTCGTTGCGGCCGAAATTGAAGATCAGGGTTCCCCAATCCTTGTGCTCGCCCATGCGCGGGTCAGCATGCTCGTAAAGGGCTGTACCGTCGAAGCGCGCCAATGCATAGGCGTCCTTCGGGAAATGCGCGGGCACCCAGTCGAGCAGCACGCCGATGCCCCGGCGATGCAGATAATCGACGAAGAAGCGAAAGTCGTCCGGCGAGCCGAAACGGGCACTCGGCGCAAAATAACCGGTGCATTGGTAACCCCAGGAGGCGTCCAATGGATGTTCCGTGATGGGCAGGAGCTCGATATGGGTAAAACCCAGCTCGGTCACATAGTCCGCAAGCTGCTCTGCAAGCACTCGATAATTGAGAAACTCGCCATCCGCACCCCGCTGCCATGATCCGAGATGGACCTCGTAAACGGAAAAGGGCCGATGCTGCCAATCCGATTCGGCGCGGGTCGCCAGCCAGGCCTGATCGGCCCAACGGAAACGGCTGTCCGGACAGATGAACCCTGCAGTTTGCGGGCGCTCCTGGAAGGCCTGCGCGTACGGGTCGATCTTGACGTGGATGTTGGTTGCGCGATCGCGGATTTCGTACTTGTAGAAACCGCCTTGTCCGATTCCGGGGATGAATAACTCCCAAACACCCGTGCCGCCGCGCACACGCATCGCGTGGGCGCGCCCATCCCAGCGGTTGAAATCTCCGACGACGCTCACGCGCTCGGCGCTCGGCGCCCAGACCGCGAACTGCACGCCCGATACGCCGTCGACATCGCTCAGGTGCGAGCCCAAGAACCGGTATGCATGCCAGTGGCGCCCCTCGCCGAAGAGGTGGAGATCGAAATCCGCGAGCTGCGGCGGAAAGCAGTAGGGATCGTGATGGACGTGGTGGTGACCGGCGGCATCGATCCAGTCGATGCGATAACGCTCGGGAACTTTGGATGCCGAGCCTTCCCAAACGAAAAAGTCCGTTCCCTCGATCCGCGCGAAGGGCTCGGATGCCTCGACCAAGGCGGCCGACTCGGCACCCGGCAGGAACACGCGGACCACTGCCCGGTCGCCATCGAGGTGCCGGCCGAGAACCTCGAACGGGTCGTGGTGACGTGCATCGATAATGCGCTGCAGGGGTTCCGGAACCTTGGGTGCTTGCTGTGTCGCGGTTGCCATTCTGACGTATTTCCTTCGCTGTCGGCTCGCGATGTCGCCTGTCATCGGCGCTGTCACGGAAACCGTTCGATATCGCGGGGCCGCGCCCCGAGTCTGCGGGCTGGCGGCAGACGGGCGCGACAGGTTCGGGGGTCTCGTCGGGATCGACAGCCCTAAGTACGGCGCGGGAGGAACACGACCGCAGGGCAGTGCGCCGACGCTTCGGACCGTCTTGATGTTAACATAAGGGGACTAAACTCATGCCTCGCCTAGACGACAACAGGAGGACTTATGCCCCAAACGAATCCCCGGTTCGTCAGCCGCCTGACCCGAAATACCCTGGCGCTGATCTTGGCCGGAGGACGGGGCTCGCGCCTGATGCACCTGACGGCGTGGAGATCCAAGCCGGCCGTTCCCTTCGGTGGAAAGTTTCGGATCGTGGATTTCCCGCTGTCGAACTGCATCAATTCCGGTATCCGCCGCATCGGTGTCTTGACGCAATACAAGGCGCATTCACTGATTTTGCATATCCAGAAGGGCTGGGGGTTCCTGCGCGGCGAATTCGGCGAGTTCGTGGAGTTGTGGCCCGCCCAGCAGCGCGTCGCGGAAACCGCTTGGTATGCGGGAACCGCCGACGCAGTATTCCAAAATCTCGACATCATCCGCGATCACAATCCGGATTATATTCTGGTGCTTGCCGGCGACCACATCTACAAGATGGATTACGGCGCCATGATCGCCTACCACGTCGAATCCGGCGCGGATATGACGGTCGGATGTCTTGAGATGGAAACCGAGCGCGCCAGCGACTTCGGAGTCATGTCCGTCGACAGCGAGGGGCGCGTACTGCAGTTCTCCGAAAAGCCGAAGGAACCCGAATCCGTTCCCGGATCGCCGGGGAAGAGCCTCGTTTCGATGGGCATCTATGTATTCAATCGCGGTTTCCTGTTCGAGCAGCTGATCAAGGATGCCGACACCCCGCGCTCCTCTCATGACTTCGGCAAGGACATCATCCCTGCCGTCATCAAGCACTATCGCGTCATGGCCCACACCTTCCGCGACCCGCGCAGCGGCGAGCAGGCCTATTGGCGCGATGTCGGAACACTCGATGCCTTTTGGGAGGCCAACCTGGAGCTGATCGGCGTGACGCCGCCCTTGAGCCTCTACGACAAGAGCTGGCCGATCTGGACCTATCAAGAGCAATTGCCGCCGGCGAAGTTCGTGTTCGACGACGAGGATCGACGCGGCATGGCGGTCGACTCCATGGTCTCCGGCGGCTGCATCATCTCCGGGTCCACGGTGCGGCATTCGTTGTTGTTCTCGAATGTGCGGGTGAACTCCTATGCCTATGTGAAGGATTCCGTCATCCTGCCGGATGTCGTGATCGGCCGAAACTGCACGATCCGCAATGCCGTGATCGATCGCTATTGCCAGATCGACGAGGGAACCGTGATCGGCCTC
>NZ_JAABRP010000161.1 GCF_011390875.1 Thiocapsa sp.
CGGCTCCAGCGCTCGTCAAATCGGCCGGGGCCGATCCAATCCAAAAACATCGCATACCGCGCTGGGCGCGGTTTAAGGCGTTAAGGGCCACTTGCTCCACCCGCTGGAGAGTTTCCAGGACGGTTTCAGGTAAGCCATCGGACGCAGCGGAAGCGGGAGCTCTTCGATGTCGAGCGAGGCCCGGATGTGGACCTCGTAGTCCGTGTCGTCGTCGAGACTCGACGCGCCGATCAACGACAGATCGGCGATCTCGCCGAGCGCGCGAATGGCGGCATCGCGGCTGACGAAGGTGCGGCCCTCGGTGCCGGGAAGCCGGTAGACCTCGTAGCGCTCCGAGAGTGGTTTGTAGCGAATGGCGTAGCGCAGCTGCAGATCCACTCGGCTGTCCTCCCAGAGCCAGGCCCCGACCCGACGGACCTGAATCTGGACCAGGATGGTCAGCGGCACGCCGTTCTCGAGCGCCTCGAGCGCCTCGGTGCTGAAACGGTAGTCCAGCACGGCGTTCATGAAGTAGATGTCGTCGACGAGTCGCGTCTCGACCTGCTCGACCTGCAACCCGTCTTTGGCCGCGCCGGACGGGATGCTGACCAGCAAGAGCACGGGGGCAAGCATCAGCGCCGCCAGAAGGAACCGTGGGTGGTATGCCGAACGCCGAGTCATGATGCCGGACGTTCGATCAGCGCGAAATAAAAGCCGTCGTTGGCCCCCTCCTGCGGAAGCAGTTGGAGTCCGTGCGAAAGCGCGCGGCCCCCGGAAGCCGCGATCGGACACGCGCGCGCATCCGGATGACGCTCCAGAAAGGCGGCGATACGATGCTGGTTCTCGTCCGCGATCAAGGAGCAGGTCGCATACAGCAGCCGCCCGCCCGGGGCGAGCAGCGGCCAGGCCGCGTCCAGGATCCGGTCCTGCAAGGCGCACAGCGCCGGGATATCCGCGTTGCGTCGCAGCCATTTGATGTCGGGATGGCGACGGATCACGCCGGTGGCGGAGCAGGGCACGTCGAGCAGGATGCGATCGAAGGGCTTGGCGGTCCAGCTGCCTCGCGGCTCGGCCGCGTCGCCGAGTGCAACCTCGGCGCTCAGGCCCAGTCGCGCGAGCGTGTCGCGGATCGATTTGAGCCGGGTCGGGGCATTGTCGATCGCCAGCAGATCGAGCCGGTTCTCGGCGCGCTCCAGGATACCGGCGGTCTTTCCGCCGGGCGCCGCGCAGGCGTCGAGGACGCGCTGCCCCGGGCGCGCATCCAGCAGATCGGCCGCCAGTTGGGCGCCGCCGTCCTGCACCGAGACCAACCCGGCCTCGAAGCCGGGCAGCTCATGGGTCGGGCGCGGCTGGTCAAGCGTCAGGCCCATCTCGCAGCCGGGGATGGGTCGCGCGGTGATGCCGGCGGCGGCGAGCGTGCCGAGATAGGTGCGCCGGTCGGTGCGCGTGCGATTGACGCGCAAACTCATGGGTGCGCGGGCGTTGCTGGTCCGCACGACCTGCTCCCAATCCTCCGGCCAGTTCTCGCGCAGACGATCGAGCAGCCACTCCGGAAAGAGCCAGCGGACCGCCGGCTCTTGATCGACCTCGGCCAAGAGTGTTTCGCGCTCGCGCAGAAACCGACGCAGCAGCGCATTCACCAAGGCCGCCTTGTCGGGCTTGCCGATGAGTCGGCTGGCCTCGACCGTGGCGGCGACCGCGGCATGGTCGGGCGTGCCCATCGCGATGAGCTGGTACAGGCCGATCAGGATCAGCGATTCGAGGTCCTTGTCCGCGGGCTTGACCGGGTGATTGAGCAGACGTGCGACCAGTGCCTCCAGGCGCGGCAGCGTGCGCAGCGAGCCGTAGACCATCTCTTGGGTGAGGGCGCGCTCGGCGGGCGCCTGCGAGGCGAGGCGCGTGTGCTCGAGCACGCGCGTGAGCGACTGACCGCGACCGCGTACGCCGAACAATGCCAATGCGGCGGCCGCACGGGATTCGGCGCCGGCGGGATGCCGTGCCGAGCCTGTCGGGCCAGCGGCGGCCTGCGGCCGGCGCTCAGCCAAGCAGGACGCCGTCCATCGACCGCGCGTTGAGGAAATCCGCGGCCGCCATCGTCCGTTTGCCGGGCGGCTGGACGCGGACGATGCGCACGACCCCTTGGCCGGCGGCGACCTCGATGCCCGATTTGCCGGAGCCGATCACGGTCCCCGGCGCGGCTTGCGTCGCACGCTCGGTGTCGATCTCGGCGTCCCAGACCCGCAGGGTCTCGTTGTCGAGGCGCGTCTGAGCGACGGGCCAGGGGTTGTAGGCGCGGATCATGCGACCGATGTTCTCCGCAGGCTGGTGCCAGTCGATGATGGCCTCGTCCTTTGTCAGTTTGTGTGCGTAGGTGACCTGATCTTCGGCTTGCGGCTCGGGAATCAGCGATCCGTCGGCAATGCCGGGCAAGGCATCGATCAGCGCCCCCGCGCCCAGCACGGCGAGTCGGTCGTGCATGTCAGCGCCCGTGTCGCGCGCTCCGATCGGTGTGGCCACGCGATGATAGACGGGTCCCGTATCCAGCCCGGCCTCCATGCGCATGATGCACACACCGGTCTCGGTGTCGCCGGCGAGCAACGCGCGTTGGATCGGCGCCGCGCCGCGCCAACGCGGCAGCAGCGAGGCATGAACGTTCACGCAGCCCAGGCGGGGTGCGTCCAACACGGAGACCGGCAGAAGCAGCCCGTAGGCCACGACCACCATCAGATCGGCCTCGAAGGCCGCCAGGCGCGCGACGGCGTCAGGATCCTTCTTGAGGCTCTCGGGCTGGATGACCGGCAAATCGCGCGTCAGTGCGAGCGCCTTGACCGGGCTCGCCTGGAGCTGTCGTCCGCGCCCGGCCGGCCGGTCCGGTTGGGTGTACACGGCGACGACCTGCAGCGGCGGCATTCCCGGACGTTCGCCCGGCGCATCGAGGAGCGCGGCAAGGCTCGGAACGGCGAAGTCGGGCGTGCCTGCGAAGATGATCCTCAAGGGCTTCATCGCGCCGGATCGCCGTTCGGACCGGCGGCCTCGTTCACAACACACCCCGACGTTGCTCGGGCTCGCTCGCGGCTTGGCGCTGCTCCTTTTCGAGCTTGCGCCGAATGCGCTGGCGCTTGAGCATCGAGATGTGGTCGACGAAGAGCTTGCCGTCGAGATGATCGATCTCGTGTTGGATGCAGACCGCGAGCAGGCCGTCGGCGTCGAGCGTGAAGGGCTCGCCTTCGCGATCCAGCGCCCTGACGCGGACCCGCTCCGCACGTTTCACCGGCTCGAAGAAGCCGGGCACGGAGAGGCAGCCCTCGTCCATCTGCTCTTCGCCTTCGCGCGAGAGGATCTCGGGGTTGATCAGGCAGAGCGGTGCATCGTGGTTCTCCGAGATATCGATCACCACGACCCGGCGCGGCACGTTGACCTGGATTGCGGCCAAGCCGATGCCGGGTGCGGCATACATCGTCTCGAGCATGTCGTCGACCAGCCGCACGATGTCGGCATCGACGCGCGCGACCGGGATCGCCTTGCGACGGAGTCTTGGGTCCGGGAAGGTCAGGATATCGAGCTTTGCCATCGGGATGTCTTCTGGAAAATCTGTTCTCGGGGATCTCGGCTCTCGCGGGTACGCGCCAATGGCGTGATCGCATTTCTCTTCGGTCTCGGGCCTGGATCTCGGGCTTGGATCCCGGGGATCGCGTGCCGCGAGCAACCCGCAAGAAAAACGTCAGGCCCGAAGCCGAGTAGAAGGGGTCGGGGCGCATGCGCTAGTATCCGCTTAATACTACACCCCGAAATGGGGCCGGGTGAATCCGTTTCGAGCGTCCGGGAGGTCCGATGCGTGTTTTGACCCTTCGTTTCAGCCTCGGAGACGTCCTGCTTGGCGTTCTCATCGGTTTCATCGCCATGGGCCCTGCGTCGACGGTGCGTGCGCTCGAGCTTGCCGAGGACGCACCCGAGGTCTACGAGGTGCGCCCCGGCGATACCCTCTGGTCGATTGCCGGGCGTTATCTGCGCGACCCCTGGCTTTGGCCCGAGATCTGGCAGGCCAACGACGATCCGGGCAACCCCGATCTCATCTATCCCGGAGAACGGCTGCGTCTGGTGCATGTCGATGGTCGGCCGCGGGTCGTGCGCGACACCGCCGCTCGCGCGAGCGGCGACATGCGTGTCGTGCGCCTGAGTCCGCGGGTGCGGGTCAGCGCGCTCGAGGCCCCGGTGCCGATGATCCCCGTCGCCTCGATCGCACCCTTCCTGACTCAGCCTTGGGTGGCGGAGTCCGACGCGATCAAACGCGCACCCTATGTCGTAGGATTTGCCGACGATCGCACCGTCGCCGCGCCGTCGGACGACGTCTTCGTGCGTCGAATCGATACGACCGCGGTCAGCGAGTTCGAGATCCTGCGCCCCGGCGATGCGTTGCGCGACCCGGACACCAACCGCATCCTCGGCTACGAGGCCACGTTCGTGGCGAATGCCTTGCTCGAGCGCGTCGGGGATCCCGCGATCTTGCGGGTCACGCGATCCGAGCGCGAGGTCTCGATCGGCGATCGGGTCATCCCGGCCTCGCTCGAGGCGCCTCTCGAAAACTTCTTCCCGCGTCCAGCGCCGGCCGGCATGCGCGGCCGCATCCTCTCGGTGATGAACGGGATCTCCCAGATCGGTCAATACGACATCGTGACCCTCAATCGGGGATCGCATGACCGGCTGCAGCCCGGCCACGTCTTGGAGGTTTTTCGCGGCGGGGAGGAGGTTCGCGACAAGGTCCGCGACGGCGGCGTGAACTGGAACTGGAAGCGCGACGGGCCCCTGACCGGCGCCTTCTGGCTCGGCAACGACTATTCGGTGAAGGGCTGGAGCGAGAGTCCGACGGGCTCGAGTGCGCCTATCCCCCTGCACGCCGAAATCGGTCGGGATCGCGCGACCTATATCCGCCCGATGCAACGCGCAGGTGTGCTCATGGTCTTCCGAAGCTTCGATCGCGTGAGCTTCGCACTTGTGTTGAATGCCGACCGAGCCATGTCCGTCGGTGATCGGGTCTCCCCGCCGGCTCCGTGACGGACTCGAGCGACTCTTCGAGCGTCTCCTCGGAATCGATCGCGGACTGGATCGTCCTCATCTCCGCGCCGGGTATCGGATCGCGCACGGCGACCCGATTGCTCGAACGCTACGGTTCGCCGCGAGCGGTTGCGGATGCCTCGCGACAGGATCTCGCCGCAGCCGGCATCTCGCCCGAGGCGATCGCCGCGCTCAAACAGCCGGACGCCGCGGCGCTCGATCGCATCCTCGCATGGGCCGACCAGCCCGACGCCTTCGTGCTGACCCGCGCCGATCCCCGCTATCCGCCGCTGCTCGCCGAGATCCCGGATGCCCCGGTGCTGCTGTACGTGCGCGGCGACCCCGAGCTGCTCGCCGAGCCGCAGGTCGCGGTGGTCGGCAGCCGCAATCCAACCCCGTCGGGCATCGAGATCACACGCGACTTCGCCCGGCGGCTCGCCGCGGACGGCCTCTTGATCACCAGCGGCTTGGCCCTCGGTGTCGACGGGGCCGCGCACGCGGGCGCGCTCGAGACCGGGCGAACCATTGCCGTTCTCGGCACGGGTCCGGATCTGGTCTACCCCGCGACGCATCGCGACCTGGCCCGACGCATTGCCGAGCGCGGTGCGCTGGTCAGCGAGTTTCCCCCCGGTCAGGGTCCGTCGGCGCGCAATTTCCCGCGGCGCAACCGGATCATCAGCGGGCTCTCCGTCGGTGTCCTGGTCACCGAGGCGGCGCTTAAGAGCGGCTCCTTGATCACCGCACGCTTCGCGCTCGAGCAAGGTCGCGACGTTTTCGCCGTGCCCGGCTCCATCCGCAATCCACTCTCGCGCGGCAGCCACGCCCTGATTCGCGACGGTGCCAAGCTGGTCGAGGATCCCGGCGAGATCCTCCTCGAGCTGGCCCCGATGCTGCGCAACCTGCTCTCGGCCTGTCCCGGCGAGGTGCCTGCGGCGTCCGACGATGCCTCCGCAGCGGCCGTTCGAGGCGGGGCTGCGGCGCTTGATGCGGACTATCGTGCCCTGCTCGATGCGATGGGATTCGACCCCGTGGCGCCCGACGAGCTGATCGCCAGCAGCGGACGCTCGGCCCGCGAGGTCTCGTCCATGTTGTTGGTCCTTGAGCTGGAGGGTCATGTATCATCGGCCCCTGGAGGCCGCTTTTGCCGGCTCGGTTCTTAAGCGGAGACGCCCGGGGTGCCCAGAACGGAACGCCTGAGTGCAATACCGGTGCAGTCCGCTCCCGTCAGCCCTCGGGCTGACGCCGCCCAAGAGGTTGGCTGATGTACGAAAACATGGTCGATGTGCTGATCTATCTCTACGAGAACTACATGGACGGCGAGGGTCAGCCCCCGGCCGATCAAGGTGCGCTCGAGGACGAGCTCGCTCAGGCCGGCTTCACCCCCACCGAGATCGAAAAGGCACTGCTGTGGCTCGACGAGCTGGCGGCGGGTGTGGATGTACCGCAATATCACGACCATACCCTCGGCTCCATCCGCGTCTACAACGAGGCGGAGACGAGCAAGCTGGATGTCGAGGCGCGCGGTCTGCTGCTTTTTTTGGAGCAGAACGGAATTCTGGACCCCGTCAGCCGCGAGCTGGTGATCGACCGCTTGCTCGCGATTGATCACGCCATCGTCGGACTCGACGAGGTCAAGTGGGTCGTCCTGCTGGTCTTGATGAATCGTCCCGGTCGCGAGGATGCCTTCTCGCAGATGGAGGATCTGGTGTACAACGACGAGCCGGTTTACCTCCATTGAACCGCATTAAACCGCGTCAGGCGTGACCTGCTGCCTTGTCGAGTCGACGCGGCGTCTCACGCCCAAGCAGGCGTCGGAGTCGACGCGGTTCAAAGTTTTAGGCGATTTCCGGAAATCAACATCGCGACCGCGCAGAGGATCGGCCGGCAACGACGCCGACGGTCGTCGCGTTTGCCGACCTCCGGGGCGCCTCTCCGAGACCTGAATTTCCGTCCGACCGGCCCTTTCGGCACCGCTCATCTCTTCGACTCCCCTTGACGCGCCGATGCGAACCGGGTTTACCCTAGAGACCCCGATTCGTTCGCTTCCGTTTGCTCCCAGACATCATGAATCTCGTCATCGTCGAATCTCCGGCCAAGGCCAAGACCATCGAGAAGTACCTCGGACCCGATTTCGAGGTGATCGCCTCCTATGGTCATGTCCGTGACCTGGTGCCCAAGGAGGGCGCCGTCGATACCGAGAACGGCTTCGCGATGAAATACCAGATCATCGATCGCAACGAGAAGCACGTTCAGGCGATCGCCAAGAAGCTCAAGGGGGCCGATGCACTCTATCTCGCGACCGACCCGGACCGCGAAGGCGAGGCGATCTCTTGGCATCTCTACGAGCTGCTGAAGAGCCGCCGCCAGATCGGCAAGCGCCCGGTGTATCGGGTGGTCTTCAACGAGATCACCAAGCGGGCGGTGCAGGAGGCGGTCGCCAATCCGCGCGAGCTTTCCTACGACCTGGTCAACGCTCAGCAGGCGCGTCGAGCGCTGGATTATCTGGTCGGCTTCAATCTCTCGCCGCTGCTGTGGAAGAAGATCCGGCGTGGTCTCTCGGCAGGCCGGGTGCAGAGTCCGGCGCTGCGTCTGATCTGCGAGCGCGAGGACGAGATCGAGGCCTTTGTCACCCGGGAATACTGGTCGATCGAGGCGGATGCCGCCAAGGACGCGCGTCGCTTCACCGCGAAGCTGGTCGAATTCGAAGGCGAGAAGGTCGAGCAGTTCACCGTCGTCGACGGGGAGCGCGCCGCGACCGTCCACAAGACCCTCGAGCAGGCCGCCGCCGGCAAGCTCAAGGTCGACGAGGTCGAGCGCAAACAGCGCAAGCGCAACCCGGCACCGCCCTTCATCACCTCCACGCTCCAGCAAGAGGCCGCGCGCAAGCTCGGCTTCACGGCTCAGCGCACGATGCGCGTCGCCCAGCAGCTCTACGAGGGTGTGGATGTCGGCGGCGGGCCGATCGGTCTCATTACCTACATGCGCACCGACTCGGTGAATCTCGCACAGGAGGCGTTGGACGAGATCCGAGCCTATGTCACGGAACGCTTCGGTGCCGATCATCTGCCCGAGCAGCCGAGGTTCTACAAGACCAAGGCGAAGAACGCCCAAGAGGCCCACGAGGCGATTCGTCCGACCTCGGCCTATCAGGTCCCCAAAGAGATCCGCGCCCATCTCAGCGCGGATCAGTTCAAGCTCTACGAGCTGATCTGGAAGCGCACTCTGGCCTGTCAGATGGCCCACGCGCTCATCAACCAGGTCGCGATTACGCTGAGCGCCGGTACGGGCAATCTCTTCCGAGCAACCGGTTCGACGGTCGCCGAACCCGGCTTCATGAGCGTCTATCTTGAAGGGCGCGACGACGCCAAGAGCGCCGACGACGACGAGGAGCGCATGCTCCCCGAGATGAAGGCCGGAGATCTGGTTGACCTGATCGCCATCCGCCCCGAACAGCATTTCACCGAGCCGCCGCCGCGTTACTCCGAGGCGTCCTTGGTGAAGGCGCTGGAGGAGTACGGCATCGGCCGCCCCTCGACCTACGCCTCCATCATCTCGACACTTCAGGATCGCGAGTACGTGGTCCTGGAGACCAAGCGCTTCCTGCCGACCGATGTCGGGCGGGTGGTGAACCGGTTCCTGACCGAATATTTCACCTCCTACGTGGACTACGACTTCACGGCGCGTCTGGAAGACGACTTGGACGCCGTATCGCGCGGCGAGGGCGAGTGGATCCCCTTGCTCGAGCAGTTCTGGAAACCCTTCAAGGAGCGCGTCGACCACACCGAGGCGTCGGTCAAGCGCAGCGACGTCACCCAGGAGCGCATCGACGAGACCTGCCCCAAATGCGGCGGTCAGTTGTCGATCCGGCTCGGACGCAACGGGCGCTTCATCGGCTGCACCCACTATCCCGAGTGCGACTACACGCGCGACCTCAACCCCGACAAGGCCGAGGCGGATGCCCCCGAGTTGATCGAAGGCCGCACCTGCCCGCTCTGCAACTCCGCACTCGAGATCAAGCGCGGACGTTACGGCAAGTTCATCGGCTGCAGCGCCTATCCGACCTGCAAACACATCGAGCCGCTGGAGAAGCCCGAAGACACGGGCGTCACCTGTCCGAAATGCACCAAGGGGACACTGCAGAAGAAGAAGTCACGCAAGGGCAAGATCTTCTATTCCTGCTCGACCTATCCCAAATGCGACTACGCCGTCTGGGACGAGCCCATCGCCGAGCCATGCCCCAAGTGCGGCTGGGCGGTCTTGACGATCAAGACCACCAAGACCAAGGGTTCGTCAAAGGTATGCCCGCAAAAGGAATGCGGCTTTCGCGAGGCGATTGCGGAGGACCAGGCCGAAGACGCCGCCGAGTCCGCCTAGGCTGCCCAGACCCGGAGCGAGGCCCGACCCGGGCGGACGAGCGTCGCAGGGCCGACGTAGCTGCGACGTAGGGGCGACGTAGGGGCGACTTTAGTCGCCCACCCCCTCCCTACCGAACCTCCCCTCCGCACGACCTCCAACCAGCGCCAGAACCCCCCCACCGAGACAAAGCGCGAAACCGAGCAAGGCCCAGTTCGCCAGCGACAGTCCCAGAATCAGGGCACCTGCGTCCTCGCAAAAGCCCGTCGCCATGAACAGCGCCGGTGCCTGCTGGCCGAGCCACTCGACCCAGCGCTCGATCAACCCGGGCGCACCGGCCACGCAGGACACACTCTCCGGAGGCTGCAGCTGCAACCAGCTCTGGTAGCCCGCGACACCGATCCCCGTGGCCGAGACCGGCAGGGTCAAGGCGCCGATCAGGCGCCCGAAAATCCCCGCCCCCCTATGTCCCGCCCCGAGCGCGGCCCCGAGCGCGAGCACCGCCAGCACCATAAAGAGCAGACGCTGGAAGATGCACAGATGACAGGGATCCAACGCGAGCCAGTCGGTCATGACGAAGCTCGACGCGACCGCAATCGCGCAGCCGCCGGCCATCAAGCCCCAAAGCAGGCGTGGCGACGGACCTGTCATGCCAGTGCCTCGAAGGCGACGCAGGGGCAGGACGTCATCAGCTGAACCATCCCTCGACCGTCTTGCGGTCCGGAACCCCACCGGCATGCACCACCTGACCGTCGATGACGACGCCGGGGGTCGACATGACGCCGTAGCCCATGATTCGGCCGAGATCCTCGACCTTCTCCAGGGCAATCTCGGCGCCCTTTGCCTTCGCGGCCTCCTCGACCACCTTGTAGGTGGCTTTGCAGTTGGCGCAGCCTGAACCCAAGATCTTGACTTCTCTCATATCCGTCCTCGTATCGTTGCGGTGATTTCCGCGAAGGAGCCAATCGCAGCGCATTCTACGCCAGCAGGTTGAATCCGTAGCCGACCAGGATGAAGGCGATCGCCAGGACACCCGCATAGAGCGCCAGCCCCGGCCAGCGGATGACCTTGCGCAGGATGATCATCTCGGGCAGCGAGAGTGCGGCGATGCTCATCATAAAGGCCAGCGTGGTGCCGATCGCGACCCCTTTGCCCAGCATCGCCTCCGCTACCGGGATCACACCCGTTGCGTTGGAATAGAGCGGGATCCCGAGCAGCACGGCCCCCGGGACCGCCAGCCAATTGTCGGTGCCGCCCAGGTGCTCGACCACCCACTCCTCCGGGACATAGCCGTGGAAGAGTGCGCCGACGCCGATGCCCAGCAGCACCCATTTCCAGAGACGCCGCAGGATCTCGCGGACCTCCCCCACGGCATAGCGATGGCGTCCGGCCAGCGAGGTGTCCGGCTCGGGCATCTTCAGCTCGCCCATGTGGATCTGCCAGACATAGGGCTCGACCCAGCGCTCGGGCCTGAAGCGCTCCATGACGACGCCCCCGACATAGGCGACCGTCAAACCGGCGGCGACATACATCAGGGTCAGCTCCCAGCCCAGGATCCCGAGCAGGATCACCACCGCGACCTCGTTGATCATCGGGCTGGCGATCAAAAAGGAGAAGGTCACCCCGAGCGGGATGCCGGCCTCGACGAAGCCGATGAAGAGCGGCACCGACGAGCACGAGCAGAAGGGCGTGACCGCGCCCAGCCCGACCGCGGTCGAGCGCGCCGCCCATGTGGGTTTGCCGCGCACATAGGCGCGCACCCGCTCGGGCGAGAGGAGCGCCCGAAACAGCCCCATGACATAGATGATGATGACCAGCATGAAGAAGATCTTCGCCGTGTCCATGACGAAGAAGTGCAGCGCCGCCCCGAGATGGCTCGCCGGGTCGATGCCCAGCAGTCGGTAGACGACGAGATCGCCGAGTGTATCGAACACCTATGAGCGCCTCTCTGGAGTGAGTCCTTGGCGCCTACTATATGCGATCTTCCGTATATCTGGATTGCGCGATATCACAATCGGCCGGATCCAGGCGCCGGTGATCCCGAATTGCGGGATCCCGACGTTGACGATCCCGGACGTCGGATATCACAGCTCCCCGGCCGCACCGCCCTCCATGATCGCCCGGATGGTGTCGCGGACCTTCAGCGAGGATGCCTTGAGCTCCTCGGGAAGCTCCCGACCGCCATGGATCATCATGTCCAGGTTCATGCTGTAGAGCGTCAGACGGCCCTCCTTGTCCTCGACCAAGGCGATGCGACAAGGCATGAAGCCGCTGTATTCGTTGCGATACTCAAGCATCTGTCGACCGACCCGGGCATCGCAGAAGGAGAGAAAGTTGACATAGCGATACGCCTCGCCCGTGATCGCCTCGATCTGTTTGTAGAAAGGCGATTCGCCGACGAAAAGGAGGTTGCGCGAAACCGCGATGCTCTTCATCGACTCGATCACGTCGTCCGGGCTCAGCCCTTCCTCGACCGGGATCGCCCACATCATGGCCACGCCGGGATCGCCCGTCGTCAGCAGGCGCGAGGCGAACTCGCTGTAGACGCCCGCAAACTCGGGGTCGAACTCGCCGAGGATCGGGGCGACCCGCCAGTAGAGGACGCCGATGCCGACAATGGTCAAGAAGCCGATGACGGCCA
>NZ_JAABRP010000021.1 GCF_011390875.1 Thiocapsa sp.
GCCAGCTCGGGACCCAGCGCCACCTGTTGGCGGACGCCGAGGATCCGATTGTGGCCGTCTTCGTTGTCGGTTTGATCCAGATAGCTCAGGGCGATCAACCAATTGGGAGCCAGCGCATAGGCGGCCCCGAGGCCGGTCTGATATCCGTTGAAATACTCGTCGTCGTCGCCGAAATCGAACGAGCCGACGTGATAGGCGGAGAGCTCCAAACGCTCGCCCCGCCACGCGAAGCGCGCACCGCGCCCGCTCACGCCCCGCTCCGTGAGCGGCGAAAGACCATAGGTCGCATCCCCGAGCGTCACGTCGAAGTTGCGACCCCGGTAGTCGACATAAAACCAGTCCTCCTGACCGAAGACCGACTCGTCGTTCAGACCCGGCCAGCGGAAGAAAAAGCTTAGGAACCGCTCGTTCGTCTCGTCCAACGCCCCGCTGCCGGACCACTCGAGCTGCACGCCGGCACCGTCGCTCCCGTCGTTCTTGCCGCTCCAACTGCCCCCGACTCGCCGGGTGAAGTAGGTCCTCATGCTGTTCTAGGGCTTCTCCTTGCCGGTCACGCGCGGCAGGGTCTCGACAATGCGTTTGGCGGTGTCGGTCAGCGGCGCCTCCATCCCGGGCGCCGCCGCGGTCGCGGTCAGGCTGATCTCGTCGCGGGTCGACTCGGTGATGGCAGGCGGCTTGATCGTCACCTCCACCGGTCGCACCTCGCCCGCCGCCAGGGTCATGCTGCCGGCGGCGGGTTCCAACTTTGACTCACCGCTGCTTTGGGCGCCGAAGCCGACGGTCAGCTCGGTATTGCTGTAGTTGCCGATCTGGAAGGTCGCCCGGTAGGGCTCGCTCGCGATGGCGATGGTCGGCATGTCCAGGATGTCGACCTGAAGCTTGAAGACCGGCCGCACCCGAATCGCCAGGGTCGAGCGACCCAGCGCGCCGGGTCGTCCGCGGATGCCGACCCGATAGCTCACCCGATACTCGCCCGCCGCGATCCGCTCGGGCACGAAATCGACCAGGACTTCAACATCTCCGCCGCCGCCCAGGCGCTCTTCACCTCGCAGCCGGGCGTGAGCCGACAGCTTCAAGCGCTGGCGGACGAGCTGGGCGTGGATCTGTTCACTCATCACGGCAAGCGTCTGATCGGCCTGACCGAGCCCGGTCAGGAGATCGCGGTCCTGGTGGCCCGGGTGATCCAGGACGTGCAGCGGATCGAAGAGGTCGCGGATTCACACGTGAACGCCGAGCGCGGGGGCCTTGTGGTCGTCGCCACCCGACACGCGGCGAGCACTCGCCTGCGAGACACCATGATGCGTTTTTGTGAAGCCATGCCGGCGCTCAATGTGCGGGTGTTCGAGGAAGAGCCGCGGAGCGCATCGGCCATGCTCAGAGCCGGCGACGCGGACATCGGGATCCTCTCCGAGCCGTCCGAGCACGATCCCGAGCTTCTGTATTTTCCGATCGAGACCTGGCGCCTGCTTCTGGTGGTTCCGAAGGATCGTCCGCTGAACGACCGGACCGAGATCTCGCTGGAAATCCTCGCCCGCTATCAAATCTGCTCCTACGAGCGCACGGCGCATTCCCGCCGGATCGTGGAGGACGCCTTCCGAGCAGTCGGCATGGAAGCGCCGATCGCCCACGCCCTCGGCAGCTGCGCGATGATCGCAAACGCCTTGTCCGCGTAATCCGCCGCGCAACACCACACACAGCCGCGGGTGTCCTCGCCGGTCGTAGGGCCGCTGAGGCGATTTCCGAGAATAGGCATCCCGACTGGAAGGCTTCTAGCCCCTTACGCCGTACGTCTTGAGCAAACCGTCGCAGAATTTTTCGTTGTCGTTGTCGTGTTCGTCTGGAATCCGATTACGATTGCGACAACGACAACGAGTAGATCCTTGGTTGATTGTACCTCGCAGGCTCGGCACAACCCACGGCATGGAACTTGCGGAAACCGACTCAGTCCGTCCGCGGTCCGAAGCGGTCGAACGCGTAGACAATGAGAAAGCCCAGCACACAGGTCAAGACCGCACCGAGGACCAGCGGATCGCCCTCGTAGCCGGAGGGCAGAACATTGACCTCGGAGAGGATCTTCTCGGGGGTGAGTCCGTCTGCGGCCATCACGACCTGGCCCGAGCTATCCCTGAGCCAGTCCTCGGCGTTGCGCCAGGGATAGACCTTGTTGAGCGACCCGACCAGGAAGCCGGTCAAGATGGCCAGGGTGAGGCTTCTATAGCGCTTGAAGGTCCAGGAGAGCAGACGCGACATGGTCATCATCCCCGTCAAACAGCCCAGAGCGAAGACGCTCAGGATCAGGAGTTTATCCAGCGAGAAGTCGATCAGCAGCCCCTTTAGGGTGTCCTGGATGATGAACTGATACATCCCCAGCACCAGCAGCATGAAGCTCCCGGAGATGCCGGGCAGCATCAGTGCCGAGATGGCGATGGCGCCGCAGAGAAAGACGAACCAGAGCGCCTCGTTGCCGCTCGCGGGCGTGAGGGTGGTGATCGCGTAGGCCAGGATCGCCCCTAGGACGAAGAGCCCCACCTCGCCGGCGCGCCATTGCGGGATGCGCCGAACCATAAAGAGGATCGAGGCGAGGATCAGCCCGAAAAAGAATGCCCAGATCAGCGGCGGATAATGCTCGAGCATCCAGGAGACGCCGAAGACGCCGACCAGGATGCCCATCGCCATGCCGGCGAGAAGGAGCGCCAGGAAGCCCCCGTCGACCGCGCGCCCGACGCCGTCGAGTCCTTCGCGACGATGCACGCCGATCAGCCCCGGACCGAACGCCTTCACGGCATTGAGCAGACGCTCGTAGATGCCGCTGATGAAGGCGATGGTTCCGCCGGACACGCCCGGGATCACCTCCGCGACACCCATGGCACCACCCTTTAGGATCAGGCTCAAGCGCGACATCGTTTATCCTTGAAAAACAGCATGAATTGGAGTGGGTCAACCGCCTTGGTGGTCCAGCGAACCGCGGTCGAGGCGTCCATCGAACGGCGCCGTTGCCCGCGTTGCGCCGGTCTGCGGCGATCGGCGCGCACGCGTCGCGGCCCGTCTGGAATCGCCGGGCGTCATCTTCTCATCCGGGATGAGAATCCGGAAGCGATCGACCGCGCGACAGTCGGCCCGTAGGGGGACGAGCGAGAGCGAAGTCCACCAAACCCTGCGACGGGGCTGGTGGACTGCGCTGCTCTTGTCCACCCTGCCCGGCCAGGAAGAAACTCATAAATTAACGAAATGTAGGATGGGTAGAGCGCAGCGAAACCCATCCTCCCCGCTCCGACGCCCAGACTCCGGCACCGAATAGAGCGCAGCGAACCCCATCAATGGGGGGTGAGATTGCGAACCCCATCAGGGCTCCGGCACCGGATGATGGGTTTCGCTTCGCTCGACCCCTCTTACGTGTGAGACAGGTTACATCCGGCGCGGATAGAGCTCCGGCAGGGCTGTCGAGGGATCGGACGGGGTGTCGGCCTCGTCGCCGGACAGAGAAGACTCCAGTGTCTGCCAGGCACCGAGGCCGTCCCAGGCCGCCCCGGGGCCAGTGCTCGCGTACGTGGCGCCCGCGTAGAGGGCGCGGTCGAGTTGCGCCAGCGTCTCGGCCGCCACGGCATCGTCCAGGCGCCGGGCCAAGGCGCCGAGCCCCGCCGGAGCCTGCCCGGCCCAGCGGACCCGACCCCAATCGAGCAAGGCCATGCGCGCGCCGCGGGCGTCGTTGGCGAGGCAGGCCTGCTCGATGCGTCGGCGTGCCTCGCGCAGCGCCTGCGGCGAGGCGTGGGTCTCGACCTGATCCGAGGCCTCGCGACGACGCACTCCCCGTTTAATCCAGACGAGGGCTGCGAGCCAACCCAGACCGATGAGGCCGAGCGCGGAAACCCCGAGGCCGATCGGACCGGCGATCGCCCGAGGCATCCAGTCCTCTGCCCTGGACGCCAGTGTGCCGGGTTGTCGAGGCTCGGCGTCCGCGTCGACGCGATCGGAGACCACTGCAGCGTCCTCCGACGCCGACTCGCCCGCGCTCGCAAACGCCCCGGTCGACCCGCCGCTCGCGGTCCCCGCCGGCGCAGCGGCCACCTCCAGCGTCCGGGCGGGCACGACCGCCACCCGCTCGCGATCTTCGCGTGTATCCCACCAGGGAACACGCACCTCGGGAAGGGTCACGCGACCGGCGCGGGTCGGTACCAAGGCCACCTCGAGGCTCCTGATTCCGACCGGCGCACCGACGCCCGGCAGATCCTCTGCGCTGGTCTGACCAGGGTAGATCTGTGCGCCGTCCGGCGGATCGAGCACGAGCGGTGGCAGCTGGGCTGCAGTGGCTCCGCGCGCGGTGACCGTCAGAACACGGGTCACCGGCTCGCCGACCTGGAATCGCGGCGACGCGGGGACCCATTCGTCCGAGATCTCGACGGACTCCGCCGGCAACCAAGGCGAGCTCGAACCGGGCGGCTGCGCACGGACCTGGATCTCCAGGTCGGGCGCCCGCTCCACGATCCGTCGTCCGTTGGCCGTCATCCCCGACAGCCCCGCAAAGGGTCCGGCGCCGAACAGCGCATCGAAATCGTCGGCCGGACGGCGGCCGGACGGCCGCGGTGCCGGCATCACCGCCTCCAGTCGCGGACCGCGAATGACGAGGGGTCCGCTCTGTAGCGGCACCACGAGAAAGCGCCGTTCGATCACTTGATAGCGCCGGCCGTCGATCACCTCGACCGAGCTGCGGTCCTCGCCGTCGCGCTCGATCGTCGCACCTTCCACCTGCGGCTCGGAGAGGACCGCCCGCTGCGGCGGCTCGCGCTCGCGGTAGAGCACCTGGACCCGATAGTGAAACGCCTGCTGCACGTAGGGCGTCGAGTCGTCCGTCTCGGTCCGCACGAAGATCGGCTTCGGACCGGCGGAGGGGTCATCGGCCGCGGCGTCCTCGACGACCTCGACCGCGAGCGGCTCGCTGCGTGCATCGCCCCACGCCAGCGCGGGGATCTCCAGTCGGCCCGATCGCTTGGGGGCAAGCTCGATGCGCCATTCGCGCGTGTGCGACACGGCGCCGTTCAGAACGCTCATGCGCTCGCTCTGGCTGCGACTCAAGATGTCGAAATCCGCCTCCAGGACTTGGAGGTCGGGCTCGCCCGAGAGTCGGCCGTCGCCGAACAGCTGCAGGATCAGGGTCTCGTTCCCGGCGATGCGGTCGCGATCGATCTCGGCGCGAACCCCGTCGCCGAGCGTGTCCTGCGCCGACGCCGGCGTGACGAACATCAGGGCAGCCAACACCGGTGCCGCCAACAGCCTGACGGCGCAGAGCATCGGGAGCAGAACGGCGAGAAGCAGGCGCCACGGCCGCTTGTCCGTCGCATCGTACGCTCCTAGAGAAGAGGTCCAGGCAAGTCGAATCAAGTCATACATCCAGTTTCAAGATCGACGCATGCGTGCGTGTCGAGGTGTGGTTTTCGCGCATGAGGCGGCTCAGGGCAAGCGCCCTTCGCGGCGCAGATGCTGCAGGAGAAACCGCTGCCGCAGCAAACCGCCCGGGTCGTCGGGGACTCGGCGCAATTGAGCCTCCATTGCCTGCTCGCGTTCTTGCGCCTCGGGACTGAGGGCGTCCGACAGTGCGCTGTCCGAGGGCGCGGACCCTTCGGTCGTCGGATCCGATGCCCCGTCCGGGTGCTGCGCCGATCCACCGGGTTCATCCTCCGGTAGCGAGACATCTTCGGTCTCGGCGATGTCGTCAGGACCGATGTCGCCCGGATCGCCGGTCGGCCCGGATTTTCCGCTCGATGCGGGTCCGGTCTCGGAGCGCTTCGGCGAGGCCTGATCGGACGACGCGTCGGCGCCCGGCTCGCCCGCGGCATCCGAGCCGTCCTGCTCGGCCGAATCGGATGCGGTCTCGGACGCAGGTTCGGATGTCGGCTCGACGCCGTCTTTGCCCTCAGCCGCCTGCTCGCCCGAGTCCTCGGGGCTTTCGCTCGGGTCCGTTTGCGTGTCGTCGCTGCCGGGGGAGCCGGACGGATCTCCTCCGCCGCCCGAGGGTTCTTTACCGGAAGTGCCTTGCGAGTCGCTCGCGGCGTCACCCTCCTCGCCCTCGCCTTGGCCCTCGCCCGATTCGCCGTCCTCGGACGACTCGGGCGGGCGGTCCCGCAGCGCTTGGAGCAGCTCCAGGTTGTGACGCGCATCCGCATGGTTTGCATCGCGTTCCAGCGCTCGCTCGTAGGCGGCGATGGCCTCGTCGATCCGTCCGAGGCGTGCGAGTGCATTGCCGCGGTTGTAGTCCACATCCGGATCCGGCACATCCGACAAGGCTGCAAGTGCACGCTCGTAATCGCCGGCACGATAGCTGGCGGCGGCACGCCACGCCGGATCCCGAAACAGCTCGGCCGCCTCGGCATTCGCGCCGGCCTCGAATTCTCGGGCCGCCTGTTGATCCGGTCGCCACCAGAAGTCGGACCACTCGAAGGCCCATCCGGGGGACGGCGGCAGAATCATGACACAGGCGAGGATCGACAACAGCCAACCGCGCCGGAAGGCCAAGGCGGCGAAGGGCAAGAGTGCGAGCAGCAGCCAAGGGCCCTCCTCGCGCCATTGATCGGACAGGAGCGACGGCTCCTCGGTCAACTCCGCGTCCATCGAGCCGAGGCCCATCAGTAAGCGGGTGTCGGCGTCGCCTGCGTCCGATTCGACATAGCGGCCGTTGCCGAGCCGGGCCAGCTCGCGCAGATCGGACTCGGGCAGGCGCGCAATCCGGACCCCGCCGTTGGGGTCGGACTCGAAACCACGTGCCCCGTCCGAGGCCAAGGGCACGGGCGCACCGTCGGAGGTGCCGACCGCAAGCACCGAGACGCGATGTCCGCCGGCCGCCAATGCCTGCACGGCAAACCGGGCCGCGGCCAGGTCGCCGACACCGTCGGTCACCAGGACGATGTCGCCGCGACCGGCGGAGGCGCGCCCCAGCAGCTCGCCGGCCGCGTTCAAGGCCCGTGCAGTATCGCGCGCTCCCGGTACCGGGATCAGGTCGGTCGTGAGTTGGGGCACCTGGGCCGAGATGGTCACGGCATCCCGCGTCAGCGGCGAGACCACGAAGGGCTCCGGGCCGAAGGCGAGCAGGGCGATCTGGCCTTCCTCCGATGCCTTCAGCAGATCCATCACCTCGAACCGGGCACGCGCCAGGCGGGATGGCCGCAGATCGGCCGCGTTCATGCTCGGAGAGAGGTCGAGTAGGATGACTCGCGCCGCACTAGTCCCGTAGACGGGCTGCGCGACACGCTCCCAGGCCGGTCCGGCCAACGCCAGCGTCGCCAGTAACCAACCGAGACCCAACAGCAAAAGCGGCAGACGTCGCGGCTCACGATCCGCGCCCACCAGGAGATGCGGCAGCAGATGTGCATCGACCAGGCGCCGCCACACCAGCGCACCGGCCGGTCGTCGCCACAGCAGCACAAGCAGGATCAGCGCCGGGATCAGGGCCAGCAGCCAAAACGGGCGCAGAAGCTGCAACTCAGGCCACACGACGGCGTGCCCCCGCGGACAGAAGCGGCGCGGCGGCCAACCCGAAGCTCAGGAGCAGCGCACCGGCCGCCGGCCACATGTAGAGCGAGCGCCTCGGCGTGAGCGAGCGCTCGTCGCGCTCGCTCGGCTCGAGACGATCGAGCTCGGCGTAGATCTCTTCGAGCTGTTCGCGGGCATAAGCCGAGAAGAAGCGTCCGCCGGTCATCTCGGCGATGCGCTGGAGCGTCGCCGGATCGAAATCGCTGCCCGCGCGCGCCGGACCGCCGCCGAAGGGCGAGCGCGACTGCGACATCCCCCCGCCGTTGCCGCCGCCGATCCCGATGGTGTAGACGCGCACGCCGGCCTGAACCGCCAGCTCGGCCGCTGCGAGCGGTTCGATGTGTCCGGCGTTGTTGGCGCCGTCGGTCATGAGGATGACGACGCGATTGTCCTCCGGCTGGTCGCGCAGATGCTTGACCGCCAGGGCAAGGGCATCGCCGACCGCGGTCTCGCGACCGGCCAGGCCGACCACCGCCTCGGTCAGCATGGTCCCGACCGTCGTGCGATCGAATGTGAGCGGCGTCATTAGATAGGCCCGGGAGCCGAAAAGGATGAGTCCGAGACGGTCCTGCTCGCGCCGCGCGATGAATCGCTCCGCGACCGCCTTTACGAGTGCGATGCGCGCGACCATGCGGTTGTTCAGCTCGTAGTCGGCCACCTCCATGCTCCCGGAGATGTCGAGCGCGATCATCAGATCTCGACCGGAGACGGGGAGTCTGACGGGTTCCCCGACCCATTCCGGACGCGCCGCGGCGAGCACCAGAAGGACCCAGGCGACCAAGGCGAGGATCAGACGCGGACTCAGCGAGCCGCTCCCTCGCGTGCCCCGCGCAACCTCCGCCGCGAGGTCCGGATCCAGGTGGAAGCGCAGGGCCGCGCCCTGCTCGGCGGGGGCGCGGGGGAGCCAGGTCGCGATGAGCGGGAGAGGGAGGGCGAGAAGGGCTAGGGGCCAAGCCAGCGTGATCATGCTGAAACGCGCTCGGGGGATCTTTGAATTTTCATTGCATGGCCGTGAGGTCGCACGACATGCTCGCCTCGGAGGGGCGCGTTTCAGAAGGTTCAAGGAGCGATTGAAAACCAACCGAAAAACGTAGGATGGGTAGAGCGCAGCGAAACCCATCCTCACAGCTCAACAGCACGATCCGGGCGTCGCAGCGGGGAGGATGGGTTTCGCTGCGCTCTACCGGTAACGAAGCTTGGGCGTCGGAGCGGGGAGGATGGGTTTCGCTGCGCTCTTCCGGTGCCGAAGCTTGGGCGTCGGAGCGGGGAGGATGGGTTTCGCTTCGCTCTTCCGGTGCCGAAGCTTGGGCGTCGGAGCGGGGAGGATGGGTTTCGCTTCGCTCTACCCATCCTACGTCGGGTGTTTTTGGGGTGATTATTGGGGTCATCTCGTTGCTAGGGGCGTGGCATCGGCCTCTGGGTCGGCAGGCGTTTCCCCGGCTCCGCCAACTGCGGGGCCGCCGTGGCGACGGTTGGCGCGGATCCAGGTTTCCGCCAAATCGGCCAAGGCATCCGGATTCGGCAGTGGATCGCCGTCGCGGGTCGCGCCGTATACCAGGTCGGCGAGTGCCCGCCCCGGTCCTTGACGAAAGCCACCCCCGCCGCCGGTCGCGTCCAGGAAGGCGAGCCAGGCATCCCCGGTGAGTCCGGCGACCTGCTCGCGCGGAAAGCGCACAAGCGCGAACCGGCGCAGCAGGCGCGAGAGTGCGGCGACGAAGGCGCGGGTGTCGCCGTCGGCCCGGACGGCCGCCCGCAGCGCGGCGAGCTCGCGCAGGGCCGAACGGGCGGCGGCACCCCGACGCCGATGTCGGCGCCAGCGCACACCGGCCACCCACAGCAGAACCGCCAGAAGCACGGCGGCGGAGATCCACCAACCGGGGGCCGGCGGCCACCATTGGATGGGATCCGGCAGATGCCAGTCGCGCAGTTGCGCCAAAGGATCGCCGTTCACGCGAAGCCCCCCGCGGCGGGCAAGCGCCCTCGCCCGCCGAGACCGAGCGCCAGCGCGGGACCGACCGGGGCATCGGCGGTCAGACGCAGCAGGTGGGCACGGTTGCGCCGCGCCAGCCGCTCCAGGGTCTCCATCCGGGTGCGAAACAGATCTTCGTATGCCTCGCGGCTCCCGGAGCGGGTCAGATCGAGTAGGCCGCGCCGGCGCCCGTCGGTCACGGGGTAGCGTCCGGAGGGCGGCGCCTGGATCTCGATGCTGTCGTGCACCGGCAAGAGGATGACCTCGCAACCGGCGGCCAGCTCGGTCATCCAACGTGTCGGCCCGCGCAGGATGTCGGCGAAATCGCTGATCACGGCAACCAGACTGCCGGGGCGCACCAGCCGGACGAGGTGTCCCGCGGCGTCCCCGAGCGAGGCGTAGCCGCCGGCCGGGCCGGAGGATTCGGCGTCTGCACGCCAGGCGGGCGACGGACTCGCCAGACGGTCGAGAAGCGGCAGGAGTCCCGCGGCACGCGAGGCCGGGCGGCGCTCCAGGTGCCGGGTCTCGTCGAAGACCAGACCGCCGACACGATCGCCGCGATCCACGGCAGCCCAGCCGAGCAGCGCGGCCGCACGCGCGGCGACGACGGACTTGAAGGCGATGCGGGTGCCGAAGCGCATGGACGGCCCCTGGTCGACCAGCAGCCAGACCGGCCGCTCGCGCTCCTCTCGGAAGAGTTTGACGTGCGGACGACCGGCCCGGGCCGTGACACGCCAGTCCATGTTGCGCGGGTCGTCGCCGGGCTGATAGACGCGCGATTCGTCGAACTCCATCCCGCGCCCGCGAAAGCGCGCCACATGGCCGCCGGTGCGCGTCGCCAGGACCCGCCCGCGCGGCGCAAGATCGAGCCGCCGCGCCTGCTCGCGCAGGGCGATCAACTCGGTCAACTCGGGGAGGACGCCCTCGGTCCGCGCATGAGACGTCTTCGCGTCCTTCGCACTTGGTGGGTTCAATCGCATGGCACGGACCGCCTACGGCGCCGGGACGCGCCCGAGCAAGGCATCGATGAAGTCGTCCGGCCGGCGGCCTTCCGCCTCCATCTCGTAGGACAGGAGCACGCGGTGACGCAACACATCCGGGGCGAGCGACTGGATATCCTCGGGCGAGACGAAGGTGCGCCCGTTCAGCCAGGCCAGGGCGCGCGAGCAGCGGTCCAGGGCGATGGTCGCGCGCGGGCTCGCGCCGAAACGCAGCCACCCGGCCAGGTCGGGCGAATAGGCCTCCGGCTTGCGGGTCGCCATCACCAGATGGACCAGATAATCCTCGACCTCGGGCGCCATGTAGAGATCGAGAATGGCGTGCCGTGCGGCAAAGACGCTTGCCTGACTCAGGACGACGCAGGGGGCCGACGCGCGATCGCGTCGCGCCTCGTCGCGATTGAGGCGCAGGATGGCACGCTCGGTCTGGATATCCGGATAGTCGACCCGGACATGCATCAGGAAGCGGTCGAGCTGGGCCTCCGGCAGTGGGTAGGTGCCTTCCTGCTCGATCGGGTTTTGAGTCGCCATCACCAAAAAGAGCCGCGGCAACAGGTAGGTCTCGCGACCGACGGTGACCTGGCGCTCGCCCATCGCCTCGAGAAGTGCCGACTGCACCTTGGCCGGCGCGCGGTTGACCTCGTCGGCGAGCAGCAGGTTGTGGAAGATGGGGCCGCGGTCAAACCGAAAGGTCCCGTCTTGGGGGCGATAGACCTCGGTCCCGGTCAGATCCGCCGGCAAGAGGTCCGGGGTGAACTGGATGCGATGGAAATCGCCCTCGAGCCCGGCTGCAAGCTCCTTCACGGCCGTGGTCTTGGCCAGCCCCGGGGCGCCCTCGACCAACAGATGACCGTCGGCGAGCAGGGCGATCAGCAGCCGATCGATCAGGCCGTGTTGACCGAGGATGCTCTCGCCGACCTGCCGCCGCAGTGCGGAAAATTCTGTCGCGAGTGAATCAGGCGAGGTATCGGCAGCAGCGGAGCCGGGGGTGGAGGCGCTTGTTGTTGCGGCGTTGCGTTGTGAGGCGGTGATCTGATCCAAGGTCGTCGGTTCCTTCATCGTGGTGTCGTCTCGGACGCCATCGGCACCTGCCGTCGTGCGTCTCTTATGTTGCCCGCGCTCCGGTTGCCCGGGGTAAGTCACGGCGTAGGATGGGTAGAGCGCAAGCGAAACCCATCCAGCCTACGCCAAAGGCATCAGACCGAAACTCGGCCACCCAGCAACCCGGGTGTTTGGAGGATGGGTTTCGCTGCGCGCTACCCATCCTACAATGCCAACTTGGCGGTTTGGAGGATGGGTTTCGCTGCGCTCTACCCATCCTACAATGGCAACTCGGCGGTTTGGAGGATGGGTTTCGCTGCGCTCTACCCATCCTACATCGATCGATGTGTTCTCCTTGCCTCAGGGCTGCCCGGCGGCGATCGAGAGCAAATCCCGCGGATGACGGCACTGAAAGTCGGGGCCTGCGGCTGCCAGACTCTCCAAGGGCGTATAGCCCCAGGCCACGGCGGCAAAGCGGACCCGCGCATCGCGCGCCGCCTCGAGATCGCGCAGCTCATCGCCGACATAGACCAGGCACCCGGGCTCAAGACCCTGCATGCGGGCCTGTCGGCGCAATGCCCCGGCCTTGCCGAACAGACCGGTTCCGCCGACCACGACATCGAGACCGGGCAGCCGATGGCGGCGGACGTACTCACGCACGCTCGCCCGCGCATTCGACGACAGGATACCCAACCGATGCCCGCGTTGCAGCAGCGTCTCCAGCACCTCGCCGATACCCTCGATCGGGGCCGTCTCCATCAGATCGGCACGCATAGCACGACGCATCCGCGTGGCCAGTTGCGGAAGCCGGTACATGGGCACACCCAAAGCATGTACGACCTCGAGCGCGTGCATCCCCCTGAGCCGCTCCAGCCGCTCCCGACTCAACGGCGCGCAGCCGAACTCGGGGCCAACCTGCCGGAAGGCCTTAAAGGCCGCCTCGAGACTGTCGACAAGAGTACCGTCGAAATCGAACAGGATACGAACCGACATGTTTTTATTCCTGAACCGCGTCTCACATCGGCCGTTGACCGAGACAAGGCCGAACAAATCGACTCACGACGCCTGTCACTCCGGACGCGGTTCAGTTGCGGTTCAACCTTTAAAGCCGACCTTCTTATGCGACCCGTCGCAAAACGGCTTGTTCTGCGACGCCCCGCAGCGACAGAGAAACGCCTTGTCGCCCTGCCAGGCGAGCCGCCCGCTGCCGGCGCGGATACTCAGATTTCCGGTCAGGACCAGCGGGCCATCGGGCCGCATCTCGACCGTCAGCTTCCCGCCCGTCGCGGTCAGTCCCGGCCCTTTCTCGCCTACGGCACCATAGTCCTCGAACTTGGCCTCGACATGACTGTTGTCGCAGAACGGCTTGTTCTTGGAAGCCCCGCACCGACAGAGCGCCGCGCGGAAACGCACGCCGGGCATATCGTCTCCTGCACCTTCGATCTCCAGATCGCCGGTGAGATAGAGCGGGCCATTGTAGGCGACGGTCAGGCTGTTTTCCGCGGGTGCCGACTCCGGGACACCGGCCTTGTCGGTGTAGGTCAAGGCGCCGCTCGGACAGCGCTCGATGATCTCGCGGACCTCCGCCTTCGACACGAGGTCCGGCACACACCATGGCTGGCGGTCGGCCACGAAGAGGTCGCCCTTGGAGTGACCGCATTCGCCGACGTGAATACAGAGGCGCCCGTCGAAACGGACGTCGATCTCCTTACCCGCGAAGTCCAATTGTCGTTTCTTACTCATGCCTGCCTCGATGGGATCGGCCGGGACCCGGGGCGCGATGTTCCGGGGCGATCCGCCGACGTTTTTGGATGGATGGGTTCTCGGACCGGCAAAGGTCAACAGCCCCGGTGATTCGCAAGCGCGCGGCCGCGGCCGTCATCGCGCTTCGACGGAGAGTGGGGGCCCGCAGTTGATCAGGCAACGTCCGGCACGGGCCATTGCATGCGCAAAACGGCTTTCGGGTTATCATCCCGAGCGATCCGGTCACAGCCTCCGCCGCTTAGCCGCCGATAGCCATCGCCGAGACCGCCCGCGGGCATCACCTCGACCCGGATCCTTCGCATTCCACCCAAACGCGCGGATCCGCCCCCGATGCCGAACCTGAACATGAAGCACCTGCGCTACTTCTGGGCCGTAGCGACCCATGGGTCCATTGCCCGCGCATCGGAGGTCCTGCACCTCACGCCCCAGACCATCAGCGGGCAGCTGCGCGAGCTCGAAGAGCAGATCGGGACCAAGCTGTTCGGCAAATCCGGACGCAACCTCGCCCTGACCGAAAGCGGCCAAGTGGTGTTCTCCTATGCCGACGAGATCTTCAGACTGACGGGGGAGTTGCAGGACGTGGTCTCGGGCCGCCCGCCGGCCTCCGGCATCACCTTCAGGGTCGGAATCGCCATGGTCGTGCCCAAGCTGCTCGCTTATCGCGTCTTGGCGCCCGTACTGGCCCTCCCGGACCCGGTGCGTCTGGTCTGCCACGAGGCACCACTGACCGACCTTCTGGCCGATCTCTCGGTGCACAAGCTCGACCTGGTCCTTGCCGATAGCCCGGTGAATCCGGCGCTGAACATCCGCGCCTACAACCATATCCTGGGCGAATCCGGAATCAGCTTTTTCGCCGTCCCGGAGCTCGCGGCACGCTATCGCGAGGACTTTCCCCGATCACTCAACGGCGCGCCGATGCTGATGCCGACGGGCTCGAGCGCACTGTATCGCGCGCTCGAGCATTGGTTCGACCGCCACGACCTGAAACCGCGCATCGCCGCGGAGTTCGAAGACCGCGCGCTGATGAAGGCCTTCGGCGAGGCCGGGGTCGGGATCTTCACAACACCGACCGCTGTGGAACAGGACATTCTCGACAAGTACGGGGTCGCACTGATCGCCCGGGTCGACGACATCAAGGAGCGGTACTACGCCATCTCGGCCGAGCGCCACATCAAGCACCCGGCGGTCTCGACGATCACGGAGTCAGCCCGGCATGACCTATTCGGCCCGCAGAGTTGACGCGCCCGAAACGCCCGGCGTGTGGACCCGGTCTGCCTCGATAGCTTCGCCGGCTAGGCCAACGCGCTTTTCAGCGCCGAGAGCAGTGACTCCGTTGAACCCTTGAGGTTCTGACGTATCAAATCCGAGCGTGTTGCTGCGATAATGGTGACGGATGTCCGATTCCGGAAGCCACCCTTCTTATTTCGACACGAGGACACGACCATGAACAAAAAAACCATCACACCGGCCGCCGCCCTTGTCGGTGCCGCCATCGTCGGTAGCCTCGGCGCCGTCGGCGTTGCGCAGGCCTCCGGCAACCCGTTCGCCGCTCAGTCGCTCGATACCGGCTACATGCTGGTCGCCGGTGCCGACACCGAAGGCAAGTGCGGCGAAGGCAAATGCGGCGGGACCAAGGATGCGGAAGGCAAATGCGGGGAGGGCAAGTGCGGTGCCGATAAGGGAACCGAAGGCAAGTGCGGCGAGGGCAAATGCGGCGCCGACAAAGACAAGGAAGGCGCATCCGGCAGCACCACCTGAAGCGACCTCGTCGACGGTCTCCTCGGGAGGTCGATATCTACGGGATCGCCCCGGAGGATTTGAGCGGCATGGGCGGCGCGAGCGCGCGCCGCCTAATCTCACCGTCGTCGAGATACTGCGCGACACCCGGCGTTCTTCGATGAAAGGCGCACCCCTTCTGAAGTAGACTCCATGGCGGGTGATGCGGTTGGCCGGCATCCGAAGCACGATCGGCGCGAGGCCCCCACATCAACCGATCAAACCGGGGGCGATCGATGAGTGCGGCAGGTCGAACGGCGTGATTGAAATAACCGATGCCTTTGCGGAGCTTGCCGTCCTTCTGGTGATCGCGGCCGTTGCTGGCGCGATTGCGGTGCGCCTGAAACAGCCCCTGCTGATTGCGTACATCGTCGTCGGCATCGCGGTCGGACCGGCAGGTTTCTCGCTGGTCCAATCCCACGATCAGATCGAGGTGCTCGCCCAAGTCGGCGTGGCGGTGCTCCTGTTCGTCGTGGGACTGAAGCTGGACCTCACCCGGGTGCGCGATATCGGCCCGGTCGCCTTGGCCACCGGATTGGGCCAGCTCGCCTTTACGATCGTCTTCGGCTTCCTGATTATCCTGGCATTGGGCAAGGGACTGGTCGAAGCACTCTATGTCGCGGTCGCACTGACCTTCTCGAGCACCATCATCATCGTCAAGCTGCTCTCCGACAAGGGCGAGCTCGACGCGCTGCACGGACGCATCGCGATCGGTTTCCTGATCGTGCAGGATATTGCCGTCGTGCTGGCGATGATGGCGATGAGCTCTCTCGGCTCGGGCGCCGACGCATCGGCCTGGGCTGTCGCGATCTCGCTGGTGGGGCGCATCACGGCCGCAGCGGTGCTGATGTTCGTGCTGATGCGTTACGTGCTCCCGGATCTCCTGCATCGTATCGCGCGCTCGCAGGAGTTGCTCCTGATCTTCGCAATCGCCTGGGGAACCGGGCTCGCAGCGCTCGGGGAATGGGTTGGATTCTCCAAGGAAGCCGGGGCCTTCCTGGCCGGTTTCTCGTTGGCATCGACCGCCTATCGCGAGGCGATCAGCGCGCGACTGACGGGCATCCGCGACTTTCTGCTGTTGTTCTTCTTCATCCATCTCGGAGCCGAGCTTGACCTGACGACCCTCGGTGCCGAGGTCTGGCCCGCGATCTGGCTGTCGTTGTTCGTGCTCATCGGCAATCCGTTGATCGTGATGGCCATCATGGGCGTGATGGGCTATCGCAAGCGCACAGGGTTTCTGGCGGGCCTGACGGTCGCGCAGATCAGCGAATTCTCGATCGTCTTCGTGGCGATGGGCATCAGCCTGGGCCATGTCGGGGTCGAGGCGCTCGGGCTGACGACCTTGGTGGGGCTGATCACCATTACCCTGTCGACGTACATGATCCTGTACTCGCATCCCCTGTACCGCACCCTCGCGCCTCTGCTCGGGCTATTCGAACGACGCCGGCCTTACCGGGAGCTCATGGGCGACAATCCATCTTCGGACGGAGCGCAGCCGGAGGTCCTCGTGATCGGGCTTGGCCGCTACGGACTCCGTCTGGCACGACGTCTGCGCGACGAAGGCCTGCAGGTCATCGGTGTGGACTGTGATCCTGACGTCGTGCGGCGCCTGAGCGGCGCCGGCTTGAATGTCCGCTTCGGCGATGGCCACGACGCTGCCTTTTTGGATAGTCTCCCCATGGAGGGGCTGAGCTGGGCCATCAGCACCCTGCCCGACCTGGATTCAAACCGAGTACTGCTCTACGCCCTGGCCGAGCGACGTTTCTCCGGCGAGATCGCCGTCGTCGCCCGCGACGACGCGCAGGGCGCACAGCTCTGGCAGATCGGTGCGCCGGTCATTCTGTACCCCTTCCGAGATGCGGTGGACTTCGCCGCGGACAACATCATGACCATCATGCGCCGCCACAGGCAGGCCATTTGACCGCGAGCATCCGGCGAGATCGCCGTCTTCAATCGTCGACCAAGGTTGTACCGAGATCGGTATACTGTCGACTAGACGATCGAGCGTTTGCCCTCGGCTCCAACCGCTCCGGTTTGCTCACTGATCTCTGAGGATTCAGCGAGAATCACGGCATGTTCCTTGTCCAAGGAGTGACGAGCGAACGTCGCTTTTCCGCCGACCCGGTTACCTCGACTCTTCCGCAAACCACCGTGGAAGAACCCATCCGCAACAGGCTCGCGCTTTGTTCCGGCCCCCGTCGGTACGTGCCCCAATCACCCATTCACCCGGAACCCCGCGCTCATGGCTTCGAACTACGAAAGCTTCTTTAACCTCGGCCGCTTCGGCGTCGTCGGACACACCACAGCCAAGCCTTTTCCGCTCCTCAGTTATCGGCGGCTGAAGGCGATGGGGAAAACCGTCTATCCGATCGACCCCAGCACTATGCTGGTCGACCGGGATCCCGCGTATCCCACGCTCGCGTCCTTACCCCAACCCATCGATGGTCTCATCATCGAGGTGCCGAAGGCGGAAAGCGCGGGCTGGGTTGCCGCGGCCGCGGATGCAGGGATCGGTCATGTCTGGATCCACATGGCCCACGAGACCCCGGAGGCGGTGGCGCTCGCCGCGGAGAAAGGCATCAATCTACGCACCGGGACCTGTGCCGTTATGTATCTGAATCCCGGACCGTCCGTTCACGGCATCCATAAGCTCGTCATGAAGCTGACCGGGAAGTATTGAGGCGCGGCCTTCGATTGCCCCCGGAAGGTGCCCGCCGGTCTTGCCCGGAACGCAGGCGTCTCGGCCGACCGACGTCGCCTCGAGACGTCGACCTCAAGGCGGAGGCGATCCGGTCGCTGCGGCCCCGCCCGGCAAGCCGGATCCGCAAGCGACTCACTCGGCGCCCACTTCGACTTGCTCGGTCCACTTCAGAGAGGGCGGTCCGGGCGGGATATCCTTGAAGCTGTCGCCGTCTGCGGCGATGGCGAACTGCCGCCCTGCCTCGGCGCCGGCGGCCGCGGGGTCCGGGTTGAGATAGGCAACCCCAAGCCAGCCCGGAGCCAAGACCTGTGGTCCTGCGACGCCCCTGTCCAGGGCCTCTTGGCTCAAGGCGTAGGAACGTACGGTGATGGTGTCCCCCGGCTGCACGGGAGAGGTGGAGCGCAGCACCGAGATGACCTCCATGCGGTAGAGCACTTCCGAGCGCTCTCCTTGGCCCGTGGGCGCCTGCGCTTCCAGCACCCGGACCTCGAGCTCCGCCGCCGCGGCATCTTTGAGCCCCTGCCCCGCCCGGGCGCTCAACGACAGAGCCAGAAGCACGCCGAGAGCGGCCACGGTCGCGATGCGAATCAAATGGACTTGCAACATAGCGATCTCCTCTGCAGTTGATGACGACCACCGCAGCCTCGATTGGGCTGCGATGGATCCTGCTTCCAGTCTAGTCCGGGGCGCAGATCGGTCAACGTCGCGACCTACCTCCGTCAACAGAGCCGCCCGGGCACCCCGGCCGCGAATGTGTCGGCAGGTCGATCCGATTGTCGGGGGGCTATCGCTGTCGCACAGCTGAAGCAGAAGCAGAAGCAGAAGGCAGCTTACTTTGCGGGTCTCACTGCGAACCGGTCGCGCGGGTTTCGGCGGGTTTCGCCACCAGGTGCGACAACAGCAGCCCGTCCTGCCGACTGAGTTGGTGATCGCCGGCCACCACCTGGATGTCGGCGCGGCCATTGAGCGCCGGCACCCGGCGCAGATCCTGACTGGAGGCCGGCACGACCTGGTCGCCCGGCAACCCGAAGGCGGCCCCACGGACCACTCCGACGTAAGCGATGTCGGGGTGTCGGCGACCGTTCAGCCAGTACAGCAGGTTGCCGGGCACCGGTGGCGATAGGTCTGCAAGGACCCCGCGCGAAGACTGTACGGTGCGATACATGTCGTCGCCCACCTTGCGTTCGACGAACCAGCGTTTGATTCCGCCGAACAGTCCGCTGTCGTCGGTCGCATCCAGCGCCTGCCAGGCGCGCTCGGTGCCCGAATGGGGGGCTGCGATGGTGATCAGTCGGGTGACGGTGCCCGCACCGTAGTTCACCAGTGCGAGCCGAGCCACGACGCCGCCGGCCGAATGCCCGATGAGCTCGACCGTGTCCGTCGGGTGCCGTTGCGCGATGGCGCCCAGCATCCCGCCGAGAAAGCGCGCCTGCTCCATCAGCGGGGCGGTGGAGGGCAGATCGACCGTGTAGATTGCGAACTCCCCCGCTGGTCGCACGACCGGCTCCAGCCGCACCCCCGACGAGGTAGACCGCCAGTTACCGGCGACTCTCCAGCCAGCCTCTTCCAAGACCGGCAAGACTCCGCTCTGCCGCCAGGATGCAGAATCGCCGAGGTAACCGTGCACCGGCACCAGAATGCGACCGGCCCCGGCGGTACCGGCATACGCCAGCCCCAGCGCGCAATATAGGGCCAGCCACCACCGACCACGCCAATGCTTCATACTTCGTCCTCCGGGTTGATCAGGCGTCCGACGCCTGCGATCTCGATGCTGACCCATGCCGACCCGGTTGCCGGCCGCCGGGAATACCGACGGTCGACCTGCAAGGGCCAAAGAGAGGGCCGAATGGTCAGCTCGTGTTGGCGCCGGCCGAATCGAGAGGGTTTCCCCGCCCGGCTTGAAGATCACGCCATCGCGAGGTGCTGCGTCGCCCCATTTCTTCGGGTCCAGTCCGAGATCAGTGTACGCGAAATCTCCCCATGTCCTCGCGGGTACTCTGACGGGAGCGCGCAATCGGCTGATGAGAAAATTGATCGTGTCGGCAAGGGATGGGACCGAGATGCCCGACGCTCGCATCGAGGTTCTTTAACCCGGCGACGGACGACGGGGAGAAGCGGGGCAGTTCGGGGGCGTTGAACTTGCCTGAAGGCGCGCGGGTCGAGTAAAACCCGACGATCCTTGGAGCCCGTGGTCAATCCGCACGGGCGGGAACGATGAGCACGCCAATCACGAACCGAGACAAGCATGAGCCGATTGGACACGACAGAGGACCCTTACCTGCGCGCCTTTCGCGGCAGCTTCACCTCCGCCTTGCGCTGGCATCAGCTCGACGATCTCTGGGCACGGATCGACGCGCGTGCGGATGCGGGTTGGTTTCTCTATGCAGTCGGCGAGCCGCCGCCGACGGCGGCGACCGATGCGGCCGGCGTCAGGGACTTCGTCGCGGAGATCGACCGCCTGCTGCGCGCCGAGCATCGCGAGGACTATTGCGGCATCGTCTATGCCGACGATCCGCGCGCGCCGACCTTCGTGAAGATTTATGATCCGAACAATCTCGGCGTGGTGTGCGGTTTCAGCGACTCTCCGCCCCTGCCCGGCTGGGTGATGAGTTTGATTCCGCCGGTTGACCTGCCGAGCACGCGCCCCCCGCCGAAGAACCGGCGGCGCTGGTGGCAACGATTGTTCGGATAGACGGGGCTCGGACCCGAACAAGGCGCCGGTTCGGCAACGCACGTCGACGACGCGATCCCCCGATGGAGGCACGACGCGATGGATCCGAGTCAGGCTTTCTCGATGCGTGTGGACGATCGCGAGGCATCGAGCCCGGTCCTCGCGGCCTTGCGTGGTCACCCCGAATTCCGAATCCAGGTCGAACGCCTCCCTGTCGGCGACTACCTAATCGACGACAGCCTACTCTTGGAGCGCAAGACGCTGATTGATTTGGTGTCGTCGATCAAGGACGGGCGTCTTTTCGCGCAGGCCGAACGTCTCGCGACTGCCGGACCGCGCGGCGCGCTGATCCTCGAAGGCACCACACGGGACCTGACCGAGAGCCGCATGCGGCGCGAGGCGATCCAAGGCGCACTCGTGACCTTGACGCTGTTCTTCGGTCTGCCGCTGCTGCGCGCTCGGGATCCGGAGGAGTCGGCCCGGCTGATGCTCTTCGCCGCGCGTCAGCAACGCTCATTCGCCCGGGGCGCAATCCCGCGACACGGCAAGCGGCCACGCGGGAAGGCGCGTCTCCAGAGCCATATCCTCCAAGGGCTGCCGCGGATCGGACCCGAGCGGGCCAAGCGACTGATCGAGCACTTCGGCAGCATCGAGGCCGTGATCACGGCGGATACCGAGGCATTGACCGCGGTGCCCGGCATCGGCGATGCAGTCGCCGAGACGATTCGTTGGGCAGTCCGAGAGATCCCGCCAATCTACCCGGACACGCCCTGCCAGGTTTGAACCGAGCCGCAGTGAAGGTTGGGCCGAGCGGGAGCGAGGCCCAACAGATGCCGCCATGCGGACCGCCGAATGTCGGTTTCGATTACTTCGGACGAGGTCAAGATTCTGTTTTTCTTCGAGTCCTTCCTGCCTTCGCAGTTCACATTCCCGGATCCGGGATGATCGACCGGGGCCGGCGAACTGGGTATATACTCACCGATTTTCCGAGTTGGAGCAGAACGATGGCGCAAGGCGCAATCAAGAAGGTGGTGTTGGCCTACTCCGGTGGTCTGGATACCTCGGTCATCCTCAAGTGGCTTCAGGAGGAGTATGGCTGCGAGGTCGTGACCTTCACGGCCGACATCGGCCAGGGTGAGGAGCTCGAGCCGGCGCGCGCCAAGGCCACTGCCGCGGGGGTGAAGGAGATCTACATCGACGATCTGCGCGAGGAGTTCGTGCGCGATTTCGTCTTCCCCATGTTCCGCGCCAATGCCATCTACGAGGGCGAGTATCTGCTCGGCACCTCGATCGCACGTCCCTTGATCGGCAAGCGTCTGATCGAGATCGCCGCCGAGACCGGTGCCGACGCCATCTCGCACGGCGCGACCGGCAAGGGCAACGACCAGGTCCGTTTCGAGCTGACCGCCTATGCGCTGAACCCGGACATCAAGATCATCGCGCCCTGGCGCGAGTGGGATCTGCTCTCGCGCGAGAAGCTGATGGACTATGCGGCGAGCCGCGGGATCGCGGTCGAGATGAAGCGCGACGGCACCAAGTCGCCCTACTCGATGGACGCCAACCTGCTGCATATCTCCTATGAAGGCTACGACCTGGAAGATCCCTGGGTCGAGCCGGGTGCGGACATGTGGCGATGGAGCGTCGCGCCGGAGGATGCACCGGATCAGGCAACCCTGATCGAGCTGATGTTCGAGCGTGGCGATTGTGTCGGAATCGACGGGCAACGCATGTCGCCGGCCGAGGTCCTCGCCGAGCTCAACCGGATCGGCGGGGCCAACGGAATCGGGCGCAGCGACATCGTCGAGAACCGCTATGTCGGCATGAAGTCACGCGGCTGCTACGAAACACCCGGCGGCACCATCCTGCTCAAGGCCCACCGCGCCATGGAGTCCTTGACGCTCGACCGCGAGGCCGCGCACCTCAAAGACGAGCTGATGCCGCGCTATGCGAGCCTCGTCTACAACGGATACTGGTTCGCACCCGAACGGTTGATGCTTCAGGCCGCGATCGACGCAACCCAAGACGTGGTCAACGGCGTCGTGCGCCTGCGGCTCTACAAGGGAAATGTAATGGTGGTCGGACGCAAATCCGAGACCAACAGCCTCTTCGACGCCTCGATCGCGACCTTCGAGGAGGATGCCGGGGCCTACGATCAAAAGGACGCGACCGGGTTTATTCGCTTGAATGCGTTGCGGTTAAGGGTCGCCGGGCGCAAAAACCGCTGCTAAACCGCGTCCGAGGCGATCTGCTCGGCCGGAGACAATTCCAACCTCGTCTCCGTCCATTGCGTCGGCGAGACGCGGTTTAGGCAAAAAAGCGCTTCGAGAGAAGTGCTTTCGAATCCTAAAGCGCGTCCGGAGATGCCTTGCTTGGATGCGCCAAGGCTCGCACATCCGCCTGACATGGCGGAGACACTCGGGACGCGCTTTAGCGAGGCCGGATCCGCAGTAAAGACCCCTCTCCGGAGTCGATCAGCACATAGAGATAACCATCCGGCCCCTGCCGGACGTCCCTCACGCGATTGCCGATGGTGAGCTTTTCCTCGTCGACGACCTTCGCGCCGTCCAAGACGATGCGCCGTACCTCGCCGAAGACCAGGGCGCCGCTGAAGAGGTTGCCCTGCCAACCGGGATAGCGATCGCCGGTATAGAAGGCCAGGCCGCTCGGCGCCTTGGAGGGTGTCCAGTTGATCAACGGGTCGACCACCCCGGGGCGAGTGGTCTCGTCGGAGATGCGTGGCCCGCGGTATTCCATGCTATAGGTGACCTCGGGCCAGCCGTAGTTCTTGCCGCGCTCGATCAGGTTGAGCTCGTCCCCGCCCCGGGAACCGTGCTCGTTGGCCCAGACGCGTCCGCTCGCGGGATCCAAGGCGAGGCCCTGGATGTTGCGATGCCCGTAGCTGTAGATCTCGGGACGCGCGCCCTTTCGATCGACAAAGGGATTGTCCGGGTGCGGACGCCCGTCTTCCGTCAGTCTCAGCACCTTGCCGAAATGGGTCTCCAGGCGTTGAGCCTGGTCGCGGATATTGCCGCCTGCAAAGGAGACCGGCGGGTTGCCGCCGTCGCCGATGCTCATCAGCAGGCTCTTGTCCGGCAGCCAGACGAGGCGCGAGCCGAAGTGCTGTCCGCCGCTCTTGGCATCGGCGTTCTCGAAAATCACCTCGACGTCCCGAAGCCGGTCGTCTTGGAGCCGTCCGCGTGCAAGTGCGGTCCGATTCGCGTTTGGGGTGCCTGTCGCGAAGGTGAGATAGACGAGTTGGTTGCGCTCGAAATCCGGGTGCAAAGCAACATCCATCAGACCGCCTTGACCGTGGGACAACACCGCAGGCAGACCGGCGACGGGCTTGCCGACCAAGGCCCCGTCGCGCAGGATTCGCAGACGCCCCGGACGCTCGGTGATCAGTGCCGAACCGTCCGGGAGCCAGGCGATGGACCAGGGATGTTCCAGTTCATCCACCACCACCTCGCTGTTCCACCCCTTCGCCTCGGGCACATCCGCGGTGGGTTTGACCGGCCCTTCCACCGGTGCGCAGTGGGCGAGCGGGAGCCAAAGCACCCCGAGGACGGCGAGCAAGATCGGGCGGATCACGGGGCCGCCTCCTCGGTCGTTTCGGTCGGGTTGGCCGCTATGCGGGCAGGCAACTCGGACGGTAGCTCACCGCGCGCCTTCATGGTCTCGAAGGGGTCCGGTGCCGTGCGCGTGTATCCGGCGGCCCCGATCTTTTCCAGATAATCGAACCAAAACGGCTGCCAGGCCCGCCCCAGTTTGTAGAGGTAGTCCCAATCATAGAGGCCGGACTTGTGGCCGTCGTCGAAGAAGATCTTCACCGCATAATTGCCGACCTGCTGCAGATCGGTGATGTTGACCTCTTCTTTCTTGACCTGGAGCTTCGCGGTGCTCGGGGAGTGGCCGCGGACCTCGGCAGACGGCGAATAGACCCGCAGATACTCGCAGGGCAGCCTGAAGCGTGCGCCGTCGTCGAAGGCCACCTCGAGGATGCGTGACTTTTGATGCAGGTTGATTTCGGTCGGTCGGGCGCGTTGGTCCATGGTGGACTCCTCCAATCCAGACATCGGTTTGGCGCGTCAAGCCGCAGCACCAAGGGCAACCGCTCGCTCGCGCCGTGCAGTCAGTGCGGCGTCGTCGGCCGCCGAGCGGTTGACCTCGGTCCAGCCCGAGCTGTGGCGTTCGATCAGACCGCCCAGCATCGCGATATGGTCCGGACGGTCGTTCAAGCAATGGATATAGCTGAACTCCTTGCCGCCTGCACCGAGAAAATAGCCGCGATTCTCCTCGTCGATCTCCTCGATGGTTTCCAGGCAATCGGCCGAGAAACCGGGCGACAAGACCTGGACCGAACGGACTCCTTCCCCTCCCCACGCTTTCAGAGTCTCGTCCGTATAAGGCTTGAGCCACTCTTTGAAGCCGACGCGCGACTGGAAGGTCAATGCCCAACGATTCGACGGCAGACCGAGACGATCGGTCACCAACCGCGCGGTCTTCTGGCAGTGGCAATAGTAGGGGTCGCCGTTCTCGAAATAATCCTTTGGGATCCCATGGAAAGAAAACAGCAAGCGCTCGGGCTCGCCCTGCTCGGCCCAGTGATTGCGGATGCTCTCGGCCACCGCGTCGATATAAGCCGGCTCGTCATGGTAGTGGTTGATGAAGCGCAGCTCGGGGAGCCAGCGCCAACGCTGCAGCTCCCGCGTGACGGCGTCGAACACGGAGGCGGTGGTGGACCCGGAATACTGCGGGTAAAGGGGAAACACCAGGACCCGGCGGGCATTGGCTTGGCGCAGCTCGGCCAGTGCAGCGGGTATGGACGGGTTGCCGTAGCGCATGCCCAAGGCGACCTTGACCGGTCCGACGAACCGCTCGCTCAGGCAAGCCTGGACGGCGGCGGCCTGCCGCCGAGCGATGCTCAAGAGTGGCGAGCCCTCTTCCTCCCACACCGCCCGGTATGCCTTTGCGGAGCGAGCCGGGCGCACGCGCAGGATGACGCCGTGCAGGATCGGGAGCCAGAGCGCGCGCGGGAGCTCTACGACGCGCGGGTCGGCCAGGAACTCAGCCAGGTAGCGGCGCACGGCCGGCACGGTCGGCGCATCCGGGGTGCCGAGGTTGACGAGCAGGACCCCGAGGCATTCCGGGGTATCGTGGCGAAAATCAGGGGTACTTACGAACGTCATGACTCCGTCTCGGCTTTGGAGTGGGTCAGGTGATGGGTCGAGTCGACTGAGCTCAGGCGCGATCGCGTCTGAGCCCGAACTCGACCCGAATCCGGTTGAAGAGATCAGTCCCTGGATTCGGCCGAAAGGCGCGCGTAGAGCGCTTGATAACGCAGCGGATCCAGGTTCCCGAACAAGGGATCGTCCTGAGTTGGCGCCTGCGCCTCGATCTGTGCCCAATCCTCCTCGGACAGACGTTCGAGCGCGATCGGAAAGGCCTCCTCGTCCTCGAGCCTCTTGTGGGCACGCAGCGTCCCGATCAGCTCGCGCCCATGCGCCTCGACGTCTTCGCGCAGCAAGACCTCTTCGTGAAGGATGCCGTCGAGCGATTGGCGAAAGCGCTTACTCAGCTGCCCGAGCGCCTTGTGCTGCCGCATCAGAACCTCGAAGACATCATGTCGCTCGGTGCCTTTCTCCAAAACGCGCTCGAAGATGATGTCCTCGGTCGGGTGATGAACGATGTCGGAGTAGTTGTCCATGTACTCGAGCATCTCGGCCATCAGCTCGTAATCGGGCTCCGCTCCCTCGTGAAACCGATTCAGGAGGTCTTCGAACAGATCGAGCAGCCTTGCGAGACGGACGTGGTCCTCGGCGAGTCGGGTCATTACCGGGTACATAGGCCTTTTCCTCGTGACAGCGGTCGACGTGACCGCAGTATGCCATCAACCTCATCTCGATACCGAGCACACGCGGATCTTTCGCGGCATTGCACGCGCCGCGCACGCCGAAACCGCGTTGCACCTCCTCGCCGTAGGGGCCGCTCCGCATCCTCGGCGCGCCTTGTCCCGAAACGCACGGGCGCCCCCTGCGTTCCGAAAACCCACGTGCGCTCGGCATACCAAACCTCGCGGCGAGGCTAGGCACCGCCGGGTGGCGATCAGATGCCGGAGGCGGTACGCGCGCGACGCCGTGCCAACCAGCGCCAGATCAGCCCGCCGGGAGCGGCGTTCCCGGTCAGGACATAGTCGAGCACGTTGAGGTTGCGCAGCGTCCACGCCAGGCTACGGCTCGCATCGGCGCGCCCGCACAGCAGCAGACGATCACCGCTGCACACCCGCACGTCCGGCGCCGGGAGCAGCTCGCGCGCTCCGTCATGCATCCGCAACAAGACGATCAGCGGCAGCGTCCGATCGCGATCGCGTGGATCGCGCGAGAGCTCTTCGAGGGTGACGGGGCTGCCGCGCCGATCCATAGCGCATAACGCCGGGGCATCGGTCTCGTCGATCGTGATCTCCCAGACATGGGGCGGGTGCTCGTCGACCAATGCGACGACGCGGCTGACCAACTCACAGGCCCAGTCGTCTCCGCGAACGCGCGCCAGCATCGTGAGCTCAGCCAGCAACGGCGTGCCCAGACGCACCCGGATGCGATCGGCGATGATGCTACTGGGCGTCATCACGACCTGCGCCCCCACACGCTCGAACAAGACCTTGTTGTGGAGGTGATTCTGTCGTGCCACGACGAACAGGGACCGGTTCAGCGCAAGTGCGGTCATGATGATCGAGAGGTTGTCCGCGTCGCTGTCGGTGCCGGCCACCAAGCCGACGGCGTCGCCGATTCCGGCTTGTTCAAGCGTCACCGCCTCGGTGCCGCGCCCGTGCACGACGCCTTCCTTCGGGATCCCGGTTTTGTGCGGAAGCGCCTCGATGACGGTGAGCTTTAGGCCCTGGTCGCCCAGGTGGCGATACATCGCCTTGCCGAAACGCCCGAAGCCGCAGAGCACCCAGCGCCCTTCGGCCGGCGGAAAAATCGGCGCATCGAGTGCTCGGTCCTCGTAGCCGGCCAGCCATTTGCTCAACAGGGCCAGACAGGGCGACTGAATGGCGATGGCCATGTCGAGGGCGAAGGTATCGAAAGGGTCGTAGATATAATCGGTGCCGAACGAGGCCATATTGGCCTCGACCTCTTGGGAATCGGCACGACAGATCACGGTGATCTCCGGATGCAGGAGCTTCGCTGCGATGGCGATCTTGAGATTGGCCTCGTTGACGTTGGTCAGCGCCACGACCCCTTTGCAGAGCGGATGTCGCAGGCCTGCGGCCTCGAGACTGGACGGCTCGCGGGCATCGGCACACAAGGCGGGGACGTATTCGCGCAGGTTGTCCAGCTTGAGCAGGTTCACGCGCTCCGGATCGATATCGATCGCCACTGCACGTTGGTGACGATCGGTCAGGCTGCGCACCAATGCGGTGCCGGTCTGGCCATAGCCGCAGACAAGGTAGAAGGGCTCCCGCAGCCGCCGGACCCGCCAACGAAACCGGCTCTCCAGAATGGCACGCTGAAAGGTCGTGTCCTGCAGCAGCGTGATCAGTGTTCCGATCGCATAGAGCCAGACCGCCACCGTGGCGAACACGCTGAAGGAGACCCAAATCCGCTGCGCATCCGTGAAGGCATTCGGCAGTTCGCCGAACCCGATGGTCGTCGACATGTAACTGACGAAGTAGAAGGCATGAAAAAGGCTCATCGGAACCGGATTGCCGGCCGCATCCTGCGCGGGAATCAGCGCCATGCCCGTCATCGCAACGGCGTAGGTCCCGATCAGGACCAACAGCGGCATGCGCATCCGCCGCATGATGAGAAAGACGACGTTGTCCATAATTAAGCCGCGCCCGGCGCAGTATGCGATGTCTTTGGATGAGATCGACCCCGGAAGACTTGACGACCGCTGGAGCCGGCGCGGTTTAAGATATTAAAAATACTTAATTTTAAACCGCGTTTCACCGAGATCGAGGACATCTCCAAAGCCAAACACAAAATGAAAATGACGCATGTCGCTCTGGACGCGGTTTAGCGGCGCAGGGTGAAGGTCTCGATCACCAGCAGTACCACAGACACCACGTTGGCGATCATGGCCCCGCCGCTCAAGGAGACGATGCTGGCCATGATCCCTGGTGTCATGCCCGACTCGGTCGCGTGAACGGCGATCGTCCAAACCAGGGCAGCGCCGATCAGCTGCAGCATGGCGACCAGACTGGTCGCCAACAACAAGGCGCCCATGTGGGTGCGGTCGCCGAACTTCAGCACGGTCGCGACCAGGTTGACCAAGATGACGGCGAACAACTCCCAGACGTGATGATGCTCGGGGTTGTCGATCTCGCCGACGAAGAACCCGAAGTTCAGGGTCAACGCCAAGACGATGAAAAAGCCGAAGACGACCTTCTCGGGATTCATGTTGCGGGGCTCCTTGCGCGAAATCGCGCGTCTATCCGGATCGGGGTGCTCGACGGGGCGCGTCGCATGAATGCCTGCACACAGTTACGCCGCCGAGGACTCCGCTTCGGCGGCGCGCTGCGCGGCAAGCGCACGATGCATGACGATGTTGAGCATCCGCACGGTCGCTCCGATCGCCGCGAAGACCTGATTGGCATGGACTCCGCGGGTGCGCAGCTCGCCCTGGTCGGTGTCCCAGGTGATGCTGCATTCGGTGAGCGCATCGGTGCGTCCGCCCTTGGGAATGCGGACCTCGTAGTCGAGCAGCGTCGGCAGGCTGAGCCCGCGCTTCTTCACGATCTTGGCCAGGGCATTGTTGAAGGCGTCGAAACCGCCGTTGCCGCTGCCGGCGGCCATGTGGACCTCGTCGACGATGCGGATCTTGATGCTGGCCGTCGATTCCAAATCCAGTGTCGAGGACACCGAGCAAGCCAACAGCTCCGCATGGTTGTAATCCTTGCTCTCCAAGACCTCGGCGATGATGAACGGTAGGTCTTCGATCGTAATGGTCTTTTTGGAGTCGCCGAGCTCGACGATACGCCTGAGGACCTTGGCCTGGTTCTCCTCGGAGAGCGTGATATCCAGACGTTCCAAATTCTTCGCGAGCGATGCCTTGCCGGCAAGCTTGCCCAGCGCGTATTTGCGCCGTCGTGCGAAGCGCTCAGGCGAGAGGCGCGTGTGATAGAGGCTGCCTTTGCGATCGCCGTCGGCATGGATGCCGGCGGTCTGGGTGAAGACATCGGCGCCGATGATGGGCGCATTGTCGGCGATGCGTTTTCCCGAGAAGTATTCGACCAGCTCGCTGATGCGCGCGAGGTGGCTCTCGTCGATCCCGATCTGCAAGCCGAGCTGATCGCGCAGATTGACGGCGACCTCGGCCAAGGAGGCATTGCCGGCACGCTCGCCGAGACAATTCACGGTGCAATGCACGGCCGCCGCACCCGCTCGGGCGGCGGCGAGCACGTTGGCGGTCGCAAGCCCGTAGTCGTTGTGCGGATGGAAGTCGAGCTTGATTCCCGGAAAGTGCTCGAGCATATCGGTGAAGGCGTCGAAGACCCGCTCGGGCGTCATGACGCCGAGCGTATCCGGGAGCATGAAATGACCGACCCCGCAATCGGCGAGGCGCTCCACCAGCCCGAAGACGTATGCCGGGTTGTCGCGGTAGCCGTTCGACCAGTCTTCGAGATAGAGATTGACGGCCAGACCGCGGTCATGGGCGATCGCGATCGTGTCCCGGACATCGGCGGCGTGCTGATCGAGTGTCTTGCCGAGCTGGCCGCGACAGTGCTTCTCGCTGCCCTTGGCGAGCAGGTTGATGACGTGCCCGCCGGCATCGCGGATCCAGTCGACGCTGCGCCCGCCGTCGACGAAACCCAACACCTCCACGCGCCTCGCCAGATCACGCTCTTCGGCCCAGCCGATGATCTGAGCAACGGCATGGGCCTCGCCGGAGGACACGCGAGCGGAGGCCACCTCGATGCGGTCCACCCGAACAAGTTCCAGCAAAACCTTGGCGATATTGACCTTTTCATCAGGCGAAAAGGAGACGCCCTGGGTCTGCTCGCCGTCGCGCAGGGTCGTGTCCATGACATAGACGTAGCGGCCGGGCACAGGGGCGCCTGCGATTGCGTCGTGTGGTACGGATGTCGTCGGGCTCATCGGGTGTCCTTCAAGGTGTCCCGGATGTGCGCCTTCAGCGTATCGGCACCGGCATCGAGCTCGAGACACCGCGTCGGCAAATCCATCAACCCTTGCAGCGCAAGGGGCAGCGGTGCATCACAGCCGATGGCCAAACGGATCGCCTCGTTGAATTTGGCTGGATGGGCCGTGGCGAGACAGATGACGTCGGCACCGGAACCCGCCGCCTTGACGCCGACCGCGGTATGCGGACAGAGGATGTACCCGCTGGCGGCGTAGGTCAGGCGAATCTGCTCGAGCGTCTCCTCATCGCTCACCGCGACGGCATCGAAATCGGCCCTGGCGCGGGCATGATGTGCCGCATCGACCTGCAGCTGGCCGGTCGCCTGCAACGTCTCGAGCAGCGCACGGACCTTCCCGGCATCCCCGTCGTGGAGGAAATAGAGGTAGCGCTCGAAGTTCGATGCGATCTGGATGTCCATGGCGGGGCTGAGGGTCTGATAGACCTCGCCGACGGCGTAGACGCCCGTATCGACGAACCGTGTCAGGATGTCGTTGCGATTGGTCCCGATGATCAGCCGATCGATCGGGACTCCCATCCGCTTGGCGAGATAGCCCGCGAAGACATCGCCGAAGTTGCCGGTCGGCACCGCAAAGCTCACGCGCCGCTCGGGATCTCCGCCGCTGGCGCGCCCCCAAGCGAAGACGTAATAGACCATCTGGGCCAGGATCCGCGCCCAGTTGATCGAGTTGACCGCCCCCAGGCTAAATTCGGATTTGAACGGCAGGTCGTTGAAAAGCTCCTTGACGATGCGTTGAGCGTCGTCGAAGCTGCCGCGAACCGCGATGTTGTGGACGTTGGCATCGAGCACGCTCGTCATCTGGCGTTCTTGGATCGGCGAGATGCGGCCCTTGGGATGGAGCATGAAGATGCTGATCCGCGCCTTGCCGCGGACGCCGTAGATGGCCGCGGAGCCGGTATCCCCGGAGGTGGCGCCGCAGATGTTGAGCTCCCCTCCGTCGCGCGCCAGGAGATACTCGAAGAGATTGCCGAGGAATTGAAGCGCAACGTCCTTGAATGCCGCGGTCGGTCCGTGGAAGAGCTCGAGGATCCGCAGATCGCCCACATCGGCGATCGGCGTCACCTCGGGGTGCGTGAAGGTGGCGTAGGAGTACTCGATCAGCGCGCGCAGATCGGCTCGCGGGATGTCGTCCCCGACGAAGGGAGTCATCACCTCGAGGGCCAAATCCTGAAAGCGCAGGCCGGACCAGGCATGCAGGGTCGCCGCATCCAAGCGCGGCAGATCCGTCGGGACCAAAAGGCCTCCGTCGGTTGCCAAGCCCATCAAGACGGCCTCGGCAAAGCCGACCGAGGCAATCCCGCCGCGCGTGCTTGAATACCGCATATCGATCGAACCCGCTGCTGTGTGTTGTGACATGATCGTGCTGCAGGGTAAGAAACACGGCGGCCGTTGGCAACCGAGATTCCGTCCAAGCCCGTTGATTCATGACCGGCTGTTGCCGAAGGTCGTGCTTTACCGATACATTCGGTGCACCGGATGACTGCGCTGTCGTTGACAGCATGACGTGGCGGGCCAGACAATGCCGGCGCCTCGACCGGAGATTCGGACGAGGCAAAAAATGGAAACTTGCCGGGCCGCGCCGCGGGGTGGGACCGGCTTCGCAACTCGATTGAGAGCACGGGTTCGGGTTGCGCGACCGACTGATCGCTCGCTTTGATCCGCGCGGCGAGCCGTCGACAACAACAAGATCGACCGAGGGGGCACAGGTCACGGCCGACGAGCCAGCCGTATGAAGGGTTCCGTCATCGCCCCGTCACCCCGACCCATAACACTCATCCGACACTACGGAGTGACACAACCTATGACACCTGGCAAACGGGCGGAATACTGGAGCGCGAATCTGCGTCTCCTGGCAATTCTGCTGACGATCTGGTTCGTCGTCTCCTTTGGCTTCGGCATCCTGTTGGTCGAGCCATTGAATACGATCATGCTCGGCGGCTACCCGCTCGGGTTCTGGTTCGCGCAACAGGGATCCATCTACATCTTCGTCGTGCTGATCTTCATCTATGCCATCTCGATGAATAAGCTCGACAATAAATTCGATGTCGGCGAGGATTCGAGCAGCGGTACATCCTATGACTCCGGCAGTTACGACTCCCATTCCGAGCATGCGCACGCGCAACCGAGCAAGCACGCGCAGTACTGGAGCGAGAATTTGCGTCTCCTCGCCATCTTGCTCACGATCTGGTTCGTAGTGTCCTTTGGCTTCGGCATCCTGCTGGTCGAGCCCTTGAATGCCATCATGCTCGGCGGCTATCCGCTCGGTTTCTGGTTTGCTCAACAGGGATCCATCTACATCTTTGTCGTCTTGATCTTCGTCTATGCGACAGCGATGAACCGTCTGGACAAAAAATACGATTTCGGCGAGGAATAAGGGGCGCAACTCTATGACATCACTTGAGCTTTGGACTTACAGCATTGTCGGCGTGACCTTCGCGCTGTACATCGGGATCGCGGTGTGGGCACGCGCGAAGACCACCGGGGATTTCTACGTTGCGGGCGGGGGTGTACACCCGGTCGCCAACGGCATGGCAACTGCCGCGGACTGGATGTCGGCCGCATCATTCATCTCAATGGCCGGCATGATCGCCTTCGGCGGTTACGGCGGATCGGTATTTTTGATGGGTTGGACAGGCGGCTACGTGCTGCTGGCACTTCTCCTGGCCCCGTATCTGCGCAAGTTCGGCAAGTTCACGGTGCCCGAATTCATCGGTGACCGCTATTACTCGCAGACCGCGCGCGTGGTGGCCGTCATCTGCCTGATCTTGGCATCGGTCACCTACGTTATCGGTCAGATGACAGGTATCGGTGTGGCCTTCTCACGATTCCTGGGCGTGACCTACGAGATGGGTATCCTCGTCGGCATGGGCATCGTCGCCATCTACGCCATCACCGGCGGCATGAAGGGCATCACCTACACCCAGATCGCGCAGTATGTCGTGCTGATCTTCGCCTACACGGTCCCGGCAATCTTCATCTCGCTGAACCTCACCGGCAACCCGCTCCCGCAACTCGGCCTCGGCAGCGAATACGCTCGCGACGGTATCGCCAGTGGCGTGTCCTTGCTCGCAAAGCTCGACCAGGTGGTCACCGACCTCGGGTTCAAAGAGTACACGACGCAGGTCATGGGCAGCTCGCTCAACATGTTCGTCTACACCCTGTCGCTGATGATCGGTACGGCCGGACTCCCACACGTCATCATCCGCTTCTTCACGGTCCCGAAGGTGCGTGACGCTCGCTTCTCGGCCGGCTGGGCACTGGTCTTCATCGCGATCCTCTACACCACGGCACCGGCTGTCGGTGCCATGGCTCGCCTGAATTTGATGGATACCATCCAAATCGGTCCGGTCGGCAGCGAAACCGGAAACCTCGTCTACGACGAGCGTCCCGAATGGTTCAAGCGTTGGGAGACCACCGGTCTGCTCAAGTGGGAAGATAAGAACGGCGACGGTCGGATCCAGTACTACAGCGATCAGAACCCTGAGTTCGCCGCGAAGGCCGAAGGGTTCGGCTGGAAGGGCAACGAGATGGTCACGGTCAACAACGACATCATGGTGTTGGCCAACCCCGAGATTGCGAATCTACCCGCATGGGTCATCGCCTTGGTCGTTGCAGGCGGTCTCGCGGCGGCGCTCTCGACGGCGGCGGGTTTGCTGCTGGCGATCTCTTCCTCGATCTCTCATGACCTTCTCAAGGGCGTCTTCATGCCCAAGATCTCTGAGAAGCGCGAACTGATGGCGGGACGTTTGTCGATGATCGGTGCCATTATCCTGGCGGGCTATCTGGGCTTGAATCCGCCGGGTTTCGCGGCGGGAACGGTCGCAATCGCCTTCGGTCTCGCGGCCTCGTCAATCTTCCCGGCGCTGATGATGGGAATCTTCGCAAAGCGGATGAACTCGCTGGGGGCCGTTGCCGGCATGATCGGCGGCGTGACCATCACGCTGCTCTACGTGTTCCAGCACAAGGGCATCTTCTTCGTGAAGGGAACCGAGTTCCTGATGCCCGAGCTGGGCATGGGCGCAAATTGGTTCTTCGGGATCACGCCGGAAGCGTTCGGCGCCGTCGGCGCACTGTTCAACTTCCTCATCGCTGCGGTTGTCTTTAAATTCGCGGCACCGCCTCCGGAGCACATCCAGCACCTCGTCGAGGATGTGCGCATTCCGCGCGGCTCGGGAGTTGCGACCGGCCACTGATCGAGGACCGAGGTACAGGCACTCGAAGCGTAATCACCGCCTGGACCTGATTGAATGTCCCGAGGCGATGACCTCGGGACATCCTCGAGAGTTTTCAGCCCCGCTTCGGCGGGGCTTTTCATTGACGTCGCGCCTGCGAGCCCGGCCAAGCCGCCGAGACAGACCGAGGGTACCGTGCCATGAACATCGAGCTGATCGAGATCCGAGACTTCCTGGCCAGTCACCCGCCTTTCGATCAACTGCCGCAGGACACGCTCGAACGTCTTCCCCAGCGCCTTTCGGTGCGCTATTTTCGCCGCGGCACACCCTTCCCGCCGGAAAACGCCGATCCGCCCTGCGTCTATCTCCTACGCCGCGGCGCGGTAGAGCTACGTGATTCCAACGGCGAGCTGGTCGGCAAGCTGGCCGAGGGCGATTTGTGCGACATGCCCTGTCGGCCGACACCCGAAGGTGGTCGATTTTTCGGCAATACCTCGGAAGACACCTTGGTCTACGCCCTCCCCTGCGCGGAGTTGGCGGATCTGCGCGAGCGGCACGCCGAATTCGCGGAGCATTTCGACCAATCCATCTCCAGTCGACTGCGCAAGGCGCTGGACATCATGGTGGACGCGCCGGCCGCCGGCACCGGCCTGATGACGGTGCAGATCGGTAACATGATCAACCGCACGCCGATTGTCGCAAGCCCGGAGACGAGCATTCGCGAGGCCGCGCAGGTGATGTCCGAGCACCGCGTCTCATCTCTGTTGATCATGGAAGGGGACCGGCTCGCCGGCATGATTACGGATCGAGACCTGCGCAGTCGCTGCGTCGCCGTCGGTCTGTCGACCGAACGACCGGTCCGCGAAATCATGACCGAGAAACTGCAGACTGCGCAGGTCGATACACTGGGTTTCCAGGCGCTGATCACCATGACTCGCCTCAATGTGCATCATTTGCCGGTCTTGGACGGCGAGCGCGTCGCCGGCTTGATCTCGACGACCGACCTCACCCGCTTTCAAAGCGCGAACGCCGTGTATCTCGTCGGCGATATCCACCGCGCGACATCGATTGAAACCCTGGTTCAAATCAGCGCCAAGATCCCCGAGCTTCAGGTCCACCTCGTCAACGGGGGAGCGACCGCAAACCACGTCGGGCAGGCCATCAGTGCCGTCACCGACGCGATCACGCAGCGCCTGATCGCGCTTGCCGAGGCGGACCTCGGCAGCGCGCCTGTCCCCTACGCCTGGATCGTCGGGGGCTCGCAGGCGCGCCGCGAGCAGTCCTCGCACTCGGATCAAGACAACGCGCTCCTGATCGCGGACCACGCCAAACCGGACGATGACGCCTACTTCGCGGCACTCGCCAAGATCGTGAACGACGGTCTCGATGCCTGCGGTTTCGTCTATTGTCCGGGCGATGTCATGGCATCGAACCCGAAATGGCGCCAACCCCTTCGGATCTGGCACAAATATTTCACCAATTGGATCCTCAAGCCCGAGCCCATGTCACTGATGCTCGCAAACGTCTTTTTCGACCTGCGTGCCGTGCATGACCCGGACAATCTCTTCCCCGAGCTACAGGAGCGCGTCCTCGAGCGCTCCAAGGCGAATCGGATCTTCGTCGCCTACATGGTCGCGAATGCGCTCAAGTATCGACCACCGCTGGGATTCTTCCGCAACATCGTGCTGATCCAGGGCGGCGACCACGACCACACCTTCGACATCAAGCACAAGGGCATCGTGCCCATCGTCGACTTGGCGCGCATCTACGCACTCTCGGGCGGACTGCCCGAGACCAACACCATCGAGCGCCTGAGCTCCGCGGCGGAGTACGGAACCTTGAGTAAAGACGGAGCAGCCAACCTGACCGACGCCATCGAGCTGGTCGGAACCCTGCGGATGCGTCATCAGGCCAATCAGCTCGCTCACGGCAAGAAGGCGGATAACTTCCTGTCTCCGGACGAGCTCTCTGCGCTGGAGCGCGGACATCTCAAGGACGCCTTTCTCCTGATCAACACCATGCAGGAGTCTCTCGGACAGCGCTACCAAGCGGGTCGCTTCGCGTAGGCCGGCCGATGTCGCGACTGCTTGATTGGCGCCGCCGCTGGCAATTGCGCCGGACCCCGCCGGGTCCCTTGCGCTCCTATCTGGATCATCCGTTTCCGCTGGCGAAAACGGACTACCGGGAGGTGGACTATCTCGCCATCGATCTGGAAACGACCGGTTTGGACCTCGCCAACGATCTGATCCTGAGTGTTGGATATGTCGCAGTCAAAGGCACCTCCATCGACCTGTCGAGCGCCCGCCATCGTGTCGTGCGGATCGATCGATCCATCCCCGAGGCGACGGCGATCATCCATCAGATCACGGACGACGAGTCCGCCGAAGGCAGCGAGCTCGCCGACGTCATCGAGGAGCTTCTCGAGGTGCTGGCGGGTAAGGTGATGATCGCCCATCACGCACGGATCGAGCGCGGCTTTCTGACCAATGCCTGCAAGCGGCTCTGGAAGCAAGGGCTTTTAATGCCTGTCGTGGATACCCAAACGCTGGCCTACCGAACCTTCGAGCGCCGCCAGACCCCGTTCAAGGCGTCCGATCTGCGTCTGCACGCACTCGGCGATCGTTACAATCTGCCACGTTACAGCGCACACAATGCACTGAGCGATGCCCTGGCCTCGGCCGAGCTGTTCCTCGCCCAAGCCGCCTATCGGGACAACGGCAACGGACTGCCGCTGCGCGACTTCTTATGCTGAGACTCGGCCCTCCCCGGGTAGGCACCGGCATATCCCGGCTGGCTGCGCCCTATTGGAGCGTTTACTATTAGGCGTTCGCTCGCGCCGGTACCGAAGAAAGCCCGCAGTGCACCGGCGCAGATCACTCCACCAAGTCCGAGGAGACAACAACCATGTCGGAAGAGAAGGTCTACCAGGTTCCCGCGGCCATCGCCGCGAAGGCCCACGTCAATGCCGAGCAGTACGCCGCCATGTACAAGCGGTCCATCGACGACCCGCAGGGCTTCTGGGCCGAGCAGGCCGAGACGTTCCTGACCTGGTCCAAGAAATGGGACTCTGTCATGGACTACAGCTACCAGGCAGAAGACCTGCACATCAAATGGTTCCAAGGCGGGAAGCTGAATGTCTCCTTCAACTGCTTGGATCGTCATCTCGAGACCCGCGGCGATCAGGTCGCCATCATTTGGGAGGCCGACAACCCGGCTGAGGATCGCAAGCTCACCTACCGCGAGCTCCATGCCGAGGTCTGCAAGCTCTCGAACGTGCTGAAATCACGTGGGGTGCGCAAGGGCGACCGGGTCTGCATCTATCTGCCGATGATCCCCGAAGCGGCGGTGGCAATGCTGGCCTGCACGCGCGTCGGAGCAACCCACTCCATCGTCTTCGGCGGTTTCTCGCCCGACTCGCTGCGCGATCGCGTGCTCGACTCCGAGTGCCGCCTGGTCATCACATCAGACGAAAGCGTACGCGGCGGGCGTCACATCCCGCTCAAGAAGAATGCCGACACCGCGCTGCAGGAATGTCCCAACGTCGATACCGTCGTGGTCGTGCGCCGTACCGGCGGCACGGTGGAGTGGACCGAAGGTCGCGACATCTGGTACGACGAGGCCCTCGCCGGCGCATCCACGGATTGCCCGCCGGAGGAGATGGACGCCGAGGATCCGTTGTTCATCCTCTACACGTCCGGCTCTACCGGTAAGCCAAAGGGTGTCCTTCACACCACGGGTGGCTATCTCGTCTTCGCCGCCATGACCCACAAGTACACCTTCGACTACCAGGACGGCGAGGTGTATTGGTGCACCGCCGACGTCGGCTGGGTCACCGGTCACACCTATATCGTCTATGGCCCGCTGGCCAACGGCGCGACCTCGCTGATGTTCGAGGGCATTCCGAACTATCCGGACATGTCCCGCTTCTGGGACGTGATCGACAAGCACCAGGTCAATATCTTCTACACCGCCCCGACCGCCATCCGTTCCTTGATGCGTGCGGGGGAGGAGCCCGTGAAGAAGACCTCGCGCAAGTCGCTGCGGATCCTCGGCTCGGTCGGCGAGCCGATCAATCCCGAGGCATGGGAGTGGTACCACCGGGTCGTCGGCGACGAGCGTTGCCCGATCGTGGATACCTGGTGGCAGACCGAGACGGGCGGCCACCTGATCACCCCGCTGCCGGGCGCGACCGCGCTCAAGCCGGGCTCGGCCACTCTGCCCTTCTTCGGAGTCGTGCCGGCGCTCGTGGATCCGGCCGAGGGCACCCTGATCGAGGGTCCGGGCGAGGGCGCGCTGGTCATCAGTCAGCCGTGGCCGGCGCAGATGCGCAGCGTCTACGGCGACCACGCGCGTTTCATCGACACCTACTTCAAGCAGTATCCGGGCTACTACTTCACGGGTGACGGCGCACGTCGCGACGCCGACGGCTACTACTGGATCACCGGGCGCATCGACGACGTGTTGAACGTCTCCGGGCATCGCCTCGGCACCGCGGAGATCGAGTCGGCGTTGGTGCTGCATCCACACGTCGCCGAGGCGGCCGTGGTCGGTTACCCGCACGATCTGAAGGGTCAGGGCATCTATGCCTACGTCACGCCGATGGCCGGTGTCGACCCGACCGACGACCTGAAGAAAGAGCTGGTCGCAATGGTGCGCGGGGAGATCGGCCCGATCGCCATCGTCGATATCATCCAATGGGCGCCAAGCCTGCCGAAGACCCGTTCGGGCAAGATCATGCGCCGGATTCTACGCAAGATCGCCGCCAACGAGATCGATTCGCTCGGCGATACTTCCACGCTTGCCGATCCCACCGTGGTGAATGATCTGATCGAGAATCGCGCCAATCAATAGTGCGAAGGGGTCGGTCGTGTGCCGGCAACGGCACGGGCGACCGACCAAACGAAGAGGTCCGCCGGCGGCGGACCGCAGGGTACACGTGAGCCTCGCACTCGTTATGCAAGAGGGCGAGGCCTGCGTTTGCCGTGCACCGAACGCGAATTCATCATCCCTATGAGCTCCAGCTTCAGAGTCGGCGTCTTCGTCGATGCCGAGAATGTCCGCTACAACGGCGGTTTTCAGATGCGCTACGACGTGCTGCGACGATTCGCTGCGCGCGAAGGCGGGGTCCTGCAACGCTTGAACACTTACATGGCCTTCGATGCCGAGCGCGCTCGCGAGGACCTGGAGTATCGGAAGAAGGCACAGACCTACCAACAAATGGTGCGTGACTTCGGTTGGAAGATCACCGTGAAGTTGGTCCGGCGCTATACTGACGAGAGCGGCAATGTCACCACCAAGGCCAACGCCGATCTCGATATGGCCGTCGATGCCATGTTGCAGGCCAACAAACTCGATCAAGTCCTGCTGGTGACGGGTGACGGCGATTTCCTCCAAGTCGTCGAAGCGTTGCAGAACACAGGTTGCAGGGTCGAATTGATGGGTTTCAAGAACGTCTCTCGCCAACTTCAGCAACAGGTCGACGCCTATTACTCCGGATTCCTGATCCCCGATCTGTTGCCCATTTCCTACGAGCCGCGCAACGAGTGGGGCAAGCCCGGATCCTGCGTACGCGGGGTCTGTACCAAATGGTTCACCGATAAAGGCTACGGGTTTTTGAGGATCATGGACCGCATCTCGCCGTCGCTCTGGGTAACGGATCCAAGGGAAGCGGATTCGCCTTACATCAGTGTCTTTTGTCATGTCAACGAGTTGGCCGACGATGTCACCGAGGACATGCTGATGAGCCGCGAGACGGTTCTTGAGTTTTATCTCAACGAGAGCGAACAGAAGGACAACGGTCTCGTCGCAAGCAACGTCCGACTCGCCTTTTCAGTCAACCGCTGAGGTCCGACAACAGACAAGCCATGGCGACGGACCAAACAGCCAAGAACAAGCTCTCGGGCCTCGCCCTGCGCCTGGTGCGCGACAACCTCATCACCGAGCGCGAAGCGATCGCCGCCTACGACGACGCGGCCCGCCGCCGACAAGCCTTCGTGGCTTATCTCGTCGAGCAAAAGCTGCTCGACAGTCGACGAATCGCCGTCGCGGCCTCGCATGAGTTCGGGGTGCCGCTGCTCGACCTCCATGCGCTGGATTTGTTGAACCTCCCGGTGAACCTGGTCGACGAGCGACTGGTGCGCAAACACCGGGCGCTGCCGATCTTCCGCCGCGGCAACCGCCTCTACCTGGCCCTGTCCGATCCCACCAACGACCAAGCACTCGAAGAGATCCGCTTCAACACCGGGTTGGCGACCGACGCGGTGCTGGTGGAGGAGGACAAGCTCAAGGCCGCGATCGAGACCGCGATCGAAGCCCAGGACACGACCATGACCGAGCTCATGGACGCGGACCTGGAGAAGCTCGAGATCACCCCCGACGACGAGGATCTGCGCGAAGACGCGGACATCAACATCGACGACGCGCCGATCGTGCGGTACGTGAACAAGGTGTTGGTCGATGCCATCTCGGCGGGCGCCTCGGACATCCACTTCGAGCCCTACGAGAAGTTCTTTCGCGTGCGCTTCAGGCAAGACGGCATGCTGCGCGAGGTGGCAAGTCCACCCTTGAATATCGCCGGGCGACTGGTCGCACGCCTCAAGGTCATGTCACGGATGAATATTGCCGAGCGTCGCGTCCCGCAGGACGGACGCATCAAGCTCAAAGTCAGCCGCACGCGCGACATCGATTTCCGCGTCAATACGCTGCCGACCCTCTACGGCGAAAAGGTCGTGCTGCGGATCCTCGACTCGGCATCGGCGCAGGTCGGCATCGAGGCCCTGGGCTTCGAGCTCGAGCAGCGCGAGGCATTCCTGGAGGCCATCCATAAGCCCTACGGCATGATCCTGGTCACCGGACCAACCGGATCCGGAAAGACGGTGTCGCTCTACACCGCGCTCAATCTCTTGAATCAGCCGGACATCAATATCTCGACGGTCGAAGATCCGGTCGAGATCCAGGTTCCGGGGATCAACCAGGTCAGCATGAATCCCAAGACGGGGCTGACCTTCGCGGCCGCGCTCCGAGCGTTCCTGCGTCAGGACCCGGACATCGTCATGGTCGGCGAGATTCGCGACCTCGAGACCGCCGAGATCGCGGTGAAGGCCGCCCAGACCGGACATCTGGTGCTCTCCACACTCCATACCAACGACGCCCCGCAGTCGCTGACCCGACTCGCGAACATGGGCGTGGCGCCCTTCAACATCGCCTCCTCTGTCCTGCTTATCATGGCGCAACGTCTTGCACGACGACTCTGCTCGCATTGCAAAGCTCCCGAGGACCTTCCCCGCGAGGTCCTGCGACAAGAGGGCTTCAGCGAAGCGGATATCGAGGAGGGGGTCGTCGTTTTCGGACCCGTCGGATGCGAGCGCTGCACCAAGGGCTACCGCGGGCGTGTCGGTATTTTCCAGGTGATGCCCGTATCGGAGTCCATCCGTCGGCTGATTCTCGAGGGCGGCAACTCGATGCAGCTCGCCGAGCAGGCCCATCGCGAAGGCGTCGCGGACCTGCGGGAATCCGGTCTGCGCAAGGTCAAAGAAGGGATGACAAGCCTCGAAGAGCTCAACCGAGTCACCAAGGAGTGACGAGAACGCTCATGGCAACCGCACTCAAGACCAAGCCAAAACCCAAACCACAGGCCGAGAAGGCGTACGTCTTCACTTGGGAGGGACGCGACCGGCGCGGGGCCAAGGTGACGGGCGAGACCCGCGCCCCCAGCATGACGATGGTGCGGGCTGATCTACGACGGCAAGGCGTGAGCCCGACCAAGGTCAAGAAAAAGCCTCAACCGCTCTTCAGCGGCAAGAAAAAGATCACGAGCACCGACCTGGCCATCTTCAGCCGGCAGCTTGCGACCATGATGTCCGCCGGCGTGCCCTTGGTGCAGGCGTTCGATATCGTCGGACGCGGCCACGAAAACCCGGCAATGCAGGACTTGATCCTGGGGATCAAGCAAGACATCGAGAGCGGAACTGCCATGGCGCTCGCGATGGGCAAATATCCGCTCTATTTCGACGACCTGGTCTGCAACCTGGTGGCAGCCGGCGAGCAGGCCGGCGTGCTCGACGTCCTGCTCGACAAGATCGCGACCTACAAGGAAAAGACCGAATCGATCAAGGGCAAGATCAAGAAGGCCATGTTCTATCCCGTCGCGGTCATCGCGGTGGCCATCATCGTGAGCGCGGTTCTGCTGATCTTCGTCATCCCGCAGTTCAAGGATCTATTTGCGAGCTTCGGCGCAGATCTGCCCGCATTCACACTCATGGTGATCGGTCTTTCCGATGCCCTGCAGAAATGGTGGTGGGCGATCCTCCTCGGACTCGGCGCGATCGGCTATGTCATCGCCAACACGTTCAAGCGCTCCCGCGCGTTCCGCGAGGCCGTCGATCGCACGGCGCTGAAGATCCCGGTGATCGGCCCGATCCTGAACAAGGCCGCGCTCGCGCGTTTTGCGCGCACCCTGTCCACCATGTTCGCCGCAGGCGTACCGCTGGTCGAGGCCCTGGACTCGGTCTCGGGTGCCACCGGCAACATCGTCTACCAGAACGCCGTCTTGAAGATGCGCGAAGAGGTCGCGACCGGGCAATCGCTGCAACTGTCGATGCGCCAACAAGACTTGTTCCCCCATATGGTCATTCAGATGACATCCATCGGAGAGGAGTCGGGATCGCTCGACGACATGCTTGCGAAGGTCGCCGACTTCTACGAGGAGCAAGTCGACAACGCGGTCGACAGCCTCAGCAGCCTCCTCGAACCCCTGATCATGGTCGTGATCGGCGGCCTCGTCGGCAGCTTGATCATCGCCATGTACCTGCCGATCTTTAAACTGGCCTCGGTGGTTTAAACCGCGCCCGGTGCGGTATGCGTCGTTTATTGGAGTGGTTCGACCGCGCCAGCTCCGAAGACTGTCGGAGCTGGCGCGGTTTAAAGCATTAAAAAAATTAAATCTTTAACCGCGTCTCACCGAGATCGAAGACATCTCCAAAGCCAAACGCAACATGAAAATGACGCGTTTCGCTCTGGACCCAGTTGAGTTCGCATCGGACCTTGACCATGCCGCTCTCACCGGGCGCCGTCGCGGCTGCGGCTCGGAAACCTGCTTTCACTGATCACTGACTCGACGGCCAAGGGGGCCCTGCATGGATTGGATTGACGTCTTCGAGCAAACCCCGCTTCTGCTCTATGCGGTCTCGATCCTCGTCGGACTGATCGTCGGCAGTTTTCTCAATGTCGTCATCCTGCGGCTTCCTCGGATGCTCGAAGACGAATGGGCGCGTGATTGCGCCGAGATCTCCGGCACGTCGGACCCGAGCGAGCGACCGGACCAAAAACGGCTTTCGCTGGCCCATCCGCCCTCCACCTGCTCGCACTGCGGCCATCGGATTCGCGCCCACGAGAACATCCCGGTATTGAGCTATCTCCTCTTGCGGGGCCGTTGCTCGGCCTGCGGTGCGGGAATCGGTCTACGCTATCCATTGGTCGAGGCCGTCACGGCGCTCCTGACCCTGATCGTCGTCCTGCAGTTCGGTCTCACCTGGCAAACCGGCCCCGCACTCCTGCTGACCTGGGCACTGATCGCACTCGCCGCGATCGACTTCGACACCCAACTTCTACCGGACAGCATCACACTGCCGCTGGTGTGGCTCGGCTTGGTCCTGAGCCTCTTCACGGTCTTTACCGACAGTCACTCGGCGATCATCGGCGCGGTCGCCGGCTACCTCAGCCTCTGGTCGGTCTTCCATCTGTTTCGCCTCACCACCGGCAAGGAGGGCATGGGCTACGGCGACTTTAAGTTGTTGGCACTTTTCGGCGCCTGGCTCGGTTGGCAATTCCTGCCGCAAATCATCCTCTTGTCCGCATTGACCGGGGCGGTGCTCGGGGTTGCCCTGATCCTGAGCGGGCGCCATGAGCGGGGTGCGCCCATGCCTTTCGGCCCCTTTCTCGCTGCAGCGGGCTGGATCAGCCTGATGTGGGGGGAGCAGATCAATCAGACCTATCTCCAGATGGTCGGACTCTGAACTGCGCTCCTGCTGGCGTGCGCCCCGACGGTGAAACCTCCACCCGGCATGGACCATGAGTGCGCGGCCAATCGCGATTCGAAACGGCTTCTTTTGACGCGTCCGCTGTGAGGCGCGGGGATTTGGACAACGAGATGCTTGTCATCGGCCTGACCGGGGGTATCGGCAGCGGCAAATCCACCGTTGCCGACGCATTAGCCGCGCGCGGCGCGGCCGTCATCGACACCGATGTCATTGCGCGCGAACTGACCGAACCGGGGCAACCGGCTCTCGCCGAGATCGCCGCCGCCTTCGGCAACAACCTGATTGCCGGGGACGGTCGGCTCGACCGCGATGCCTTGCGCGCCCAGGTCTTCTCCGACCCGGAAGCACGCGTCCGGCTGGAAGGCATCCTGCATCCGCGGATCAAAGACCGGATGCTCGAGCGACTTGCCGCGCTCCACGCACCCTACGCCGTCTTGGTCATCCCGCTCCTCTTCGAGACCAACCAACACACGCTCGTCGATCGCGTCCTCGTCGTCGATATCCCGGAGTCGGCACAGCGCGAGCGCGTGCGTCGCCGCAGCGGACTGACACACGGCGAGATCAACCGCATCGTCGCCAGCCAGATCAGTCGCGCCGAACGTCTCGCCCGAGCAGACGACATCCTCGACAACAGCGGCGAGCGCCCTGCCCTCTTGGCACAGGTCGAGCACCTCCACGGTAAGTACATCGCGCTCGCCGAAGCAGTTAAGGACCGATAGATTCGTTGGATCGCGCGGCGGTCTGAGCCTACCTTTGGCCCCTTCGCAACATTATCGTCACACAGGTCTTGACAGCGCATCCGAGTCGTATAGAATGCGCGGCTCGCTGAGGGGGAACCCGAGCGGAGCGGTCCGGGAGGGGCTGCGGAGTGAAGGAGAGGGGAGGTTGATTGGCGAGGGAGCGCGAGACGAGGGGTTGACAAGTTCCTCGGGTCCTGTAGAATTGTCGGTCTTGGCGGAGCGGAAGTTCAGCGACGCCGGAAGCAAGATTTAGATCTTTAACAATCGGGTCATCAGATAATTTGTGCGGGTGCTCCGGTGTCGTTTGGATGATTCCAAGAGATATCGGCAAGCACTTCGGTGACGAAGAGTTTGTTGAGCAAGGAAAGAAGTCGGTCGTTTCGGCGATCGGCGACGGTTTGAACTGAAGAGTTTGATCCTGGCTCAGATTGAACGCTGGCGGCATGCCTAACACATGCAAGTCGAACGCGAAAGTCCTTCGGGGCGAGTAGAGTGGCGGACGGGTGAGTAATGCATGGGAATCCACCTCGACGTGGGGGATAACCCGGGGAAACTCGGGCTAATACCGCATACGACCTACGGGTGAAAGGGGGCTTCGGCTCTCGCGTCGAGACGAGCTCATGTCCGATTAGCTGGTTGGCGGGGTAAAGGCCCACCAAGGCGACGATCGGTAGCTGGTCTGAGAGGATGATCAGCCACACTGGGACTGAGACACGGCCCAGACTCCTACGGGAGGCAGCAGTGGGGAATATTGGACAATGGGCGCAAGCCTGATCCAGCAATGCCGCGTGTGTGAAGAAGGCCTGCGG
>NZ_JAABRP010000162.1 GCF_011390875.1 Thiocapsa sp.
AAGAGGAGCTGCTCGCCCTGACCTGTCGCGGTCTCATCCACCCGGAGGATCACGATGGATTGATACGGTATATCGCAAGGATCGGCGAGGGCACATCCTACGATGGCGACAGGGAACGAGAAGAAGGCCAAAGCCTGGAGCTGCGTTATATCGGCAAGTCGGGCCAAACCATCTGGTGCAACCTGACGATGGCCCCCGTGCGCGATTCGAGCGGATGCCTGCGCTATTTCATCGGCGTCATCGAGGACATCAGTGCCCGCAAGTTGCTTGAAGAGCGCGAAGCCAAACACCGCCAAGCGCTCTTCAGGGTCGGGCGTATCAGCACCATGGGCGAGATGTCGAGCGCCATTGCCCATGAGATCGCCCAGCCGCTCATGGGCATCAGTACCTATGCCGGCGGGGCTCTCGAGCGCCTCGACAACGCCCCGACCGAGGTCGAGCCGCTGCGTCTTGCGTTGCGCGAGATCTCCAGGCTCGCCACGCGTGCGGGCCGGATCATCGAGCGGATTCGGGATTTTTCCAGGCAGCATGCCAGCGCGCCCCGACCGATCGACCTGCGGGCCATCAGCCGAGCGGCCGTCGGCATGATCGAGCCGGAGATCAAAGCGAACGGCGTGCAGGTCGAGATTCGGGTTGGTACCGACGTGCCCTTCGCCAGCGGTGACCCGGTCGAGATCGAGCAGGTGTTGATCAACCTCCTGCTGAACGGCATGGATGCGATGCGCGACGCACCGCCCGGCGAGCGCCGCTTGGATGTCGCCATCGCGCGCGCCGACCCGGATCAGGTGCGGGTCGCCGTCGCCGACCGTGGGGTCGGGCTGGAGCAAACCGACGCTAGCCGGCTGTTCGATCCCTTCTACACGACCAAGGAAGGCGGTACCGGGCTCGGGCTTTCGATGAGTCGCACCATTATCGACTCCTACGGCGGACGCATCTGGGCCGAGCCACGCCCCGGGGGCGGCGCGGTGTTTGCGTTCACGCTGCCCGGCCATCGTCCGGGTCGTTCCACCGACCGGTCGCCCACGAAGTCCCCCGCGAGTTTGGCCGATCGTCCGCTCGATGGCCCGTCCGACACAGCCATCGGAGACCCCAAATGAGCCCGAAGTCGACTGTATTCGTGATCGACGACGACGAGGACGTGCGCCAGTCACTACGCTGGCTCTTCGAATCGGTATCCATGCCGGTCGAGGTCTACGGATCGGCGGCCGGGTTTCTCGCCGATCCGAGCTGCGAGGGTCCGGGCTGCCTGGTCTTGGATGTGCGCATGCCGGAGATGGACGGGCTCGAGCTGCTCGAGGTCCTGCGCACGCATCGCATCGTCCTGCCCGTGATCATGATCAGCGGACACGCCGACGTGCCGATGGCGGTGAAGGCGATGCAGTCCGGTGCTGTGGATTTCATACAGAAACCGGTCAATCACCAGGATCTCCTGCAGCGCGTACGCAAGGCGCTCGCCGCAGACGAACGCTTTCGGGCCGAGATCGGCGACCCGCGCATCATCGCCGAGCTGCTCGAGCAGCTCACCGCCAAGGAGCGCGAGGTGCTCGAGGCGATCGTCAGCGGGAGCACCAATAAGGCGATTGCCGGCACGCTCAACCTCAGTATCCGAACGGTCGAGACACATCGCGCCAACCTGATGCGCAAGCTCGGGGTCCACTCGACCGCGGATCTGGTCCGCTTGACGCTCGCGTGTCGACTGCGCCCCTAGATTTTCCGATCCGCACCACGGTCCTCGACGCGCCTGACTCGTGGGTCCACGCGACTCCGCAAGCGTGGTTGTCCGGCCCCACGAACCAACATTACGAGAGGAGGATTCGAGGAGATGGAACGCCGATGGCATCATCGAACCGAGATCGACATCCCCGCAACCCTCGCCGTGAACGGCAAGCACCGCCCGGCTCCCTGCCGAATCAGAAACTTCAGCGCAAGCGGGCTCTACCTCGAGACCGCCGAGACCCTCGCGCGCCATCAGTTCGTTCAAATACACATCCATCCGCACGGCGTCTCGCCGCGGGTCATTGACGGAATGGTCATTCGCGTCGAGGACGGAGGGGTCGGGATCGAGGCCGAGACCCGCTTCTGGTCACAAGCACTCGACTGGCGGTAAAGGCGAGCGCGCGGCATACAATAGACGCATCGACAACCCAACGACGATGCCTGCCATGCGCCGATTCCCCGCCGAGTGGGAGCCCCAAAGCGGGGTCATGCTCACCTGGCCTCATGACGACACCGACTGGGCAGATCAGCTGGATCGGGTCGAGCGGCTCTATGCCGACCTCGCCGCCCTAATCGGACGCTTCGAGCCTGTGCTGAACGTTTGTCGGGATGCCGAGCACGCCGCGGCAGTTCGCGCACGTGTCGCAGCCGCAGGCGCTGCCGCAGACAGCCAGCGTTTCGGTATCGCCCCTAGCAACGACACCTGGGCACGCGATCACGGACCGATCGGCGTCTGCACTGAAACGGGAGTCCCTCTCCTGCTCGACTTCCGTTTCAACGGATGGGGCGGGAAGTTCGCCGCCGATCGTGACGACCGTATCACCGGGACGCTGTGCGGACGCGGCCTCTTCGGGGAGACCCCGCTTGAGCCCGTCGACCTGGTTCTCGAAGGCGGTGCGATCGAGACCGATGGCCGGGGCACCCTGCTCGCGGTGACCCGGACGCTCGTCGACCCGCGACGCAACCCTGGCATGACACGCGAGACGATCGAGCAAATCCTCGCCGAGCGTCTCGGCGCCCGTCGTTTCCTGTGGCTCGAGCACGGCGCCATCAGCGGCGACGACACCGACGGGCATATCGACACCCTGGTCCGCTTCTGCGCCCCGGATACGCTCTGCTACGCGCGCTGCAACGACCCGAGCGATGCGGATTTCGCCGAGCTTCAGGCGATGGAACAGGAGCTTCGGGCATTGCGTGACCCATACGGCAATCCCTACCGTCTGGTGCCCTTGCCGACCCCCGCACCGGTTCTGGACGGCGACGGCGAGCGCCTCCCGGCCGGCTACGCGAACTTTCTCCTCATCAACGGCGCCGTGCTTGTGCCGACCTACGACAATCCTGCCGACGCCGAGGCACTCGACACCTTGGGCCTTCTCTTTGCGGACCGCACCGTCCTGCCCATCGACTGCCGGCCGCTGATCCGCCAAGGCGGCAGCCTGCACTGCATCAGCATGCAGCTGATGGGGGGCGTGCTGGCTTAGAAGCGATCAAGAACACAGTGTACGGATGCGTGAACGCCGTCAGCCTTAGGTTGACGGACGCAGCGCAGTCCATCAGCGCCACGGTTTTCGGGCGCGTCCGCGACCTTTGTGGTTAAATCCCGCGCCATGTTCCATCCCATCGCCATCTACATCGGCCTTCGCTACACGCGAGCGAAACGCCGTAATCATTTCATCTCCTTCATCTCCGGCACCTCGATGGTGGGCATTACGCTCGGCATCGTCGCGCTGATCGTGGTGCTCTCGGTGATGAACGGTTTCCACAAGGAGATCCAGGCTCGGATTCTGAGCATGGCCTCGCACGCGACGCTCGCCGATCCCTACGGCGGAGGCATCAAGGACTGGCGCGACGTGCTGGAACGGGTTCGAGCCCATCCGAATGTCGTCGGCGCGGCACCCTTCGTCGAGGTGCAGGGGATGCTGGTCAACGGCTCGCAGGTCAGCGGGGCGCTGATCCGCGGCATCATTCCGACGGAGGAAGACCAGGTCGCGGAGCTGCGGCGGGATATGGTCGCGGGCTCGGTGGATGATCTCGTCGACGGCGAGTTTCGGATCATCCTCGGACAGGACCTGGCAAACTTCCTCGGGGTGGTGCCCGGCGACAAGGTCACGGTCGTCACACCCCAGGTGAGTGCGACGCCGGTCGGGATCATGCCGCGGCTCAAACGCTTCACCGTAAGCGGCGTCTTCTCGGTCGGCATGGCGGATTACGATCGCAATGCCGCCTTCATGCAGATGGACGATGCGGCCAAGCTCCTGAGCCTCGGCGATGCGGTCTCGGGTGTTCGGCTGAAGTTGACCGATATGTGGCTGGCGCCGCAGCTCTCGCGCGATATCGCCTACGAGTTGGACGGGGTCTACCGCGTCTTGGACTGGACCCAGGTCCACAGCAACTTCTTCAGCGCACTGGCGATGGAGAAGCGGATGATGAGCATCATCCTCTTCCTGATCGTGGCCGTGGCCGCCTTCAATATCGTCTCGACCCTGGTGATGGTGGTCACCGACAAGCAAGCCGATATCGCCGTGCTGCGCACGCTCGGTGCCTCGCCTGCCCGCATCATGGGGATCTTTATGGTGCAGGGAACGGCAATCGGTCTGGTCGGGACCCTGATCGGGATGGTCGCAGGCGTGATCCTCGCGCTCAATGTCGAGACCGTCGTCGCCGGGATCGAGGGGCTCTTGGGCGTGCACTTCCTGGATCCAACCATTTATTACATCAGCGCGTTGCCTTCTGACGTGCATCTCGAAGACGTGCTGTTCGTCGGCGGCGCGGCCTTCCTGATGTCCGTGCTCGCAACCATCTATCCGGCCTGGCGCGCAGCCGCGACACAACCGGCCGAGGCCCTGCGTTATGAGTGATCTCATGCCCGTGTTGGAGGTCAAGGGCCTTTCGAAGACCTTCCGCCAGGGCCCGCTGGAGGTCGAGGTGCTGCGCGAGGTGGATTTTCGCGTCGGTGCCGGCGAGCGGATCGCGATCGTGGGGGCCTCGGGCTCGGGCAAGAGCACCCTGCTGCATTGTGTCGGCGGACTGGAGCGCCCGAGCAGCGGGAGCCTGCGTTGGCTCGGTCAGGAGGTCAACCGACTCTCCGAGGCCAAGCGCGGCCTGCTGCGTAACCGCCATCTCGGCTTCGTCTATCAATTCCATCATCTGCTCGCCGAGTTCACCGCGCTCGAGAACGTCGCCATGCCGCTTCTGATCGGCGGCAGTCGGCCTGTCGAGGCGCGCGATCGGGCGGCGGCCTTGCTCGATCGCGTGGGCCTCGGAAGCCGTGCTCGGCACAAGCCCGGCGAGATGTCGGGTGGCGAGCGTCAGCGCGCGGCCGTCGCGCGCGCCTTGGTTACCCATCCGGCCTGTCTCTTGGCAGACGAGCCCACCGGAAACCTCGATCGGGTCACCGCTGCCCGGGTCTTCGACCTGATGTTGGAGCTCAATGCCGCGATCGGGACCAGTCTGGTCATCGTCACCCACGACCAGGAGCTGGCAGGGCGCATGGATCAGGTCTGGCGATTGGACGACGGGCGGCTGTCGCGCGACGCCGTGGCCCGATAGCGTTCACGCCGCTCGCGGATGCGGCGCATCAGCCGTTGGCGCCAGATCGCCTGGATGGCCAGATAACCTAGTCCGGAGCACAGGACTCCGCAAACCAGACTGCCGAGCATCAGAGGCCAGAGCACGGCGATCCAATGGCGCCAGTCGAGCCAATACCCGAGATCGAAGTGACCGGGTTCGATGCCCAGCATCCAGCACCCCAGGCGATAGGCGAAATAGAACATCGGTGGGATGGTGACCGGATTGGAGATCCAAGACACCAACACCGAGATCGGCAGGTTGACACGCAGGACGATGGCCGCTCCCGCAGCAATCAGGGATTGGCCGACCGGCGGCAAAAACATCACGAACAGACCGATTGCGGCGGCGCCCGAGACCGAGTGACGGTTCAGGTGCCAGAGGTTGGGGTCATGCAGGAGTGTGCCGAAGACGCCGAAATGGCGATTTGTCCGGAAGGTGCCGGCCGCAGGTAGATTTCGCTTGAGCCATCGTTTCACGCCGCAAGTCCGGTGGAGCTTACGCCAGAGGGACAGGCCGCGGAGTATAACCCTAGATCCGGCCGTTGACCGCTTCGTGCTTCGTGCAAGGGTTTGACTGACGGATGGGAAAAGCAATCATGGACAGATGCAATGATCTGTGGTGTCGGGACCGTCGCAGCCCGTCGCACGGCGGTCACGAACCCCTCGCGGCGCTGCGACGATGACCCGGAGCACGACCGGCGCCGGTCTCGCGTTCGCCTCCGGCGTCGCCGTCGTTTACCTGCTGCCCGGGCTGCCGCCGCTTGCGCCGGCCGGCTTTGTCACCGTCGCCGTGGGGCTCGCCGCGTGGCGTTGGCGCCTGCTGCGATTGCCCTTCTGGCTGCTGCTCGGCGCATTCTGGGCGCACTGGAACGCCTGCCTCCTGCTCTGCGCGCCTTTTCCCGATGCACTGGCCCGTGCGCCCCTCGTTGTGGAAGGGCGCATCGCCTCGATCCCGACCGATTCCGGCCTCGCTCGACGATTCCTGTTCGAGGTCGAGCAGGTCCGGCATGAGGACGAGTCGATTCCCTTCATCGGCCTGGTCCGACTCTCCTGGTACGACGACGCTCCGCCCTTGCGCGCCGGAGAGCAATGGCGCTTGCCGGTGCGGCTCAAGCCCCGGCACGGTCTCGCCAATCCGGGCACCTTCGACTTCGAGCGCTGGTTGTTCGAGCAGGGTGTGAAGGCGACGGGGAATCTGCGTCGGGGCGAGCCGCCGGAGCGGCTCGATGCGGACCCCGGTCGTTACTGGCTCGACCGTCGCCGGCAGGCCCTGTCAGAGCATCTCGCCCGGGTTTTGGACGGAGCTCCGGCACTGCCGCTCGTACAGGCCCTGGTGATCGGCGATCGCTCGGGGTTTGATCAGGAGGACTGGGAGGTGTTGACGCGCACCGGGACCAACCATCTGGTTGCCATCTCGGGGCTGCATGTCGGCCTGATCGCCGGTGCGGCCTTCTTTATGATGCGTTGGCTTTGGTCGCGCAGCGCTCGCCTCACGGCCGCGTTTGCAGCACCGCGCGCGGCGGCGGTCGGCGCTTTGATCGCCGCGCTCGGATATGCGGGACTCGCGGGTTTCGCGGTCTCGACCCAGCGTGCGCTTGTCATGATCGGAGTGGTCTTTGCGGCGCTCGTCTGGCAGCGTACGCTTCGGTCCTACCATGCCCTCGTGCTTGCGCTGGTCGGGGTGCTGCTTGTCGATGCCGCGGCTGTCTTGTCGCCCGGTTTCTGGCTGTCCTTCGGCGCCGTAGCCGTGCTCTTGTTCAACCTCGGACACCGGCTGCCGAGCCGCGATCTCTGGACGCGCTGGGGTCGTGCCCAGTGGGCCGTCGGGATCGGTCTCTTGCCGCTGCTGTTCCTGCTCTTCGGACGGGCGTCGCTCATTGCGCCGCCGGTGAATCTGGTGGCCGTGCCGCTCTTCAGTCTGATCCTGCTGCCGCTGGTTCTGCTGGCGAGTCTATTGAGCCTAATCCCCGGAGTCGGCTCAGTCCCCGCGTGGCCGCTGCAGTGGACCGCGCATCTGCTCGGGTGGTGCTTGGACGGGCTCGCCTGGATCGCCGACTTGCCTTGGGCCGCGATCGCGCTGCCCGAGCGTCCGTTCTGGGTCTGGCTGGCCGCGGGTGCCGGGGCTGTTCTGATGCTCGCGCCGCGCGGGCTGCCGGGGCGTTGGCTGGGTCTGCTGCTCGTCGTTCCGATGTTCGTCCTGCGGACACCGCAGCCGGGCGACGGGGATGCCTGGTTTACCCTGCTCGACGTCGGCCTTGGCTTGTCCGCCGTCGTGCGCACCCGAGAGGGTACGCTCGTTTACGATACCGGGCCGGGGTTTCCGAGCGGCTTCGATACGGGCAGCGCGGTGGTTGCGCCCTTTCTGTCGGCCCAAGGGGTGCGTCGAATCGAGCGTCTGGTCGTCAGTCATGCCGACCGAGATCACGCCGGTGGTCTGGCAGGTTTGTCCGAACGTATCTCGATCGATCGGATCGACAGCGGAGAGCCGGCGCGTCTGGCTGTGCCGGGCGTCGAGCCGTGCAGGGCAGGGGAGGGTTGGGAGTGGTCGGGTGTGACGTTTCGGTTCCTCCATCCCTCAGACGCGGGATTCCGCGGTAACGACGCCTCATGCGTGCTGCGTGTCGAGACCGGGGGGCGCTCGATTCTCCTGACCGGCGATATCCAGGCGCGGGTCGAGCGCCGCCTGGCCCGTGACCGAGGCGAGGCGCTCGCGAGCGATGTGCTCGTCGCCGGTCACCACGGAAGCGCTACCTCGACGCATCCCGAGTTTCTGGACGCCGTCGCGCCCGGTTTGGTTCTCTTCGCCTCCGGCTATGCCAACCATTTCGGCTTCCCTGTTGCCGAGGTACGCGAGCGGGTCTCACGGCGCGGCATTCCCGTACAGGACACGGGTCTTCTCGGCGCGATCGAGCTGCGGATCGGATCCGACGGCACCATCGAGGGCCCTTGGACATGGCGCGAACGCGCCGGACGATTCTGGACCCATCGTGCGGACGGATGGCCGAGCCGCTGAACCCTGTCGGCTCCGAGGACATCCGAAGACATCTCCGAGTCCAGCCCTTTCGAACGGCCCGTCGCGGTCACGCGCACCCGCAACTCGCACCCGCTCCGGCTCGATCGGTTATCCTAGGCCCGGCAGTCGTAGCGGCCATCACCCGGCAGGTGAGCCGTCAGATTCACGTGATCGTCAAGGCCTTCAAACCCTTGCATGAAGCGCAAAGCAGTCAACTGCCGGATCTGGGGTGATATACCGAGCACTCGCGGATTTTTCGGTGCATCGCGCGCCCCGCGCACACCGGGCCGGCGTTGTGCCTCCTCGCCGTAGAAGCCGCTACGCCTCGTCGGCGCGCCCTGTCCCGACGCGTGCTTGATGCACCCTGCTTTGCGAAAAACCCACGTGCGCTCGGTTTACACTGACGCCTTTTTGGCAAGGAGAAGAGAATTCATGGCGAAATATCAGGTCTACGGCATCGGCAACGCGCTGGTGGATATGGAATACGAGGTGGATGCGGCGGATCTCGGCATCCTGGGCATCGACAAGGGTGTCATGACCCTGGTCGACGAGGTGCAGCAAGCGGCGATCATGGCGCATCTCAAGCATCACCAACCCCAGCGCGGGTCTGGTGGATCGGCCGCGAACTCGGTCATCGCGCTCAGCCAGTTCGGCGGCAAGGCCTTCTACTCCTGCAAGGTGGCAGACGACGAGCTGGGTCACTTCTACATGGACGATCTGGTCCGAGGCGGTGTCGACACCAACAACCATACCCGCAAGGATGTGGGCCACACCGGGCGCTGCGTTGTTCTGGTCACGCCCGACAGCGACCGGACCATGTGCACCTTCCTCGGGGTGAGCGGTGCACTGTCCGCCACCGAACTGGTCGAGGACGCGCTGCGCGACTCCGAGTGGTTCTACACGGAGGGCTATTTGGTGACCTCGGATGCCGCTCGGGAGGCGTCCATCGTCGCGAAGGGGATCGCCGACGCGGCCGGGGTCAAAACCGCGATCTCCCTGTCCGATCCGAATATGGTGAAGTTCTTCAAGGCCGGTCTGCTTGAGATGATCGGCTCCGGGGTGGATCTGCTGTTCGCCAACGAGTTCGAGGCGATGGGCATGGCCGGCAGCGAGGACCTCGGCGTCGCGGTGGAATATCTCAAGACCATCAGCCGGACCTTCGCCGTGACGCGCGGACCGGACGGCGCCTTGGTTTGGGACGGCGAGAGCCTGATCGAGATCGCGCCCGTGAAGGTCAAGGCCGTGGATACGGTCGGTGCGGGGGATATGTTCGCCGGTGCCTTCATCTACGGGCTCAGTCAGGGCTGGGGCTTCGCACGGGCGGGCAGTCTGGCCTCGGCGGCTTCTGCAAAGCTGGTGACCAGTCTCGGTCCGCGAATCTCCGCCGACGAGACACAGGCGATCCTGAAAGGCTTCGACAGCTGACGGTCGTTTTTCGAATCTGCGGAGTGGTCGGCAGTTCGAGGCGGTCCACGGAGGCTAGCATTCAGGCAATGGATCCTGCTCAGCGTACGGACTTGCTCCAGGGGACGGGGTATCCGCGGACCTGTCGATCGAGAGATCCGCGGCAGTTCGTCATCGACCTGCGGATTTGGCACGATGACCTTGCAGACCTTTGCTCGACCTACGATCGGTTTGCCGACGGGCATGACATTGTCCATCGCGATCGGCAGGCCAGGGTCGTCCTTTCATCTCGAGTCTGCGAGCAGCCTGCTGAGGACCCTCCCGTCGGTCGGGGACCGAATCTCTCCCGCCAAGCTGATCGAAATGCTGGAAGCGTTGCTGGCGAGCGACTTGGACGCCGTCGCACGACTGCGTCTCCTCCAGGCTTGGAAGGCTCCCTTGCTGGGGGCTTGCGAGGACGTCGGCGCGCACACCGGCGAGGAGACGGGTGAGCGCACCGGCGGGTTCGGGTCGGTGTTCGAGGGGCGTCTCTACCGACTGATGTTCCGCAACCTCGCGGCGTCCATCGAACGTGCCGCGGACCGCCAACGTGCTCCCGACGCCGATTTGAACGCGTGGGCGGTCCGCAACCTGTTCCATTTCTTTCAGCATCAGATCCGACATGCCGCGCGTCTGCAGATCCCGCTTCCTTCCGGTTCTTGGCGCGATCTTCATGCCCTGTCGGTGCGACTTGTCGTGAGCGCGCGATATCCCCGAGCGGCCGAGGGTTCACGGGAGGCCGGCCCCGAGGTCGGGCATCAGGGCGTCAGGTCGATCGAGCTGAAATACAAAGAGGTCCTCTTGCTCGGACTGATCGCGCAAGTCTTCGTGACCGCGATCCAGGATCACCTGAACGGGTTGCGCACCTGGGCGGTCGAAACCCGCTTGGAAAATCCATACGGTCTCACCGGTCAGCGCGGATTATGGCTGGTGGATCTCGCCGACGACGCCCCACCGTGCGAATGCACCGGGCCCTTGGGCCCGGACTTTCGGGGTTGGGTGCTGTTTCCGCCCGAGGAATTTGTCCGTATGCTCGACTCGGCGCGCATGTCCGAGGCATCGGAGCGCGGCCACAGGGTTCGTGCATTCCGCCTTTAGGGACTGATACCGAGCACGCGCGGGCCGATCGGATATCCGCAGCGCGGCGCCGACTCCGTATAGAATCGCAACCAAGCATTCTTTGGCTGCATCGATTCCCTTTCTTCCCTCATGACAAACCTCCTCGCGATCGATACCTCGGGCGACGCCTGCTCGGCGGCCCTGCTCTCGGGAGAGCGCATCGAGCAAGTGCTCGAGACCGCCCCGCGTCGGCACGGCGAGCTGATTCTGGGCATGATGCAGCAGGTGCTGGAGAGCGCCGGAGCGCGTCTGTCGGAGCTGGACGCGATCGCCTTCGCGCGTGGCCCCGGATCCTTCACCGGTGTGCGGATCGCGGTCGCGGTCGCGCAGGGCGCCGGGTTCGGCGCCGGGTTGCCGCTCGTGCCGATCTCGACCCTGGCGGCCATCGCGCAGGGAGCGTTTCGCCGCAGCGGAAAGCGACGCCTCTTGGTCGCACTGGATGCGCGAATGGGGGAGGTCTATTGGGGATGCTTCGAGATCGACGAAAGCGGTTTGGCTGTGCCCCGCTGCGAAGAGCGGGTGTGCCCGCCGGAGGCGGTCGAGGCACCGGACGGCGAGGGATGGTTCGGTGTCGGGGCGGGTTGGTCCGTGTACGGCGCCGAGCTAGCTGCGCGAACCGGTGCAGCGCCGAATCCCTCCGCCGGGGAGGCGATCTGCGAGGCTCGGGATCTGGCCGTGCTCGGCGCGGCCGAGCTTGCAGCGGGGCATGCGGTGCCGCCTGAGCTGGCGGCACCGGTCTATCTGCGGGATCGCGTTACGCGGGTCGGCTGAAGGTCTGGCCGTGGACCCGTTGACGTTCGTGGTCGTGCCGGCAGTGGCGTTTGAGACAGCTGATCACATAGTGCAAAAGGGTTCCGCCGACGGCGAGGAAGACCGCCGCGCCGGCCGCCAACCTGACGGTGGGTTCGACCTGGGAGAGCCCCAGCACCAGCCAGGTGATGAAGGCGAGCACACTGGAAATCAGCAAGACCATGACGAAGGGCAACGGGGATCGACTACATTTCGGGCACAGCTTCATGGGTTGGACTCGTTCGAATTGGGTTCAGTGGAGGGTCCTTT
>NZ_JAABRP010000163.1 GCF_011390875.1 Thiocapsa sp.
CTGCAAGGAAGAAGACTCTTCGGCGCCTTCGCGTTTAATCCAGAGACCGCGGCGTTCAATCCAGTCAGTGACAGGGCCAACATCGTTGTGCTGGCGGACGAGGCGCACGGCAGCCAATACGGCTTCGTCGAGGGCGGTGCCCGCTGGATGCGCGAGGCGCTGCCGAACGCGACCTTCGTCGGCTTCACCGGCACGCCGCTGGAGCGCGACGACAAGAACACCATCCATGTCTTCGGCGATTACGCGGACGTCTATGACATCCGCCAGGCGGTCGAGGCCGGCGCCACCCGGCCGCTGTATTACGAGTCGCGCATCGTCAAGCTCAAGGTAGACGAGGACGGCGCGCGGGTGGCCGAGGACGAGGTGGAGTACCTCGTCAACGCCGATGAGCTCATCCGCGTCCGGCTGGAATCGCTGGTCGGTGCACCGGAGCGCTTGGAGCGCTTGGCCGCATTCATCGTCGAGCACTGGGAGAAGCGGCGCGCAGCGATGGAAGGCAAGGCGATGGTCGTGACCATGAGCCGGGACATCGCGGCGCGACTCTACGAGCAGATCCGCGTGCTGAAGGTGGTCGTCACCGGAAGCGCAGATGACCCGGAGCCATTGCGGGACCATGTCCGCACCAAGGCCGCGCGCAAGCGCCTGGCCGAGCGCTTCAAGGCCCCGGCGGATGATCTGCGCCTGGTCATCGTCTGCGACATGTGGCTGACCGGCTTCGACTGCCCGCCGGCCCATACGCTCTATCTCGACAAGCCCCTGGCCGGACACAACCTGATGCAGGCTATCGCGCGGGTCAACCGGGTCTGGGGCGACAAGCCGGGCGGGCTGATCGTGGATCTGCTCGGGCTCGCCGACCAACTGGCCGATGCGCTCGCTACTTACAGCCGCGCCGGCGGCACCGGGCAGGCCGTGCGACAGGTGCAGGACGAGGCGGTGCCGGCGATGCAGTCGTCCTTCGAGAAGCTGCGCGATTTCTTCCACGGCTGCGACTACGCCGGGGCGCTCGACGCCGCGCCGCGCGATGTGCTGCCGGTGTATTTGACGGCCATCGATCATGTGCTGGGACAGGACGACGGCTGGACGCGCTTTCGCACCCTGGTCAAGGAGCTCGCGACGGCCTTCGCGCTCGCCGTGCCGCGGCCGGAAACCGACCTGATCGCACCGCACCTGGCCTTCTTCCAGCGCGCGGCGGCGATGATCCGCAAGCGGCTGGCGGACGACGGCGATCGCCCGGACAGCCGCGCGCGACAGCGCGACATCGACGCCGCGGTGCGGCAGGTGATCGGGGGGGCAGTGGATGCGGACGAGGTGATCGACTTGTTCGCTGTGGCCGGCCTCGACGAGGCGCGGCTGGACATCCTGAGCGATGAGTTCCTGGAGCGCGTCGCGGCTTTGGAGCAGAAGAACCTGGCCCTGGAGACGCTGCGTAAGCTCCTGAACGATCAAATCCGCAGCACCGAGCGCAGCAACCTGGCGCGCAGCCGCAAATTCCGCGAGGCGCTGGAAGACGCGCTGCTGCGCTACACCAACAAGGCGATCACGACGGCGGAGATGATCGCCCGCCTGATCGACCTGGCGCGGGACCTGCGCGAGGCGCAACGGCAGGGGGATGCGCTCGGGCTGAGTACGGAGGAGATCGCGTTTTACGACGCGCTGGCAGAGAACGCCTCGGCGCGCGAGGTCATGCAAAGCGACGCACTGCGGCTGATGGCCCGCGAGCTGACCGAGATGGTGCGTCGAATGCCGAAGCTCGACTGGACACAGCGCGAATCGGTCCGGGCCACCCTGCGGCGCAACGTCCGGCGCCTGCTCGCGAAGTACGGCTATCCGCCGGATCTCGCTGAGGGCGCCACCCAGCTCGTACTGCGGCAGGCGGAGTTGTCGACCGAGGATTCCGCTCGTGGAGCGGTGTAGAGATTCCGAAACCGCCCGAGATCATTTTCGTTGTCGTATCGATGATCGATGACAACAACGAATGGTCTCGAGACATCTGCCGTGCTGCACTCGTCACGCCGAAACACGACCGGCTCGGCGGTAATCCCTGGGGCTCATTCCGGTGAGCCGCCTGAACGCCCTGGAAAAGTGCGGCGCATTGCCGTAGCCGGCGGCATGCGCGATGTCGATGATGTTGCGAGAGGGATCGGCCAGCAGGTCGGAGGCAATGTCAAAACGCACCTCTTCGACGATCCGGGAATAGGTCAGACCACACTGAGCCAGCCTGCGCTGCAAGGTGCGCTCGCTCATGCCGGCAATCTCGGCCACCAGCGATAGATTCGGGTATCCCTGAGGGAGGTAGGGTCGGATGATCGCGCGCAGGGCGGTCACGAAGTCCCATGCTTCACCCAAGCCGGACGGCGTTCGCGTAGGGGTCGTCGGATCGTCGGCGCCTTCAAGCTGTGGCTGTGGATGTGCCTGGCGATCGATACAGGTTCGCGCGAGGTCTATCTGCGCGACCAGGAGCGAGCAAGACGGTTGGCCGGTCAGGATGCGGGTACTTCCGTAGGCCTCCAGCGCGGCGTCCGAGGGCTGCACGCGCGAGATGAAGGTGATCTCGGCCGGACACCAGGCAGCTCCGGCGGCACTGCGGATAATCGCGATGATCCCCTGGATGTTCAGCCATTCGGCGAACCCCACGAACGGATTGGTCTGAAACCCGCAGATCTCGAAAGCCACTCGGACGTAACCACCTTCGCGACGCGTGCTGATCTTCTGAGCGCTGTTTTCCCGATGGATGTGGTCGGCAACGGCTGCGATTCGAGCCAATCCCGTGGGAGCCGCGATCACCGCGCGCCGTGTGTCGGGATCGAGCGCTCCGATGGACATACCGCAGCCCGCGATGAATCCGAGATCCATGATCGCGACGTCGCGGTTCGATCGCCAAACCCATTCGAGGGCACGCGGAAAGCTGACATAGTCACCGGGCGTTTGCTCGATCGAAACGGGGAGTCGCGAACGCTCCAATTCCCGCTCGACAGGCACACCGATGTCTCGGAGCACCGCGATGAAGTGGATCAGATGCTGCGCCCGCACGAGTGGGATGCTCAAGTCGCTGACTCCGTGGTCGGATCGGAGGGGGACGCCCCCGCAGATTGGCGTGAAATGGTCAGACCGAGGCGACGAAGCCTGGCAGAATCCTCGGAAATACAAGGCTATCACGCGGACCATTTCGAACACATTCGTCGTCGCTGCGGCGACCGTCGTTGAGGACACTGACGATGAATACAGCGCAATCCTTGCAAAACCTGCGGGCCCGTCCGCGCAACGGCCGTTGGCTGGTCTCGGCCCTGGCACTATCCGGACTGACTGCCTGTGCCTCGAGCGGGGATCAGGTCTCCGGCGTCATGCAGGTGACGATCAAACCCGGCGACACCGCAAACTGCGACTCCAGCCCATGCCAGGTGTCCTTCCAGATGCCGCCGGGCTCAGGCACCTACGAGGTGACCGGCAACGAGGTCAAGATCGGCGACTTTCCCGCCGGAGAAACCGTCTCGCTCGGCAGTTTCTGGTCAAGCAACGCCATCAAGGTGGTCGGGGCCAATGTTCCGACGGCCTACGTGTACGTTCCATCCCAGCCCTGAGCCCGCAGCCCTGAGCACGGAAGCGCCGAGCAAGCGAATGCCGACAGGCTCTATTCGCTGGCATGGCTCGATCCGGGCAAGCAGCCGATGGTCTTCTCGCATCCCGACATGGGCAAGCGCCACGTCCTGTTCCCGATGTATAGCCTGTGGATGCCGGTGATCGAATCGGCCGGTAGCCGCACCAGCGTCGCGCTGACGCAGACCTTCCTGATCAGCGTCCCGACCGGAGCGTCGAGGTGCCCGATGGCACGATCCACATCAAGGTTGCGACACGTGACATGGTCATCCCGGGCCGCGCCTGTGCGGACGGAACCGAGGCCGGCTGAGAGGGTCAGTCATCCATTCCACACCGACAGTCCACACCAACAGGAGATAGACATTGAAGATCAGCCCACGGGAAATCTCGGCTCGAAGAGGTGCGCTTAAATGACGACCTCCCGCATGTTCCTTAATCTCTCCCCGCGCAGCCTGCCTGCTGCGGCGCTGTCCGTCATGGTCTTGCTGGGGACCTCCATGACGGCGAGTGCCGACGAGGCGGACGCCAAGCGGTTGCTCAAGGCCATGTCGGACTACTTGACGGCGCAGCAGGCCATCGCCTTCGACTACGACGCCATCCTCGAGGTCGTCACCAAGGATGACCAGAAACTCGCGCTTGCCGGGTCCGGTACCGTGACGCTTGATCGCCCCGACAAGATCCTGGCGACGCGCTCCAGCGGATTCGCAAACGTCGAGATGTCCTTCGACGGCAAAACGCTGACCTTGCTGGGCAAGGACCTGAACATCTATGCGCAGGAAGACGTACCGGGTACCGTCGACCACCTGGTCGATGAATTGCGCAAGCACAACCGGCCACTCCCTGCGGCGGACTTGCTGTTGACGAACCCCTACGAGGCGCTGATGGCGGATGTCGTCGACGTCAAGGATCTCGGCAGCGGCGTGATCGGTGGCGTCGAATGCGACTATCTCGCGTTTCGCGCCAAAGAGGTCGACTGGCAGATCTGGATCGCTCAAGGGGAGCACCCCTACCCATGCCGATATGTGATCAGCTCGAAGCTCATGAACGGTGAACCGCAGTACAGCATCGAGATCAGGGACTGGAAGACCGGCGACGCGGTCGCGGCCACGGACTTCAGCTTCACGAACCCAACGGATGCCACGAAGGTCGACCTGAAGAATCTCGAGGGTACCGATGAACTACCGAAACATTTCCAAATGGGAGAAGCGCAATGAAGGCATCGAAACGATTTGCCGTGATGCTGATTGCGGCGCTCGCCGCCATCGGTGGATCTGAATTCGGCGAGCAGCTTGCAATCCCCGGTTTTCACAGCCTCATCCCGAGTGCCGAAGCCATCGTCGGGCGCCCGCTCACACCCGTGAGCGTTGCCGGGGTGGGACGCCGCACCGTGCGGCGTTGCGCGGTCGGCGTGTATAACTGCTAACGCTCATCCGAAGCGCGATGCCGAGCTCGGGGTGAGCCCATTTCTCGGTGCATCCCGAACCTCGGCGGGGACACGGTTTAGCTCCCAGAAGGCCGAAGAGTATGCGAACCCGTCTCCTTCTCGTGACCGCCTGCATCCTGTGGGCCGCCTGGTTGACGTCGGCCTATGCTCTCCTGGTTGCGCAACGCCAAACCGATCCGACTCGAAGACATCCGCGCGATGCCGAACGAGCTCGGCGCTCGGCTCACGGCAGCGGACCTGCCGGGCTTGCCGCGCCTGATCGGCCAACAGCTCGCGGGCAGTCCCCCCTTCTGGCTGACCGTGATCGGCGCCGGCGCCCTGCTCTGGCGACGCCGAGCAATCATCTCAGCGACCGAATCGCTCACACCTCGGATCGGGAAACCCACCACCGACCGCATGAGCTATACCTGGCGGGTATTGGGTCTGACCCTGCTGCTCGCGGCACCGCTGCCCCTGCTCTCGGCGGTCACGGGCTGGCAGCTGCAAGGTCGACGGCGGCGCAACCGATACCCGATGATCTTCCGCACCTACCCCATCTGGTATCCGCTGATCGTCGGCGCTCCCTTGGCATTGATCGCGTTGGCGTGGACCGGTTACGTCTACACGGCCACCGCCTTTTCCGATCTGTTCTTGCTGACGCTCTGGTTCCTGGCTGCCCTGATGCTGAGCAACGCACTCGCCTTGCGTTGGCTACAGGTCACCAGAAGGCGTCTCGCCTACGATGCCGCCATGGAACGCCGACGTGCCGAGCGTGCGGAAGCCGCGGAGCATGAGGCGCTCGGCGAGATGGGCGAGCTGCAGTTCGAGGAGGAGGAGGTGGACATTACCGCCCTGAGCGATGAGACACGCGGGTTGATCCGCATCCTCATCCTCACCGCGGCCATCGTCGGCCTTTACCTGATCTGGTCCAGCGCACTACCGGCGCTGCACATCTTCGACGATGTGATTTTGTGGCATGGGACGGTCACCGTCGACGGCACGGAGCAGTCACTGCCCATCACGCTCGGGAGCCTCGGCCTGGCGTTGCTTTATGCCGTCGGCACCTGGGTGCTGGCGGATCGCCTCCCGGCGTTGTTGGAAATCGTATTGCTGCAACGCTTTCATATGACGGCTGCCGGCCGCTATACCCTGACCACGTTGACGACCTATGTCGTGGTCGCCGTCGGCCTGTTGTTGGTGCTCAGCACCCTGGGCGCGCGCTGGTCGCAAGTGCAATGGTTGGCGGCGGCGCTCAGCGTCGGCGATGCCGTCACCGTCGGCGACACCGACGGCGTGGTCACCAAGATCAAGATCCGCGCCACCACCATCCGCAACTGGGACGGCAAGGAGCTGCTGGTACCGAACAAGGAGTTCATCACCGGACGTCTGCTCAATTGGTCGCTGTCGGACCAGACCACGCGCCTGGTGTTGGCCATCGGCATCGCCTTCCCGCAGCGCGATCTGCATCTCGACACCATCAAACCGTTGCGGGTGCAGATCGAGCACACCTGACCGACGAACGGGCGTTGTTCAGAATACCGGCCGTGAGGTGGACGAGCGCGAGCGAAGTCCACCGAACACCTTCGAGGCGTACCTGCTATCAGGTCCGCTGCAAATTCGGCTGCGCGACGGCGTTCTTGTTCGTGGTCCTGCAGCGTGTCTGGGTGAATCACCTTTAGGACCCCGGACGGGTCGTTTCCGGTGATGGCGATCGCGGCGGCGACTGCGACAAGCGCTCGTAGTAGTCGATCGCCGCCGGATGCAGCGGAATGGTCAGTCCGATCCGGGCGCTGGCCCGTGTGATGAGCGAGCCGGCTGCGCTGCCGGCACGCAGGAAGTCGATGCGGTCGAACAGTGCCGTGAGCACACGATCGACGTCGGCCTTCGGCAAGGCCTCGCCGCTCGCGAGCAGGGCGGTCACGGCGACGGTGGGCACCGACTCACGTTGACCTGGATACGTGGACGCGGGCAGCTCGATGGGGACATAGCCTGTACCTTCTCGCGTCAGCAGGTCACGCAGCTCGGGGCCGAGCGGCAGCAGCCGAACACGGCCTAGAGCGGCTGCCTGCTGGAGCGCGCGGGCCGGGGCGCCGATGGTGGCGATGACGGCGTCGGCCTCGCCCTTGTCGAGCAATTCCAGCCCGCCGGCAAGACCGGTCTCGTAGACGGCGCCGAGCTCGGCCGGATCGATGCCGGCCGCGGCGAGCAACGCGACGGCATTCAGATAAGAACCGGAACCGGGGTTGCCGATATCCACCCGCTTGCCGACCAGCTCCTGCACGCTGCCGATGGGCGAGTCGGCCGCGACGACGAGGTGCAGCGGCTCCGGAAACAGGCTGGCCAGGGCCTGCAGGTCATACTGTGGGCCAAACGCGGCGAACGGCTCGCCGCCGAGCATTGCCCGGGCCGCGACGTTGTTCTGCACCAGCACGATGTCCACCTTCCCGTCACGCAGCAGCTCCAGATTTTCCTTGCTGCCGCGGCTCTGCACGGCGTTCGAGAGTGTCCCCTCGGCGATCAGCTCGGCGGCAAGCAACTGCGCCACGCGAGCGTACTCGCCGTCCGGCGAGCCGCCGGCGATGATCAGGGCCCGATCCAGCCGGTCGAGCCGCAGCGTAATGTCGGTGTAGGCGCTGTCGAGCACCTCGGTGATGATGCGCTCGCGCTCGAGGGAATGGTCGCCGGCATTCGCCAGCAGGGCGTTGATTTGCTCGATGATGCGGCGCGACTCCGCAGCGCCGGCTGGGCCTGCAGTGGCGACACCGACCTCCGGGCGGAAGACATCGACCGGCATCCAACCCTCGGCACCGCGTTCGAAGCTGACGCTGCCGCGGACATAGACTCGGTCGCCGGCACGGTTGCCGTCCTGTGCGAGTCCCTCGATGCCGCGCTCGGTGGCACCGAGCAGAGTGCTGAAGGCGGCAACGTTGAGCGTGTCCCAGGACGAGAAATCCAAATCGCGACCAAAGGTCAGCACGGCGTTGTAGTAGACGATGCGGCGTTGACGTCCGTCCGCGCCGGGGTCTAGCGGGCCGCTGCCGAGACGTCGCAGGCTGGTGATCTCCATGGCGTCGGCACCCAGGGCCCGGGTCAGACGCTCCTGCACCACCTGGGTGACGCCGGACTCATCCGGCCCCTCCGCACAACCGACCAGGAGCAGCGCCAGCAGGACGGCGCCGAGAGCAACGAGGATGCGGCTTGATGTCGGCATGGTCAGAACCCGAACCAGGGCAGCGCCAGGAAGCCCTGAATGACCAGTGCGTTGCAGATGTCGATCAAGAAGGCGCCGATGATGGGCACCAGGAGGAAGGCCATCGGCGACAACCCGTGGCGACTGGTCACGGCCTGCATGTTGGCGATCGCGGTGGGCGTCGCGCCGAGCTGGAAACCGCACTGACCGGCGGCAATCACGGCGGCGTCATAGTTGCGCCCCATGACATTGAAGGTCAGAAACACCACCAGGAGCACCGCGAGCAAGGCCTGGGCGAGCAGGATGATCAGGATCGGCAGGGCCAGGTTGACCAGCTCCCATAAGCGCAGCGACATCAGCGCCATGGCCAGAAACAGCGACAGGCTGACGGTCCCCATGAGCTCGATGGTGGGGCCGTCGATGCGGTACAACCCGCTCAGACTCAGGGCATTGCGCAGGACGATCCCCACCAGCAGGCACCAGACGAAGGTGGGCAAGGTGATGCCGGGGATGACCAGATGCTCGGCCAGCAGTGTGCCGACCCCCATGCAAAACATCAGGATCAGGATGGTCTCGATCAGCGATTCCGGGCTCAAGGCGCGGCGCTCGTCCCGAGGGACCTCGCCGGGACCGAGCAGACCCGGTGCCTGAACCCCAGGTTGCAGCCGGTGCCGGCGGATCAGCCATTGCGCAACCGGTCCGCCGAGAACACCGCCCAGGATCAGCCCGAAGGTCGCGCAGGCCATGGCCACCTCGACGGCGCCCTGCAGACCGTTCACCTCGCCGAAGACCTGCCCGTAGGCGGCGCCGGTGCCGTGCCCGCCCGCCAGTGTCGCCGAGCCGCCGAGGATGCCCATTAGTGGGTTGAGATCGAGCCCGATCGCGATGGCCACGCCGACGACGTTCTGCAGCACCAGCGCGACCACGACTGCGCCCAACAGCAACAGCAGCTTGCGACCGCCCTGCCCCAGCGTACGCACATCGGCGCCGAGCCCGACGGTCGAGAAGAAGATCAGCAGCAGCGGCGATTGCAGTCCCATGTCGAAGGACAATTCGGCACCGGTGCCGACCCGCACGGCCGTCAGCATCACGGCGACAATCAGCCCGCCGACCACCGGATCGGGGATGCTGTAACGGGCCAGAAAATCGATACGCCCGATCAGCCAACGGCCGACCAACAGCACCATGATGGCGAACACCACGGTCAGCGGAAGCGGGATTTCGATGGCCATGGTGTCTGACACCTCTGCGACGGCAATGGTTGGCGAGCCTCGCCGATTGCTGGCTCCGAGTCTATCGGATAAGTCTGCTCGATGACCATCCTACCCGACATGGCTGTCGTGCCCGTTTGGCGCGAAATGGTCAGTCGTGATATCCGATGATGCCGCACAATCCAGCCCGCGCCTCGGGCGTTGTCAAATCCGCGATAGGGAGCGACTCATGAGCCGACCACCGAACATCCCGGGCAGCGGCCGCCAAGGCATCCGAACGATTGCTGCGCTCTTCCTCTTGCAGCGCTTCGGCTTCGACATCCGCGCCCTGCCGGCCTCGCTCGGTATCGGCGGTCTGACCGTCGCCTTCGCGTCCAACGGGCTGAGTATCGCGTTCCCGAGTCAGACACTGTATCTGCGCGAGGACAGCGGGCAGAAAGCGTGTGAAAATACGCGGCAATCGCCTTCAACCACGCCCTGAACAACCTGCTGAGCTCCGGATGAGTCCGACGGTGAGTGCACCTCGGCACAGACGCAGGTCGACGGCGTTTTTCCACGATCCTGAACCGCGTCATCTCGAACGCTCCAGGGTCCGGCCGAGGCAGGTCCAATAAAGAGACGACGCATACCGCTCCGGACGCGGTTCAGCTCCAACGCCGACACGCATGCGGCGGCTCTCATCGATGCCCGTCGGGGCATGCACCCGCTGCTGACCGCCCTGCTGTTGGTGACCTGCCTGGCGGCCTCCGGGCTGGTGCGCGCGCAACCGGAAACGGAGCCGGAAGCCGTCGGGGCCGGCCGGGCGCCGCTGGTCATCGGCACCCGCCAGGTCCCGCCGTTCGCGATGCGGGACACCGACGGGAGCTGGAGCGGCATCGCCATCGATCTGTGGGCGCAGATCGCCGAGCGGCTGAACCTGGACTACCGGCTGGTGGAACTGGATCTAAGCCGGATGGTGGACGCCGTGGCCGCGGGCGAGTTCGATGCCGTCGCCGCGGCGCTAACCATCACCGGCGCGCGCGAGGAGCGGGTGGACTTCACCCAACCCTTCTACACCTCGGGGCTCGGCATCGCGGTCGTGCAGCACCCCGAGGGTGACTTCGTGGCGACCCTGCAGCGCCTCTTCTCCGGTCGCTTCCTGCACAGCGTGGCAGCCCTGCTCGGGCTGCTGACATTGATCGGAGTGCTGATCTGGCTGGCCGAGCGCCGCCGAAACGCCCACTTTCACGGCGGCTTGGCGCGAGGGATCGGCTCCGGTCTCTGGTGGTCCGCGGTCACGATGACAACCGTCGGCTACGGCGACAAGACGCCGATCACGGCCCTCGGTCGCGGGATCGCGCTCGTCTGGATGTTCGCCAGCGTGATCATGGTCTCCGGCTTCACCGCCGCCATCGCCACCGCGCTGACGGTCGGCGAGCTGCGGCACCCGATCCGCGGCCTGAACGACCTGTACGGCACCCGCGTGGTCACGGTTGCCGACAGCACCAGCGCGGATTTCCTGACGCGCTACCGGGTTCGGCACAAGAGCGCCCCGTCCTTGGAGCAGGCGCTGAGCCGCCTCGCCGCCGGCGATGCGGACGCGGTGCTGTACGACGCGCCGATCCTACGCTTCCTGATCGCCAGGGATCACGAGGAATCCCTGCGCGTGCTGCCCCGGATTCTGCAACGGCAGGACTACGGCATCGCCTTGCCTCAGCCCAGCCCGCTGCGCGAGCCCATCAATCGTGCCCTGCTGGACATCACCCGCGGCGAGGCGTGGCAAACCGTGCTGGAGCGCTATATCGGGTCCGACCAATGACCTCGGGACGAGCCTTCGGCCTTGGCCCGCGAGCGCGATGATGCGGAATCGTACGACGGATCGGTGTCTGCGAACCGGGCGATGCCGATCGCTCGTGCTTCGTTCATCTAACCTCCGCCGATCTTTCCGCGCTGCGGCACCGGCCGAGAGGTGCTGGGCGGATCTATGCTCGACCTAGATCTGCCGCCCGATGTTTGGTCCCGGGCGGCCGTTCTGGACGCATTGCCGCCGCTTGCGGTTCGCTCGTTGAGCGACTCAGTTGTCCCAAAACCTGTCACCGACCACCTCAGCCCGAGGCGCAGTCACTCGACCCAAAGCGGTCCCTGACTGCAGCGTGGGCAAGGTCAGCAATCGGATGTTGACCGGACGCAGATAGAGCGGAACAATTTTTTGACGAAGCATTGGAACCGCCCGATCCGGGAGGCTAAGGACATGCAAAGCCACAGCCGACGAGAAGCCTTGCGTGCCCTGCGCGATCAATGCGCAGTGGCATGGGAGATCGTTCAGCCCTTCATCATGCGGGTGTGCCGCCCCCGTCATCCCTGTTCGCTGACTCGCAGAGCACCCTTACCTTCGCCGACGTGGGCCGTTTCCCGCTCTAGTGCGCGGTCGCCGGACGTCCTGTCGCCGGTGGTG
>NZ_JAABRP010000164.1 GCF_011390875.1 Thiocapsa sp.
CGAACAGCATCTGCTCATGCGCGGCGACGGCGGCAACCATACCGCCGGCGGTGCGCCCAGCCAGCACCGCATAGTTGATCGACAGGACCAACAGCGCGAAAAAGGCGCAGGTGAAGACCACCACCGCGTTGGTGCATTCGACATCCTCGCGCTCGGCCTCGTGATCGAGCGGGAGCAGGATCGCGAGCAATGCGAAACCCGTCAGCAGGCCGGCAATCGACGAATACCAGCCGGCCGTGCTGGCGATATCGAATTCGAACTGGGCGATCTGGCAAATCATCGAGGATGGCGAGGGCGGCCTGGCTAGGATTGGAAAGGGAGCTGATCAACGCAGCGGCAGATCAGAACGGATA
>NZ_JAABRP010000165.1 GCF_011390875.1 Thiocapsa sp.
GGGTGAGTGCCAAGGTCAGCACCAGGACGACCAAGGGCAGGCCGATCTTTGCATAGTCGCCGAAGCGATAGCCGCCGAGGGTTCCGACCATCGCATTCGCCGGCACCACCGGGGTCATGAAGGCGCTGGAGGCGGCCAGCGCGACGACGATCGCGAACGGATAGGGCGAGGCGCCGAGCTCGGCCGCGAGCGCCATCGCCAGCGGTGCCATCAGCACCGCCGTGGCGGCCGGGACGACGAACAGCCCGAGGGTCAGGGTCATCAGAAACAGCGTGGCCAGAATCAGATAAGGGCTCGCGCTGCCGAGCAGGCCGACCAGCGTATCGGCGGCGAGATCTATTCCGCCGGTGCGCTCCAGCGCCATCCCGAACGGCAGCATGCCGGCAATCAGCACCAGGGTGCGCAGGCTGATTGCGCGGTAGGCGCTGTCCAGATCGATGCAACGGAACAGCCCCATCAGCAGGCAGCCGATCAGTGCCGCATGCATCGCCGGCAACAGCTCCGACACCATCAGGCCGACCGTGATCGCCAACGCCAGCACGGCATAGGGCGCCTGCTTGGCCGCCGGCAGGATCTCGTCGAGCTCCTTCGGCAGGTTCGTCATGACCAAATCATGGTCTTGGCCGCGCAGCGTCTCGATCGCCGCCCAGGCGCCGACCAGCAGCAGGGTGTCGCCGGCCTGCAGCATCGCGTTCGCGCGCGCCTCGGCATCGAGCACGGCCAGACCGCGACGCAGACCGACCGCAACCAATCCACGCTGTAGTTGCACACCGGCATCCGTCAGGGTCTTGCCGAGCAGCCGCGAATCGGCCGGCAGCATGACCTCGGCCATGCCGATCGCCTGGGCACGGTCGGTGAAGTAGAGCCCGGACAGCGGCAGCGGCTCGAGGCCGAGCTCGGCGCACCGGGCATCGGCATCGCCGACCGGGTTTGCGCTGTCGAGCAGGAGGCCATCGCCTGCCGCAAGCTCGGTCTCGGCGCCGGGAGCGATGAGGCAGCCGCCGCGCGCCGGGCTGCGCTCCAGCGCGATCACCCGCCAGCCCCGATCCGGCGTCAGGCCAAGCGCGGCGAGCGACTGGCCGACCGCCGGTGATCCGGGTGCGACGCGGGCACGCCGTTCGCGCTCGGCGAGTTGGTAGCGCGCCACCCAGTCACCGAGTCGCGGCTTGGCCCCGGCGCGCTCGGCGGGTGCGGCGTCGGATCCCAGCCAGCGGCTGGCGATCATCATATAGAGCACGCCGAGGATCAGCACCGGAATACCGATCGGGGTCAGCGACAGGAAATCCAGCCCTTCCGCCCCGGTGCGGGTCAGCTCGTAGTTGACGATCAGGTTCGGGGCCGCGGCGACCAGGGTCAGCATGCCGCTGATCAGCGCAGCGAACGAGACCGGCATCAGCACCTGTGCCGGGGTCATGCCGGCATTGCGGGCAATCCGCAATGCCACGGGGATGAAGATGGCGACCACGCCGGTGGAGTACATCACCGAGCCCAACGCGCCGACAATCAGCATCAACAGCGCGACCAAACGCGCGGGCTGATTGCCGCCGCGGGTGACCAACCAGTCGCCGAGGCGTTGGGCGACGCCGGTGCGCGCCAGACCCTCGCCGATCACGAACATGGCCGCGATCAGGATGATGTTCGGATTGCTGAACCCGGATACCGCCTCGCGAGCGCTGATTACACCGGTGAGCGGCAGGGCCACCATCATCGACAGGCCGACCGCATCGGCGCGCGGACGGCCCAGCATGAACATCATGATGGCCCCGGCCAGGAGCACGAGCACCAGGATCAATTCAATAGACAAGGTGGCTCCTTCGTCAAGCTGCCGGCGACAGCGTGTCACTATATCAGGGACCCGTTGCAGCGAGCGACGGCAGGCGACTCCGTTCTAAGCTTTGGCGCGCGAAAAATGCGCTTTGAGGAACAATCAGGTTGCCATCCCTTCCCAACCAGGGCGCTACATCGCTAAGGTCGCATCGAGCGATTGTCGTGCGCCTGAACGCCACCGCCGAGAGTCGGCGGCGTTTCAACGGAAACGCGAGGTCGTGGTTGGGCCCGGCGTCCTGATGACACTGGCCTCGGATCCTCTCCAGCCTGTAACCTTGAGTTCACACCTAATGAGCAACGTTTGGGATATCGTTTATCTGGTCGCGTCCACCTTCTTATTCTTCGCCTATCTGATCATCCTCTTCCATATCGTTGTTGATCTATTCCGAGACCCTTGGCTGGGCGGGGGTTACAAGGCGCTATGGCTCATCGGCCTGCTGTTCCTGCCATTCGTGACGGCGTTCCTCTATGTCCTGGTCCGCGGCAAGGGCATGGGGACGCGGCAACGCTCCGCGCTCGAGCGAGCCAGGTCCGATGCCGATGCCTACATCCGGGAAGTGGCGCGAACATCTCCCGCCGATCAGATCGCCGCCGCGAAGGCGCTGCTCGACGCCGGCACCATCAACCAGGCCGAGTTCGACACGCTCAAGGGGAAAGCGCTCGCCTAGGCGCACCTCGCTTCTGATCGCTCGCGAATCGTCGCTTTCATGCGACGAACCCCGCTTACTGACGGCGGATTTTCAGATCATCAGGCCAAGCACGGAGGCTCTGGAGACCGCGGTGGTGGCAGGCCTGCGGTAGCAGTGTCGCTATTGACCCATCGACTTTTTCATCGCAGCACAAAGGCACGAGCGTCGATGGTCCGCAGCTACACCGTCGCCGTCGTCGGCCTCTTCGTGGGTCTACTCGTGTTGACGGACCTGGCGAGCCCGTCCATCACCGATCGGCATGCGACCCGCGTGTCCTTGGACCTCGCCGCCGACCCCCTTCTACGAACCGCGGAGAACCTCGCCATGCAAGAACGTCCGATCGACATCGTCATCATCGGCTCCGGCAGCGCCGGCCTCAATGCCATGGCCCAGGCGCGTGCCGCCGGTCGCTCCTTCGTGTTGATCAACGGGGGTGCGCCCGGCACCACCTGCGCGCGCATCGGCTGCATGCCGTCGAAGGTGATGATCCACATCGCCGAGGAGTATTACCGCCGCACCCACTTTGGCCAGTTCGGCATCGACGGCCACGACGGGCTCAGTATCGATCTCAGCGAGGCGATGAAGCACGTGCAGGAGCTGCGCGACGGCTTCGTCCAGGGCGTGGTGAGCCGCAGCACCGACAAGCTCCCGGACGACGTCTTCATCCAGGACTATGCGCGGCTCATCGAGCCCACGCTGGTGGAGGCCGCCGGCCAGCGCTTCCGCGCCCGGGCGGTCGTTATCGCCACAGGCTCGACGCCCATCGTGCCGGCGCCCTGGCGGCAGTTCGGCGATCGTGTCATCACCACCGACGAGGTCTTCGAGCTGCCGGACCTGCCGGCGAGCATGGCCATCATCGGCATGGGCACTATCGGTCTGGAGCTGGGCCAGAGCCTCGCGCGCATGGGCGTCGCCGTCACCGGCTTCGATCAGATCGAGCGGATCGCCGGCATCGCCGACCCGGAGGTCAACCGCGTCGCCATCGAGCTGATGCGCCAGGAGTTTGCCATCCATCTCGGCGCACCGGCGGCCCTGGCCGAGGCCGGCGCCAAGATCCGAGTCACGGCCGGCGAGCATGAGGTGCTGGTGGACAAGGTGCTCTCCAGCATCGGCCGGGCGCCGATGCTGCAGGGCCTGGGGCTGGAGGTGCTGGGGTTGCCGCTGGATGCCCGCGGCGTACCGCCCTTCGATCCCGCGACCATGCAGGTGGGTCACCTGCCGGTGTTCCTGTCCGGCGACGCCACCGGCGAGCGCCAGGTGCTGCACGAGGCCGCCGACGAGGGCAAGATCGCCGGCTACAACGCCGCCCATGTCGACCGGCCGCCGACGCGCTTCAAGCGCAAGACGCCGTTTTACGTCAACTTCTGCGATCCGAACATCATCGCCGTCGGCGCGCGCTTCGATCAGATCGACACCGGGCGCGCCGCGGTCAGCGAGGTGAGCTTTGCCACCGTCGGCCGCGCCCGGGCCATGGGCGCGGGGCGCGGCGTGCTGCGCGTCTACGCCGACAAGGCGAGCGGCCGGCTGCTCGGAGCCGAGATGATCGCGCCGCGCGGCGAACACCTGGGGCACCTGTTGGCCTGGAGCATCGAGCAGGGCATGACCGTCGGCGAGGTGCTGCGCATGCCCTTCTACCACCCGGTGATCGAGGGCGCGCTCAAGGCCGCGCTGAGCGACCTCTACGCCAAGATCGACACGAAAAACTCAGGCCCCGTCATCGAGGTCGCATCGGTGGACAAGTCCGCCTATGTCGCCTCCAAGCACGGCGTCATGGGCCTGACCCGGGCCGTCGCGCTGGAGACCGCCACCACCGGCGTCACCTGCAACGCCATTTGCCCCGGCTGGGTGCTGACCCCGCTGGTGCAGAAGCAGATCGATGCACTGGCCGAGCGCGAGGGACTCTCCAACGAAGACGCCAGCGTCAAGCTGCTCGGCGACAAGCAGCCGTCGCAGTCCTTCACCTCCCCGGAGCAGCTCGGTGCGCTGGCGGTCTATTTGTGCTCGGATGCCGCGTGCAACATGCGCGGCGTCGGCCTACCCGTAGACGGCGGCTGGCTGGCGCAGTAGCGGTGCACCGCATCCACCACGGACGAGACCCTACGACCAACAGGTCATCGTGAACCACGAATTGCCCTTGTGGTGGGTGATGTCGCGACGGTCAACCGAAGACCCTTGGAGGGTAGAGTGATGCAAGAGGGGCTTTCTTGGGACGCGCAAACGCTGCGCACGGCAATGGCGGCGAATCCTGCGATTCGCGTGATCGATGTCCGTTCCCCGGCGGAGTACGAGTCGGAACATATTCCCGGCTCCATCAATATTCCGATGAGCACGCTGGAAGAGCACGTCGGGCGCATACGGGAGGCGGTCAGCGATCCGATCGTCTTCGTCTGCCAGATGGGAGCGCGGGCGGAGAAGGCAAAGCAGATGACAGGAGCCGAGAGCGACGCTCGGGCTCTCGCCGACAGTGGTCTCGGACATGTGCATTTTCTCGCGGGCGGCCTGCGCGCCTGGGAGCAGGCCGGTGGCGACCTGAAGCGCGGACGGCGTGTGTGGAGCGCCGAGCGACAGGTCCGCTTCATGACAGGGTCAATCGTGGTGATCTCGATACTGCTGAGCGAATTTGTCCCGGCGCTGAAGTGGGTCGCGCTGTTCATCGGCCTCGGCCTGACATTTGCAGCCTGGACCAACTTCTGCGGCCTGGAGCAACTCCTGGCGCGCCTGCCTTGGAACCGAGCAACCAGACCCAGCCCGGACATCGTTGTCGAGCAACTGATCGCAGCATCGCGCCGGTCGGCTTGATCGCCGCGGCGATCATGCTGCTGTTCGGACTCTGGTGGCTGGGGCGGGTCGCCGCGCAGGCGCGCCGCCGCGGTGAGGGTTATCGCACGAGCGCTGAGTCGGTTGCGATCGGCGAGCCCTCGGGGAGCAACGCTCTCTCTGCGGTAGACCCTGCCGAGGACAGTCTGCTGCGCGAACGGGTGAGCACCACCGATGTGTTCGATCCGGCCGAGTGTGAGCACGGGCAGCGCAGCGCGCACCCGCCGCACTTCGCGTTGGCGGTGTTGCCGATGGTCATCGTCGTCCTCACCAACCTGCTGATGAGCCTGGTGGTGCTGCCGTGGCTCGATACGGCCTTCCTCGCCGAGGCCGCCTGGGGCGGCACGTCGTTGGCGTCGGTTGGCGGCATCTGGTCGGTGGCGACCGCGTTGCTGGCCGGCATCCTGACACTGATCGCCGTCAACCTCCGACGCCTGACCGCGCTGCGCGCGAGCATGAATGCCGGCGCCAATGCCTCGGTGCTGCCGGTCCTGAACACCGCGAGCATGGTCGGCTTCGGCGCGGTCATCGCTGCGCTGCCGGCGTTCGAGCTGGTCAGCGCCGCCTTCCTGTCGCTCGACGGAGGACCGCTGGTCTCGCTGGCGGTAGCGACGAACGTCATCGCCGGCATCACCGGCTCCGCATCCGGCGGGCTGATGATCACGCTGCAGGCACTCGGTGAAACCTATGCCGAGCTGGCGAGCGCGGCCGGGATCGATCCGGAGCTGATGCATCGGGTCGCCGCGATCGCCTCGGGCGGGCTTTCGAGCCTGCCGCACAACGGCGCCGTGGTCACGTTGCTGGCTATCGCTGGCGTCGGCCACAAGGGCAGTTATCGCGACATCGCGGTGGTGATGCTCGGCGGGACCCTGATCGCACTCGTCGCGATCATCGGCATCGGTCTGTTTTTCGGTTCTTTTTAGTGAAGGTGCGCCCGCCATGCGGAGCATGACCTGCGAGGCGGCGAGGCGGTGGAAGAGAACGACCTCGCGTCTGATCGGCCTCCATTCGTAGAGGTCTCCAGCCGCTTCCAATACGCCACCCGGCGGAGAACGACCAAGCTCTCGGCGATGATCGAGACCCATGGACGGCGAGGTCGATCGAGCAGCAGATCCGGTTACAATCGGAAGCCAGATGAATGTGTCAAAGGAGAGCCGAGGCGTGGTCGATTTCAGCACAGCGAAAGGATCCGGCATGCCCGCGCCGGCCGTGGGTCTGCTGTTTGCGTTTGGCTTGGCGTCGGGCGGCGCCTCATTCGCGCAGGGTTCGCCGCCGAGCATCGCCGATTGCGCGGCAATCCAAACCGATCAAGCGCGGCTCGCCTGTTACGATCGGGCCAGCGGGCGTCTTCCCGTCGCCGCGCAGACCTCCGGCGGAACGGTCCCGGAGCGGACCGCCATGGTTGCACCCGCGGCACCCGAGTCGGAGGGTGCCGCGCCGGGCGGGGTGGGGCGCCGAACCCCCGCCGAGACCTCGCTGATCGACAAGGCATGGGCCTTCGATCCGGGGTCGAGCGCTTACGACATCAGCTTCTACAACCCCAACTACCTGCTGATCGGCAATTACACCAGCCGCATCAACAACCGGCCTTTCTCGCCGCTCTTCGACGCCCTCGAAGCCGACGAGCAGGATCTGGACAACACCGAGGCGCGTTTTCAGCTCAGCTTCAAGTTCCGAGTGTGGACGACGGACGATCGACGCTGGGGAGTGTGGGCCGCTTACTCACAGATGAGCCAGTGGCAGGTCTACAACGAGAAGATCTCGCGTCCCTTTCGCGAAACCAACTACATGCCCGAGTTGATGGTCAGCTTCCGGCCGGATATCAGCTTCGGCGGTTTCGATTGGCGCCTGCTCAACGTCGGCTACAACCATCAATCCAACGGTCGATCCGACCCCATCTCGCGCAGTTGGGACCGCATCATTGCCTCGATCGGTATCGAAAGGGGCAATTTCGCGCTGGTCCTGCGGCCCTGGGTGCGTATCGACGAAGGCGATGCCGACGACGACAACCCCGACATCACGGACTACTACGGTTATGGCGACATTACGGCCTTCTACAAATGGCGCGATCACAGCTTCACCCTCATGGGTCGCGGCAATCCGAGCACCGACAAGGGCGCCGCTGAGTTGACCTGGATGTCGCCGCAGGTGCTCGGACCTTTGCGTGTCTATGTCCGAGCCTTCACCGGCTACGGCGACAGCCTGATCGACTACAACTGGAAGCAGAATACGATCGGGATCGGCATGGCGTTGAACGACATCCTCTGATAGGTCCGGCACGCGGACGGACGTCGCGTGCCGAATTGCCTACTCGCCTATGATGTCGCCGCGCTGCAGGCGCTCGTCGCGGACTACCTCAAGGCCGTCATCCACTATGAATACAACCGGTTGACTGGGCTGCCCGGTATCAAGGGCGCGAGCGGCGCGCCTTCGGCCGATGCCGCACTCGACGCTGTCCGGGACTATATCGCCGAGCGGAAGAGCGCGGGGGACTGGTCGAAACAGACCGGCGAAGGCATGCTCTCGGTCTATCGGGCGCTGCAACAGGCCCGCCAGAAGCGTCTGGCTCAGCGGGCCGCGATCTCGCTGCCGGTACTCGTGCTGGTCACGGCATTAGCGGGATCGAGACCCGTGTCGCCGTCGCTTGCTGCGACCTTCGACCGCGGCTACCATCCCCAGCCAGCTCCAGCCATCCCATGCCATCCAAATCAGTGTGGCCGACGTCCCCGGCATCCCCCGCCCGGTCGGCTCAAGACATGCAGCACCCATCGGGAGTCACCATGCAACGCATTTCGGGAATCTCAGTCATGATGCTCGCACTGGCACTCGCCGGGTGCGAGCAGGGCGCGGTGACGGCACCGGTCGCCGGTCCACCTCCGTCGGTCGGCGTGGCATCGGCAACCATGCGCGAGGTCACGCCCTCGATGGAGTTCGTCGCCCGTGTGGAGGCCACCGACTCGGTCGACCTGATCGCCCGGGTGAACGGGTTTCTTTTCTCGCGCGAGTTCGAGGAGGGGGCGACCGTTGAAGCGGGGCAGCTTCTGTTCCGCATCGAGCGCGAGCCCTTCGAGGCGATCGTGGCGGCGCGCCGCGCGGATGTGGAGCGCGCCGAGGCGACCCTCCTGAATGCCCGCCTGCAACGCGAGCGCATCGAGCCGTTGGTGGCGCGCAATGCCGCGGCCCAAGCCCAGCTCGACGAAGCGATTGCCGCCCAGCAGGAGGCGACCGCCGCCCGCAGCGCCGCTCTGGCAGCGCTGCAAAGCGCCGAGATCGACCTCGGATACACGGAGATCCGCGCCCCCTTCGAGGGCACCATCGGTCGCGCCAACTTCGCCGAAGGGGCCGTGGTGGGTCCCGCCTCCGGGCCGCTGGCCCGTCTGGTTCGGCTCGATCCCATCTTCGTCAACATCCCCATCACCGACCGCGCCATGTTGGCCGTGCGCCAAGCGCAGAGCTCGACCGACTTCGCGCCCTACCTGCGGCTGGCCGACGGCAGCATGCTCGAAGAGCCCGGCGTGTTTCAGTTCTTCGACCCCGAGGTGAACGCGACCACGGACACCGTGCGCGTGCGGGCGCTCTTCGACAACACCGACGGGGTGTTGTTGCCGGGTCAGTTCGTCACGGTGAAGGCGCGCGCGATGCAGCCCGAGCAGGCCCTGGTGATCCCGCAGGTGGCGGTTCAACAGGATCAGGCCGGCCGGCTGGTGCTGACCGTGAACGATGACTACCGCGTGCAAGTGACCCGGGTCACGCTCGGCGATCGCATCGACACCGACTGGATCGTGCTCTCCGGGCTCGAGGCGGGTCAGCAGGTGATCGTGGACGGCATCCAGAAGGCACGGCCTGGGATGATCGTGCAGCCGCTCCCGTCCGCGCTCTACACCGGAGACTGACCCCATGTTCTCCGCATTCTTCATCTCCCGCGCCCGCTTCGCGATGGTGATCTCGCTCGTCATCATCATCGCCGGCGTCATCGCCATCCGGGTGCTGCCGGTGGCGCAGTTCCCGGACATCGTCCCGCCGCAGGTCTCGGTGCAGGGCTTCTATCCCGGCGCCAACTCCGAGATCGTCGCCGAGACCGTCGCCGCGCCGATCGAGGCGGAGGTCAACGGCGTCGACGACATGCTCTACATGACCTCGACCAGCGACAACTCGGGGCGCTACCGGCTCGACGTCACCTTCGCGGTCGGCACCGACCCGGACATCGCCGCGGTCAACGTGCAGAACCGCGTCGCTCTGGCCCTGCCGACCTTGCCGAGCGAGGTGACCCAGCAGGGCGTGTCCGTGCGCAAGCAATCGACCAGCATGTTGCTGACGGTTAACCTGCTCTCGCCCGAGGGGACATTCGATCGCCTCTTCCTCTCCAATTACATGGAGATCAACATCCGTGACGCGCTCGCCCGCCTGCCCGGTGTGGGCGAGGCGAGCCAGTTCGGTCCGCTCGACTACGCGATGCGCATCTGGCTCGACCCGCAGGTGATGACCTCGCTCGGGGTGTCCGAGGCCGAGGTGGTGGATGCGATCCGTCGCCAGAACCTTCAGGCCGCCGCCGGGCGGCTCGGGGCGCCGCCCGACAACGAAGGGCGCGCCTTCACCTACACACTCCAGGCCAAGGGGCGGCTGACGACACCCGAGGAGTTCGATCGCATCCTGGTGCGCACCAACCCGGACGGCTCGGTGATCCGCCTGGCCGACGTTGCACGCATCGAGCTCGGCGCCCAGACCTACGACGCCAACGCCTGGATCGACGGCGTGCCCACCGCCGCCCTCGGCATCTATCTCGCACCGGGCGCCAATGCGCTCGAGACCGCCGACCTGGTCTACGCGACCCTGGACCAGCTGGCGGAGCGTTTCCCGGACGATCTGGAATACGACATCTACTACGACACCACCGACTTCGTGCGCATCAGCATGCGCAACGTGGTCATCACGCTCCTGCAGGCGCTCTCGCTGGTCATCCTGGTGACCTACGCCTTCCTCGGGGACTGGCGCTCGACCCTGATCCCGGTGCTGGCGATCCCGGGGTCGATCATCGGGACTTTCGCGATCCTGCTGGCCGCGGGCCTGTCGATCAACACCGTCTCGATGTTCGCCATTATCCTAGCGATCGGGATCGTCGTGGACGACGCCATCGTCGTGGTCGAGAACACCCAGCGCCTCATCGACGAGGAGAAGCTCAGCGCCAAGGAGGCGGCCAAGCGTGCGATGCAGCAGGTCACGGGGCCCGTCATCGCAACCACCCTGGTGCTCTACGCCGTCTTCGTGCCGACCGCCTTCCTGCCCGGCATCACCGGCCAGCTCTATCTGCAGTTCGCCGTGACCATCTCGGTCGCGGTGACCCTGTCCTCGCTCATCGCGCTGACTCTGAGTCCGGCACTCTGCGGTCTGCTGCTGCGTCCCTCGCGCGAGCCGCGCGGTCCGCTGCGCTGGTTCTTCAACTTCCTGGACTGGAGCCGCGACGGTTATGCGCGCAGCGTCGCCTCGCTCGGGCGGCGCTCGTTCATCGCGGTGCTCATCATCGCCGCCTCTATGGCCGGCACGGTCTGGCTCTTCGAGAAGGTTCCGACCGGATTCATCCCGAACGAGGACACCGGCTACTTCTTCATCGACGTCTCCCTGCCCGACGCCTCCTCCATCGACCGCACGGGCGCGGTCCTGCAAGAGGTGCAGCAACTGCTCGCGGCCGAGGAGGAGATCGACCATGTCTTGACCGTGGCCGGCTTCAGCCTGCTGGCCGGGGTTCGCTCGAGCGGCGGTCTGGCCATCGCCGTGCTCAAGCACTGGGACGACCGACCGGGGGCGCAGAGCACCTCCGATGCCGTGCTCGCGCGCGTCTGTCCAGCCGAAGCTTCTGGCGCTTCCCCAGGCGACCGTCTTTGCCTTCGCCGCCCCGCCGATCCAGGGCCTGGGTACCGCCGGCGGCATCGAGATGGAGTTGTTGGATCTGGCCGGGCGTCCGCCGGACGAGCTGGCGCAGGCGCTGCAGGGCTTCATCATCAACACCAACGAGAACCCCGAGATCCAACGCGCCTTCTCGACCTTCAGCGCCCAGACGCCGCAGTTGTTCCTCGACATCGACCGCGAGAAGGCCGAGACGCTGGGCGTGCGCCTGTCCGATCTCTTCGTGACCCTGCAGGCGAATCTCGGCTCGCT
>NZ_JAABRP010000166.1 GCF_011390875.1 Thiocapsa sp.
CGCAGTTGTTCCAGGCGGATCGTATGCCGGCGCGCGTCCGGGAAGGCGACATAGTAGCCGCCCGAGCGGCTGAACTCGGCGTAGAGCGTGATGAATGCCTCGACGGCATGCTCGATCACTGTTCTGTGCTCCCTGAACGCGAAAAGGGGGCGATTATAGGCGGGTCCGTGGAAAACCGCCCGTCGCCTCATCGTCTTGATCGTCATTCCGGCCAAAATCGGCCGAGGGTTCGCTGTGCGGACCGACGCTGACCTAAAGCGAAATCGTTCCGTTCGCCGGCGAACGGAGCTTGCGAAGTGACGGACCGCTGTTGGATCGCGCGGGTCCTCTACGGTGACGAGCATGTTGGACCCGCTGGCCGAGTGATGGACATACGCCAAGCAAGGTATTCGCGACAAACTCATTGACCACCGGCACGACATCGCCGAGCATGGGGAGGATCTGCCTCAGGGGGGATTGGAAATGGGTGCAATAGAGCCACCAGCAACCGGCGGCCAGCGCCGGGAGTACGGTCGTAAAGGGATGCAGGCATTCAGTCTGTGTTGCGTTCTGTTGATTGTCGGTTGTGGCCCGCGCCTGGCCACGAAGGCGGACGATGCCGCTGCGCTACCCAACCCGATGCTCAATGCAAGCTATGCGCAAGAGGCGGAGGTTCCGTTCGTGATGGAACCAAAAACGGCCAGGCCATTGAGCGCCGGGCGGGCCGACTTTGGGTCGGAGACCGCATCGCGCAGGACACGGGAGACGGCGGATTGGGTTGTCGCTTCAAGAGACAATCTCAATATGCCGTTCGCGATTGTCGATAAGGTCAACGCCAAGGTCTATGTCTTTAGCGTGGACGGACAGCTCAAGGGCGCGGCCCCCGTGCTGCTGGGTATGGGGATAGGTGATGACGTCGCGCCCGGCATCAGTGACATGCGGATGTCACGGATCCCCCCCGCGGATCGTACAACGCCCGCGGGGCGCTTCATGACCGCAATGGGGCGGAATTCCCATGGCAAGGAAATCCTCTGGCTGGACTACGAAAACGCCATCTCCATGCACCCGGTCGTGACGAGCATACCCGAGCAGCGCCGACCGCAACGCCTGGCCAGTCCATCACCGCTCGATAACCGTATTTCCTATGGTTGCATCAATGTTCCACCGGAATTCTTCACGGACGTGATACATCGCCTGTTTGCCGGGACGGTCGGCATTGTTTATGTCATGCCGGAAACGAAACCGCGCTCGGCGTTGTAAGTGGTGTTTTGGGATTGGAACAACCGCGGCAGCCTCGTCGGGGCAGGCCCGGTTTAGGCGGGTTTGATCATCATCGTAAGGAAGACTCCGTTGGCCTCAAGCTGCCCGGCGGCGGCGTGTCGCATAGCTCGTCGATGGAGTGCGGGGTCGCATTCAGACGTTCGAAAGGCGTTTTCCATGCCTGTTTCTCGTCGATCCAGCTCGCCAAGGGCATGACCATCGGCAGATGACCGTTCGGGCGATACCAGGAGTCGACGCTCCAGGGAAGCCCGCTCTCCGTATCGATAATGACGGCCGTCCAGTGCACCGCAGTGATATCGAAAGGGATACGCACTTTGGGCGACGAGACCGACCAACCGGCGAGTTCCCCAATATCGCGGAGAACATGCAGATAGTTCGTGGTGTTGCTGGCGTTGTCGATGCAATCCATCCGCCCTTCAACTTCCGCTTCAAAAATGTTGATGGCAAGGTCGTTGGCCAACAACGGCTGATATTTTTGTGCCAGCAATTCCATTTGCCAGATGCCGATACGCACATGCTGTAGCCGATCGTGAAGACTCGTGCCCGGGCAAGCCGCCAGATGCCTTTTGAGAAGAGCCATATCGTCGGAAGTGAAGGTCATGGTCTGTCTGCGCGCACAGGACCAGTTAAAGCAAATCCGCAGCACGACGGCCCCGTCCGGGCCGATCACGTACTCCGGTGGAAGCGGCCTCGACACCGACGATCCCTGAGCGTGATCAAAAAACAGCGACGATGCCGCGGACCCGACGAAACTCGTATGGCTGACGAGTATGGCGAGGAAACCGATCACCGCAGGCCGGAACGATATCGATGTCACGACAACACTTCACAAAGGCTTGTGCCGACGTGAAATTGACGGGCTTCCTGCGTCACCCTGGATGCCACTCTCGAGCTTCGCTGTCGACTTGGACGTTTCAATGTCGTCGTCGACAGCGAATATGGTAGCAACCGGCAAGTGATCAGTTGCGATCTGGTTTTGGCTCATACATCGGTGCGGCGGCGGCCGGGGCTGGCTCATACTTCGAGGCCGTGCTGCACGCCGCAAGCAGCAGCACGAAAGCCATGGTGATAAGAAGGGCGCTTACCGAGATGTTGTTCATTTGTCGTCACCTGATTGAGCGTTTCTCTGGAAAAACGCGCGACTGAAGATACGACGGCGATGTCGATGTCTGACTGCCGGCGTCACCCACGATCACCCGGACAGATCCGTCTGCCCGTACACGAACGACCCGGCATCCAATCTCGGTGCCATGATCTCAGCATCACCTTGACGAAGCCGTGCGTCCGTGCGTTAGCGTACATTGGAAGCCCCGTCGACGCATAGGCCTTGTTCGTCATTTCGGCCGGAATCGGTCGAGTGTCCGGTGTGCGGAGCGATGTCGACCAAACGCGTACTCGCTCTGTTCGCTAGCGTACGGAATATGCGCAGACTTCAGCCTAACCTGGCAACGGGACACGCTAATGACAGGTCGGCACGACAGTCATAGACGTCGAGCAGACTTGACGTTCCATCCACCCGTTCCAGAACGACTGAGGGTATGTACGTGAACAATCTACAACACACGATGAAACACCTCCTTCTTGTCGCGGCTGCCGCATTTTCTCTGACTTCTTTCGGCGGCCAGGTGTTGGCTGCAACGGCGGAAGACCTGAATAAAGATGCAGCCGAGGCCTTACAGCTCTTGTATCGGACCAATCCGGATGCCGCCGCGATCGGCAAGACGGCAAAGGCGATTCTGGTGTTCCCGAATGTCGTCAAGGCCGGACTCGTCTTCGGCGGAAGTTATGGCGAGGGTGTCCTGATGAAGGGCTCCGAGGTTGCCGGCTACTACAATTCCGTATCCGCGTCATGGGGCTGGCAGGCCGGCGCCCAGTCCTACAGCTACGTCGTCTTTCTCATGAATGACAAGGTTTTGAGTTATCTCGACACGTCGGAAGGATGGGAAATCGGGGTCGGGCCGACCGTGGTCGCGGTGGATGCAGGCGCGGCTAAGAATCTGTCATCGACGACATTAAAGGACGATGCCTACGCCTTCATTTTCGATCAGCAGGGGCTGATGGCCAGCCTCAGCATCGAAGGGACGAAAATTTCGCCCATCAAACGTTGAATGGATGTCGCGCGGGTCTTGCCCGTGCGGCGATGATGCCCCCGCCGGCACGGACTCCAAGCGGTGGGCAATGCTTCGACGGCCGTCAACCAAGCGCCGTTGCCTCATGCTTATTGCCTCCGCACCCCTATGTTCTACAACGCGCAGATCGGCGGACGTTAATGGTGTTTAGTCTCGATTCCCGGAAGCGCAATTTCCGACATCCGCTCGCCACGACCTCGATGGGCCGCTGCATAGCCAGGCGGCATCACCCATGTAACGTCCCTCCAGGAGTCAGTGTATGACCACGCCGATCCAGACCCTCGACCCCGAACAGCTGCGCAAGCTCGACGCCTGGTGGCGCGCGGCGAACTATCTCTCGGTCGGACAGATCTATCTCTACGACAATCCGCTGTTGAAAGAGCCGCTTGCGCTGGCGCACATCAAACCGCGCCTGCTCGGCCACTGGGGCACGACGCCCGGACTGAGCTTCATCTACGCGCATCTCAACCGCGTCATCAAGGACAACGATCTCAGCCTCATCTATGTCGCCGGGCCGGGGCACGGCGGACCCGCGATGGTGGCGAACGCCTATCTGGAAGGGACCTATAGCGAGGTCTATCCGAACATCTCGCGGGACGAGGAGGGGATGAGGCGGCTGTTCAAGCAGTTCTCCTTTCCCGGCGGCATTCCCAGTCATGTTGCGCCGGAGACGCCGGGGTCGATCAACGAGGGCGGCGAGCTGGGCTATTCGCTCTCGCATGCCTATGGCGCGGCCTTCGACAATCCCGATCTGATCGTGGCCTGCGTGGTCGGCGATGGCGAGGCGGAGACCGGCCCGCTCGCCACGAGCTGGCACTCCAACAAGTTCCTCAACCCGATCCATGACGGGGCCGTGCTGCCCATCCTGCACCTGAACGGCTACAAGATCGCCGGTCCCACGGTGCTGGCACGCATCCCGCGCGACGAGCTGGAGGCGCTGTTCTACGGCTATGGTTACGCGCCCTACATCGTCGAGGGCGACGATCCCATGACGATGCACCAGCTCATGGCCGCCACGCTCGACACCGTGGTCGCCGAGATCCAGCGCATCCAGAACGACGCCCGCGCCTTCGGATTCGAGACCCGTCCGCGCTGGCCCATGATCATCCTGCGCTCGCCCAAGGGCTGGACCGGCCCGAAGAGCGTGGACGGCAAGGCGACCGAAGGCACCTTTCGCTCCCATCAGGTGCCGATGGCCGACATGACGCACCCGGGGCATCTGGAGATCCTGGAAGACTGGCTGAAGAGCTATCGCCCGGAGGAGTTGTTCGACGCCACCGGCAGGCTCAACGCCGAGCTGGCGGCCCTAGCCCCTCGTGGGGAGCGGCGCATGAGCGCCAATCCGCACGCCAACGGCGGGCTGCTGCTGCGCGATCTGCGGATGCCGGATTTCCGAGAGCATGCGGTGGACGTGCCTCGGCCGGGTGGCGTAGACGCCGAGGCGACCCGCGTCCAAGGTCGCTTCATCCGCGAAGTGGTGCGGCTCAATCCCGAGACCTTTCGTGTCTTCAGCCCGGATGAGACGGCCTCCAACCGCTGGGACGCGGTGTTCGAGGTGACGGATCGCTGCTCGGTCGCGCAGGTCATCCCCGGTGACGAGCATGTCGGACCCGATGGCCGCGTCATGGAGATGCTGAGCGAGCATCAGTGCGAGGGCTGGCTCGAAGGCTACCTGCTCACCGGCCGTCACGGCTTCTTCTCCTGCTACGAAGCCTTCATCCATATCATCGACTCCATGTTCAACCAGCACGCCAAGTGGCTCAAGGTGTGCAATCACATTCCGTGGCGCCGCCCCATCGCCTCGCTGAACTATCTGCTGTCCTCCCATGTCTGGCGTCAGGATCACAACGGTTTCAGCCATCAGGATCCCGGCTTCATCGACCACGTCATCAACAAGAAGGCGGAGGTCATCCGGGTCTATCTCCCGCCGGATGCCAACACCCTGCTCTCGGTGACCGATCACTGTCTGCGCAGCCGCAACTATGTGAATGTCATCGTGGCCGGGAAGCAGCCCACGCCCCAATGGCTGGACATGGATGCAGCCATCAAGCACTGCACCGCCGGCATCAGCATCTGGCCCTGGGCGAGCAACGACCGGGACGGCGAGCCGGAGGTCGTGATGGCGTGCGCCGGTGACGTGCCGACACTGGAAACCCTGGCGGCGGTTACCCTGCTGCGCACGCATTTTCCCGACTTGAAGGTCCGGGTGATCAATGTGGTCGACCTTATGAAGCTCCAGCCGCCCGGCGAACACCCGCACGGACTGAGTGACCGGGATTTCGACCTGCTCTTCACCACCGACAAACCCATCATCTTCGCCTATCACGGCTATCCCTGGCTGATTCACCGACTCACCTATCGCCGCGCCAATCATCACAACCTGCATGTGCGCGGATACAAGGAAGAGGGAACTACCTCGACACCCTTCGATACGGTGGTGAAGAACGCGCTGGACCGCTTCGATTTGGTCGCCGACGTCATCGATCGCGTGCCACGGCTCGGCCCCAAGGCCGCCTACGCCAAGCAGGCGATTCGCAATAAGCTCATCGAGCACAAGCAATACATCGCCGAGCACGGGGAGGATCTGCCGGAGATCCGGGATTGGAAATGGGTCGACCAAATCCCAAGTTGACGATTCGGAGCGGAAGAGTTCTGCACAATCGCCCCATGGCCGATTTGGTCTAAGACCGCGTGGCGCAGAGCGCCACGGGGAACTCGTGACACCGCAGAGCGGGTGTCACCAGCGCCCTAATATTGGGTTGACCTGTGCAATGAGAAAGGCAACGCGACACGTCCCTGTCACATGCTCTTCTGAACCTCTTTGGCCGTGTCACTCACCGCCTCGCCGCCACGTTCGATATCCTGGCCTGCTCCGTCGATTGTATTGCACCCGATCAACAGACCAAGCGACAACAGCATCACTAGACCAATGAGTTTTTTCATCATAATCACCTGACCTAAAAGCCCTGAAAAATCCGAGTATCGGCGACAATAGATACTCGGCGCCGAATGGGTCAAGAAGGCGCCTGTTCGGACGGTGGCATGGTGCCGACGCCAGGACCCGGTTCGTGAGCGATCTGCGCGGCAATGTCGCGCTGCATTTGCATGACCTCCTTCCGGAGAGCTTGGTTGGCCTCGTGCATGTCGATCAATGACGGGCGAAGCACCGAGGCCAAACGCGGATCACGAGCGACGGCGGTGCGCAACCGTACCAAAGCGATCGCGCTGCTTTGATATTCTTGAAAGACACCCAGCAGGATAAATAGACGCCCCGTCAGGGCATTTTCCAGGTGAACACCGGTTCTGCTGCCGGCAGCATGCCGGCCGGCTTGCTCGATACCTCGCATCATGGCTCGGTCTCTCTCATCGGGACTCTAAGGGTATTTCCGCTTCCATGGTCCTCGCCGGTGCCCTCCCTCCGAGGAGAGCACAACTGCCAAGATTTTCGCTAACCCTCGATCAAGAGCCGACGAAGATCGATGATTGCAGCATTGGCGCGCGAGATGTAGGAGGCCATCACCAAGGAATGGTTGCTCATGGGTCCGAATCCGGTGCCGTTGAGGATCATCGGACTCCAGATCACGTTCTGCGTATTTTCCAACTCACGCACGATCTGTTTCAGGGAAACAAGAGCGTTTTTATCTTCGAGCACCGAGGTGAAGTCCTTCTCCATGGCGGTCAGGGTTCGGAGCAGCGCCCAGGTATAGCCGCGTGCCTCGAAGAACACATCGTCGATCTCGAGCCAGGGTGTCTTGTTCCAGGTTTGTCCGACGGCGGGCGATGCCTTCGTGGCGCTCGCGTCACCCGCCAAGGCCGTATCGAGCGGGGCTTGACCGACCGCGTAGGACAGCCGCTGCGATAGACTTCCCAGCCGCTTGGCAACGACCTGCAGATAGGCGGCCAGATTGTCGGCGCGGGCGAAGAATTGACCATCGCCTTTTTTATCGTCGGCGAGTCGCGCAATATAGCGCTGCAGAGCCGCGACTCCGTCGCGATACTCCGCCTCGGAGGACGGGAAGATCCAAGATTGAGAATCGTAGTTGAACTTCGGCTCCGCGATCTGAAGATCCACGTCTTCCACCGATTGCGTCTGCGCCCGACTGAAGTCATTGCGCAGGGCACGCGATAAATCGCGAAGCTCGGTCAGGGCGCCGAATTCCCAATTCGGAATGTTGTCCAGGAAGATCCCCGGAGGCGCAATATCGTTCGTCAGATAGCCGCCGGGTTTATTCAAGATGGTCTCGGCAATCGCGATAGCCGCTGCGGTGGTCATGGTTCCGGGCACCAGTTTGGTGGAATCCTGTTCGACCAGCTGCATTGCGTATTCATTGATATCAATCGATCCGGGCGAACGTGACCACACGACACCCAAGATGACCATGACGACTAAGTAGGTCACCAGAAATAGGCCCGCCGTCCACCAGAGTCCTTTCTCTCTCCAGGTGCTCGGATGATAGTACTTGGCGACCTTTACGACCCGATTCTTCAGTTGCGGTGATCTCTTTTTGACTTCGGCGTCCATCTGCGTCTCCTCTCGTGGGTGTCGGAGCCCCTCGGAAGCACGGGGCTTTCCGAGGAGCGGTTCGGTCCTTCAGATGATCAGATGGAGTCGCAACGTTACTCGGCGGCCTTGACCACCAGCTCATTCTTCACCGATGCGACGTTCTCGACTCCGCGGGCGATTGCTTCGCTTCTGTCGATACTCGCCTGCGAGTCGACTTCACCGCTGAGCGTGACCACGCCGTCGGTCGTCGTGACGCTGATCTGAAACACCTTCAGCGCAGGATCAGCCAGGAAGTCAGCCTTGATCTTGGCGGTGATCGCCGCGTCGTCGATATAGGCACCTGCCTCCTCCGCCGTCTCGGAAGCCGCCTCCTTGGCCTCCTCCATCTTGTCACCGGCCTTTTCGGCCGTTCGATCGACCGATTGCCCGGCCCTCTCGGCCGGACCCTCTTGCTCGCAGCCGACCGATCCCAGTGCAAAGCCCAGGAGTAAAGACGACATCAGAATAGCTTTATAGGATACATTCATCACAGCATGTGCCTCTCTCAATGGTGATAGGGGACAGATCCGTCGGGCGGCTCAGCTTGCGGCGAATCGACCGACGGCATCTGAGATCAGAGTCGACCCAACAACAGTAGGATCAGCAGAATGACGAGGATCGCACCGATCACGCCCGAGGGGGCGTAACCCCACGACCGACTATGTGACCAGGTCGGGATGACACCGATCAGGATTAGGACTAGAACGACGATGAGAATCGTGCCGAGTGACATGTGCTTGCTCCTCTAGGGCGAGCGGCGGACCCCGCACGCTGCTCGGTTGCAGTTTCGTGCGGGGCCGAACGCTCAAGTATGAGATTCGACTCACTCGTCGAGCTTGTTGGTCTTCTCCCACTCCTTGACCTGTTCTTCGGCTTCTTCCTGCGCAATGCCGTATTTCTCCTGGATGTGCCCGACCAGAACGTCACGTTTTCCGGCGATGCGGTCAAGCTCGTCGTCCGTCATGTCGCCCCATTTCTCCTTGACCTTGCCGGTGAATTGTTTCCAGTTGCCTTGGACTTGATTCCAGTTCATGTAAATCACCTTTTGTGTTGATATGGCTGAGTCGATTCGTGGTTCCTGATCCTGCAGGACCACGAGGACCAGGCAGCCCGCACATCGCATCCTGGAGGCGGATCGGTCTGCCGTGTGCTCCATCATCTTCAGTATAGCTGTTCGGGACGTCTTTGCTGCGTTTAATACCTTCGGTTCGCGAAAAGAGTGCTGCTCAGTCGGGTGTTGCGCGAGCTGTGAAATCATTCCGCGCCGAGATGGATTAACTTATTGATATGGCCTAATGAAAAAGCAAGAAAAAGGCCAAGATAACGATACGCAACGGGCAGTCGTCGGCGTGGGCGCGGCGTCCTTTTTTCATCACGCGCGGCGAGATAGCGGAATTCAAACAAGCGTGTGAGCGAGTGTTCTCGACACGGACCATGAGCGGAACTCGCCGAATCGCTCATCATGGCGGTGAACCGAGCGAAGGGGTCGGGTTGCTTCCGGGAGCGGGCGGCCGGCGCCGGTACCAGGCGGCCAGCTCGTCCCCCGTCATGGGTTTGCCCAGGTGGAACCCCTGTGCCCGATCGCAGCCGAGGTCGCGCACGGCGCGGAGCTCCGACTCGGTTTCGACGCCGATCGCGGTGACCTTGATCTGCAGGGCGCGGCCGAGACGCACGATGGTTTCGACGATGGCCGGTGCTCGTGCGCCGCCGTCCAAGCCCCGCACCAGGGTCCTGTTGATCTCCAGAGCGTCCAACGGCAGGTCTTCGATGTGGCCGAGGCACGAGGACCCGAGGCCGAAGTCGTCCAGGGCCACCCGCACCCCGAGCGCATGCAGCTTGTCCAGGAGACGGCGCGATGCGGAGGTGTCCTGCAGCAATGTGGCCTCGCCCAGTGCCAGCGACACCAGGGCCGGGTCGACGCCGCCGTTCCGAAGCGCGTCCGTGATGCGCTGCAGGAACGACTGATGGCGGAACTGGCGCGCCGAGACGTTCACCGTGACGGCGATCGGCGGCAATCCCTCGGTCTGCCAAACGCGGTGCTGGCGCAAGACCTCTTGGAGCACCCAGGCACCGAGGTCGTGAATGAGTCCGGTCGATTCGGCGATCGGAAGGAACACCAGGGGTACGATCTCGCTGCCGTCGGCTTGCGGCCACCGCAGCAGCGCTTCGACCCCGATGACGGCGCCGCTGCGCAGATCGATCGCCGGTTGGTAGAGGAGTCGAAACCCGTTATGCGACACCGCCTCGCGCAGGCCGGCCTTGAGGGCCACGACGGCTTCCGACTGGCGCTCGAGCGCGGCCGTGACGAACTGAAACTGCCCCGGACTGACCTGCTTGGCGTGGTACATGGCCAAATCCGCGCACTTGATCAGGCCCTCGACGGTCGTGGCGTCGTCCGGATAGAGGCTGATCCCGATGCTTGGCAGAGAGGTCAACTCCTGCTCCCCGACCGGGTAAGGGCGCGCGAGCGACGCGATGGCCGTGCCGGCGGCGCTCGCGGCGTCGTCTTCGTTCAGAATGTTGGCCAGGACGATCACGAACTCGTCGCCGCCGAGTCGGGCCACCAGGTCGTCGGCGCGGAAGGACTCCCTCAGCCGTTGCGCGGTCTGCCGCAGCACCTCGTCGCCGGCGGCGTGTCCGTAGTTGTCGTTGATGGCCTTGAACCCGTCCAAGTCCACGAACAAGACCGCCAAGCGTCGACCCGCGCGCCCGGCACCGGCAAGCATCTGCGCGGCCAACGGGTGGAGCAAGCTCCGGCCGGGCAACCCGGTCAAGGGGTCGTGCTGCACCAGGTGCAATGCACGCGCTTCGAGCTCCTTGCGTTGGGTAACGTCTCGGTGAACGATCAGGACTCGCTCGAGCCGGCCCAGGTCATCCGTGATCGGCTCCAGATAGGCCGCGAACCAGAGGTCGTCTCCGTTCTCGCTGCGTTGGCGGTAATGGATTTCACGAGACGCCTCGCGATCGGTGGCGAAATGCGTCAAGGCGGCACGCACAGGCTCGCGATCCTCGGGATGCAGCCGGGCCAGCCAAGCGTCCAAGCTTTGCGGCGACGCGGCGTTCCGCGCATCGCTTGTCGGGGTGTGCTCGGGCGGCAGGACGATGGCGTCGGTGCGCGGATGCCACTCCAGGAAGCTGATCTCGGCGATCCCGGCCACCCGATGCAACCGTGCTTGGACGTCGAGCAGCCGCTGCTCGCCCGCTTTGCTCTCCGTGATGTCGCTCAGGGTGGCCCGCCAGTGGCCGGTGTCTGTCCGATGCGGCTCGAGACAGCCGTCGAGACGGACCCAGCGCGCGACGCCCTGCGTCGTGCGCAGCCGCAGCTCGCAGGTCTGGGGCTCGCGCATGGTCCGGAGCCGATGCCGGCACCGGTAGAGGATGTCTTGATCCTCCGGCAGGATGAAGCGGGTGATTGGACGGCCGACCAGGGCGACACGCGGGGTCTCGAGCAGGGCGGAGGCGGCGAGGTTGGCCTCCCGGATCATGCCCTCGTCGGTCAGTGTCACATAGCCGATCGGGGCCAAATCGTAGAGATCGAAGTAGCGTGACCGGGCGGTCTCCAGCGCCTCCTGAGTGCGCAGCAGCTCGTCGTTCTGCAGCTCGAGCTCGATCTGATGCACGCGCAGCTCGTGGATCAGGCGTTCGGCCTCCTCGGGCGCGAGCGCGCCGGGCGCCGGGACGTGGGACGTCGATAGGCGCCCCTCGGCCTGTCGACGCAGGCGCGCCGAGGTCTCCTCGGGGAGGGGCGCCTGCGGCGAGATACCCGTATCGTCCGTAGCGCCGGGGTCCTTCCTGTCTACGGAATCATGGGGGTCTGTCATGTTCGATCCTCGGCCGTCGGGGGCAATGCGTTCGGGTGAGTGTCCGCAGCGCGGTGAGCGCCGCCGGCCGTG
>NZ_JAABRP010000167.1 GCF_011390875.1 Thiocapsa sp.
GGCGCTCGAATGCGTGCCTTGGCCGCGTTCATCGGTCAGGTGCGAGCGCTTTCGGTGCGCTTCCCGGGATCGTCGCCTCGGGCTCGACCTCATTGGCCGTCGGGGCGGCGGAAGAAGACGACTGCAAGTCGGCGATCCCGGGGGCGCTGTCGCTTCGCGACGATCGCCTTCGTCGCTTCTGGCCCTTGAGATGAACGAGGGCCGTACCTTACCGGCCAATCGAGCCTCGACCGAACCGGCCCTGCGCCGGTTGACTCCGCCGCGCCCGGTCCATCTGCATCTGCAGGCGCTGGCTCTGCTGTTGCGCCTCCAACTCCATTAATTGACCCTGCATCCGTATCTGACCGGCCCGACCGTCCGGCATGACACCCGCCCCGGTTCGGGGCGCCAGCCGATCCTGCCGACGGGCCGAGTCGACGGCGCGATTCTGCTGCTGAAGAAGCTCGCGGTAACGGATCGCCTCGTTCCACTCGCGTGACTGCTGCCGAGCCGCTTCGGGGGGCGACAGCGGGCCGGCCTGCTGTCTCGCCACACGTTGATCCTGCTGCAATCTCAACCAGCCGGCGGCGGCCCGTTGGGATTGGGTCCCCTGCACGCGCATCGCATCCGTCTCGGCAGCGGCCGGCATGGCCACCCACAGTGTTGCGATGACGACAAAGAAACAGGCCATTTGTCGCAGATGTCGCACCGTTGCAGTGCGGAAGGGGTCTTCGACCGTCTGAAACCTGTGCATGGCTGGGCTCCCATCATCGACTCCACCGGATCGCGTCTTCGCAACCTATTGTTTCGATGAGGTCAAGGCTCGAAACAGAAAATTGGCATCCGTTCTGCATTAGTAGAGATAAGACGACGCTTCCGTTCTTCGGTTTCGTTCTCTGACCTCCTCAGTGGTGATTCGCCCCGCGTCAGCGGGGTTTTTTTTGCCCGGGTGAAAATTCACTTTCGACTGCAATGTTGGTGTATTCGGGAGCGCGCAGGCGTGACGTTCTCGCTCGTTCAACAGCAGGAGCCGAAATGGCAAAGACCCACGTCATCGATACCGCATTGCTGCAACGGCTCAGAACGCTGCTCGGCCATCGCTGCGAGTATGACGGGCAGGTCTGGCGCCTGATCGACATCCTGCCCGGCGAGGGACTCGCGGTGCTGGAATCGGATCTCGCCCGCCCTCCGATCCAGATGGACCAATACGGTCGCGCCAGCCATCGCGCCAACGCGATCCTGCAGGTCAGAATCCTCGACCCGGTCGAAGGCGCGCTCACGCTCGAGATGCAAGACCTCATGGACTGCCTCGAGTCGACGCTCCGGGCCTAAACCGCGCCCAGCGCGGTATGCGCTGTTTTTGGATGGAATCGTCCCTTAGGCGCTTGTCGGGGGCGGTTTACGCCAGCAGCCGCTCGGCCTTGGCCAGATCGGAGGCCGTATCGACACCCGGCCCCGGCTCGGACTCCGCGATCGCGACATGGATGCGCTCGCCGTACCAAAGCACGCGCAGCTGCTCCAGCGACTCCGCCATCTCCAGGGGCGAAGGCGCCCAGTCGAGATAGCGCTTGAGGAAGCCGACGCGGTAGGCGTAGAGCCCGATGTGGCGGAGAAAAGGGACCGATGTCGGCAGCTCGGAGCGGTTGGCGAGAAACTCGTCGCGGTGCCAGGGCATCGGGGCGCGGGAGAAATAGAGCGCGTAGCCCTTCATATCCGTGACCACCTTGACGACATGGGGATCGAAGAGGGTCGCGCGGTTCGAGATCGGCGCGGCCAGTGTGGACATGCCAAGATCGGCGATACCCGCCAGGTCGCTCGCGACCTGATCCAGCAAGGCCGCCGGCATCGCCGGCTCGTCGCCCTGCAGGTTGACCACAACCACGTCGTCGTCCCAACCGCGCAGCTCGATCACCTCGGTGATGCGCTCCGATCCGCTGCGGTGCGCGCTGCCGGTCATGACCACCTCGGCTCCGAAGCCGTGACAGACCTCGGCAATGCGTGGGTCGTCGGTCGCGACCAGGATCTCGTCGGCAGCGCTCTCGCGCGCGCGTTCCACGACATGTTGGATCATCGGCTTGCCGGCGATCGGCAACAGGGGTTTGCCCGGAAGGCGCGTCGAACCGTAGCGTGCGGGGATAACGACTTTGAATCCTAGGGGTTTATCGGACGTCTCTCGGGCGGACATGGGTCGATGCCTCCAGCGTGCGAAAGAATGCCTCGACGAAGGCCGTATCCAACTCGGCCTGCACGGGCAGAAACCAGTGATCCTCGCCGGCAAAGCGCGCGCACTTCACGGCGTCCTTCTCGGTCATGAGCACCGGGCCGGGCGGCCAAGCCGCGAGATCCGACGGTGCAAAGGGATAGTGATCCGGGTAGGCAAGGCCCTCGACCTCGAGACCCAGAGCGCGCAGCATGGCAAAGAAGCGCTCGGGGTTGCCGATCGCCGCGACCGCAAAGACGGGCCGCCCGATGAAGTCGGCGATCGGCTTGGAGACGGCGGGGTCACGAAGGTTAACCGCCGCACCCGGAATCAGCCGCATGCGGTACCCGTCACCCGAGCCGCCGCCGTTGGTCAGCACCAGATCGACCTTGGCCAGACGCCCGCGTGGCTCGCGCAACGGCCCGGCGGGCAGGCAGCGCCCGTTGCCCAAGCTGCGCTCACCGTCGATGAGAGCAATCTCGATGTCTCGGGCCAAGCGATAGTGCTGGAGCCCGTCGTCGGCGAGCAGGATGTCTATATCGCCCCGAGACAGTGCAAGCGCACCGGCGGCAACACGATCTCGTCCGGCGACGACTGGGCAGCCGCTGCGACGCGCCAGCAGCACCGGCTCGTCCCCGACATCGGCAGGCTCGCTTTCAGGAGAGACCCGGCGCGGCGCAACCGGGCCGCCTCCGCCATATCCTCTGGTGATGATTCCTGGCATCCAACCACGCGCCCGCAGCAGCTCCGCGAGCTTTAGAACGGCCGGGGTCTTGCCGGTCCCGCCGACGGTGAGGTTGCCGACCACCACGACAGGCACCGACAGGTGCCGACTCGCGAGCCAGCCTTTGCGATAGCCTAGGCGGCGCAGTTGGACCACCAAACAGTAGAGCCAGGAGAGCGGCGCGAGGATGAGACCGAGCGGATGACGGCCGTACCAGATCGGGTTCGGGTCCACTACTTCGGCTCCCCTCCCCTCTCGGGTGTGTCGAGGCGCGGGAGGCTCGACGCAGCGCCGAGCGGGTTGTGCTTCCTGGCGTCAGCACAACCTACACCGCGTCCAGAGTGACATGCGTCATGTTCCTTTTGCATTGGGCTTTGGAAATGTCCTCGATCTCGGTAAGACGCGGTTTAAAATTCAATAGTTTTAATCTCTTGAACCGCGCCGACTCCAGCGCTCGTCACGCCTGCCGGGGCCGATCCCATCCCAAAACATCGCAGACCCCGCCGGGCGCGGTTCAAGACGCGGCCGGGGGCTCGCCGGCATCGTGGAATTGGAGGCGGTGCAGCCGGGCGTAATAGCCGTCCTGCGCCAGCAATTCGAGGTGGGTGCCCTGCTCGACGACGCGTCCGTTGTCCATCACCAGGATGCGGTCGGCATTCTCGATGGTGGAGAGCCGATGGGCGATCATGAGTGTCGTCCGGTTCGCCATCAACTCATGCAGGGCGGCCTGGATATGGCGCTCGGACTCGGTGTCGAGCGCGGAGGTCGCCTCGTCCAGGATGAGTATCGGGGCGTCTTTGAGCATGGCACGGGCGATCGCGAGACGCTGGCGCTGCCCGCCCGAGAGCATGACGCCGCGATCGCCGATACGTGTATCAAAGCCCTCGGGCAGGGCCTGGATGAAGTCGAGCGCGTGGGCGTTCACGGCGACGCGCTCGAGCGTCTCGCGGCTCGGCGGTTCGGCCTGACCATAGGCGATGTTGTTGGCGATGCTGTCGTTGAAGAGCACCACGTCCTGACTGACCAGCGAGATCTGGGCGCGGAGACTGGCCAAGGTCAGCTCGCCGATCGGGATCCCGTCGACCAGGATCTCGCCGACGGTCGCATCGTAGAAGCGCGGCAGCAGGCTTGCGACCGTACTCTTGCCGCTGCCCGAACGCCCGACCAGCGCGACCCGCTCGCCGGGTGCGATGACCAGGTCGAGTTCCTGGATCGCCGGCGGCTTGTCGGGCGAGTAGACATGAGTGACGCCGCGATACTCGACGCGCCCCTCGGCACGTTCCAGGGTCCGCCGTCCCTGATCCCGCTCCTCCTCCGCATCCAACAGCTCGAACAGACTCTGGGCGGCGATGATGCCGCGCTGCAGATGGGCGTTGACCGAGGTCAGACGCTTCACCGGGGGCAGGAGCAGACCCATGGCGACCACAAAGGACATGAAGGTCCCGACCGAGATGTCTTCCTTCAGCCCCTGCATCGTGGAGAGATAGACGATGACGGCGATCGCCACGGCCGAGATCAACTGAACCAACGGCACGCTCGCCGCCTCGGTCGCGATCATCTTCATCTGCAGCGAGCGGGTCTTCTCGTTGATGGCACTGAAGCGACGCGCCTCGAGCGGTTGACCGCCGAACGCCTTGACCACCCGATGGGCCTCGATCGCCTCCTGCGCAACCTGGGTCAAGGCGCCGACCCGATCCTGGATGCGACGGCTGTGGCGGCGAAAACGCTTGGTCGCGTATTTGACCGCGCCCGCCATGAGCGGGCCGATCACCAGGAAGATCGCCGACAGGGCCGCGTTCAGATAGAGCATGTAGGCCATGAGGCCGATGACGGTGAAGCCGTCGCGGACCAAGGTCGTGATCGCCGAAGTGGCCGCAGTGGCGACGTTTTCGACGTTGTAGGTCAGCTTCGCGAGGATGTGACCCGAGCCCTGATTGTCGTAATAGCGGGTCGGGGCACGCAGCAGGTGCTCGAACATCTTTTGGCGCAGATCCGCGACCACGCGCCGCCCGACCCAGCTCAGACAATAGTTGTTGATGAAGCCGGCGATCCCGCGAAACACGAAGAGCACAACCAACACGAACGGCATGAGGCGCACGATCTCCTCGTTGCGGTCCACGAAGCTGCCGTCGATCAGCGGCTGCATCATGGCCGCGAAGAGCGGCTCGGTCGCGGCAAAGGCGATCATGGCGACGATGGAGACAGTGAACATCCGCCAGTAGGGTTTGACGTAGCCGAGCAGCCGGCGATAGATGGGGCCGGCCTCGACCTCGGGTCGGATTGCGTCATCGGTCATTCCGCGACCTCTGCTTTGGATGGCGGGGCGGATGGCCCGGCGGATGAGCCGGCCGACGGCGGGTCAGCATCGGAATCGGCCTGCGCAGCGCGGGTCGCCGCGAAGGCGATCTGCACCAGACCCACTTGACTGGCCGCATCGAGCGCTGTCATCACCGCCTGATGCGGCGTTTGCGCATCGGCCTGAATCAGCACGGGCAAAGGCTCCCGCTCACCGAGACGTTCCTTCAAGACCTCGACCAGGGTCTCGGTCTCGCGATCGACCACGGCCCGATCGTCTACATTGAAGGACCCGCTCCGATCGATGACGAGCCGGATCATCTCGGGTTCTTCGGCCGGGATCTCCTCGCCTTGGGCCTCGGGCAACTGCACGCGCAGCCGCGCCTCGTCCTTGAAGGTGGTGGAGACCATAAAGAAGATCAGCAAGAGAAAGACGACATCGATCAGCGGGGTGAGATTGATGTCGGCCGGCTCGCGCCGGTGCGGACGCAGATTCACGCGGTGACCTCGCCGGCCTCGCGCTCGCCCTTCATCACCTCCACGAGCCGCAGCGATTGCTCCTCCATGTCGAGTGCAAGCCGTGCAACCTTGTTGTCGAAGAAGCGGTGGAACATCAGCGCCGGGATGGCCACCGATAGACCGGCAGCCGTCGTGATCAGCGCCTTGGAGATCCCGCCGGCGAGCATCGCGGCATTGCCGACACCGGCGTCCATAATAACGCCGAAGACATCGATCATCCCGAGAACCGTTCCCAAGAGCCCCAGCAGCGGGGCCACCGAGGCGATCGTCCCCAGACTGCTCAGAAAACGCTCCAGCTCCGCCACCACCTGACGGCCCGTGTCCTCGATCGCCTCCTTCATGATCTCGCGCGAGTGGTTGCGGTTGATGAGTCCGGACGCAAGCAGACGCCCGAGCGGGGAGCCGGTGCGGATCTCCTCGATGCGCGCATCGGTCAGCTCGCCCCGACGGTGCCACTCCCAGATTCGGGTCACCAGATTCGCCGGCATGATCCGAGAGCGGCGCAGCGTCCAGCCACGCTCGATGACGACGGCGGTGGCGATGATCGAGCAGGCGACGATCGGCACCATCAGCCAACCGCCGGCATACATCACTTCAAGCAAGAGGGAAGCTCCTTAAACCGCGCCCAGTGCGGTATGCGATGTTTTTGGATTGGATCAGCCTCGGCGACATCGACGGCCGCCGGAACTGGCGCGGTTTAGAAAAGATTCAAAAACAACCGAAACGTGAATCAAGGCGTTCGCCTTTGACGCATGAACGCAATGGTACTCCCTCGACCCGCATCGGCAACCCGCCGCGATGCGGCTGCGTCGGTCCGCTGTGCGCGAGCGGGCTCGACACCTGCTTGCCCGCCCCTGCTTACCCCGCGGGAGTATGTTAGCCTTCCGCCGCAATGCCGAAGGCCGCGCGCCGGCTTCGGTCGAACACGGCTCCCGGCGACTGCCGGGCACTGGGAACAGTCATCATCGAGGGGGAACACCGATGGGATGGACATTGCTTGGCCTGATCATACTGGCCGCGATTCTTGTCGTCGTCATCTACAACCGCCTGATTGCCGGACGCAACCGCTACAAGAACGCCTTCGCTCAGATCGATGTCCAGCTCACGCGTCGCTATGACCTCATCCCGAATCTGGTCAAGGTCGCCGAGCGCTACATGACCCACGAGCGCGAGACGCTCGAGGCCGTCATCCAGGCCCGCAACCAAGCGGTCGGCAGCCTCAAGCAGGTCGCGGCCGACCCGAGCGACGGCGCCGCGGTGGCGATGCTGGCCCAAGCGGAGATGGGCGTGGCCGGCGCACTCGGTAAGCTGTTCGCGCTCTCCGAGGCCTACCCCGACCTTAAGGCCAACCAGAACATGATGCAGCTCTCCGAGGAGCTGGTCAGTACCGAGAACCGCGTGGCCTTCGCGCGCCAAGCCTTCAACGACGCGGTCATGGGCTACAACAACCTGCGCGAGGTCTTCCCGAACAACCTGATCGCGCAGCGCTTCGGATTCACGGCCGCGCAGTTGTTGGAGATCGATGCGCCGGAGAAACGCGAGGCCGTCACAGTCACCTTCTGAACCGCGCTTGTGGGTATTTGGAAGGATTGCGTTCAGGGCCTACCTCTCCGTGATCCAAAAGCGCAGCGGGGCGCGGTTCAGGATATTTTTATATTTTTTTAAAGACTTAAACTGCGTCGACGCCGACGCCGGCAGATCGTCTCCGAGATCGAACCCGAGCGAAACCCCCGCATGAACACAGAGGACGCAGTTTAATTGGACTTCTTTGCGCATCAGGACCGGGCCCGTCGACGCACGCGTCTGCTTGTGGTGCTGTTCGTCCTCGCGGTGATCAGCATCGTGGCGGTGGTCGACCTGGTCGCGCTCGCCTTCCTGGGGTTTGGCTCGGATCCGGAGGGGGTCGTGTTCTCCCCGGAACTCTCTCCTGACGCGTTTCGCGAAAGCCTCCCGCTGCTCATCTGGGTCTCCGTGCTGACCGCGGGGGCCATCGGTCTCGCCAGCCTGTTTCGCATCCTCACGCTGCGCAACGGCGGCGGGGCGGTGGCGCGCGGGCTCGGTGGGGTGATGGTCAATGCGGATACGACGGATCCGCAGCTGCAGCGCTTGCGAAACGTGGTCGAGGAGATGGCCATCGCCGCCGGCGTGCCGGTGCCTCAGATCTACGTGCTCGAGGAAGAGGACGGCATCAATGCCTTCGCCGCCGGTTATTCGCCGGCCGATGCGGCCATCGCGGTGACCCGGGGTGCGCTGCGGACACTGAACCGCTCCGAGCTTCAAGGTGTTGTCGCCCATGAGTTCTCGCACATCCTCAACGGCGACATGCGGCTCAACATTCGGCTGATCGGGATCTTGTTCGGGATCCTGGTGCTGGCCATCATCGGCCGACTCATGCTCTCGGTGCGGCATGGCCGGGCCAGCAAGCACACGGCCGCGATCGCGATGATCGGTCTCGCCCTGGTCGCGACCGGCTATATCGGGCTCTTCTTCGGCCGATTGATCCGGGCATCGGTATCGCGTCAACGCGAGTTCTTGGCCGACGCCTCGGCCGTTCAGTTCACCCGCGAGCCGGAGGGGATCGCGGGCGCCCTGAAAAAGATCGGCTCGGCGCAGGCCGGGTCGGCGCTCGCGGCCGACAGTGAGGAAATCGGGCACATGCTCTTCGCTTCGGGGCTGACGCGTCGGGTCTTGGCCACACATCCGCCGATCGCGGATCGCATTCGCGCGATCGAGCCGGGTTTCGACCCGGCGGAGCTCGAGACGATGCGGACGATGCAGACCCCGGCGGCGCCGAGCGAAGCGGGCGTCGTCGCCTCGATGGCCGAGCCCCGGCCGGCCGTCGAAGGTCGACCGAGCGCGTCGAGCCTCGATGCCGATCGCATCGTCGGCGCGATCGGTCGGCCCGATACGGCACAGATCCAGGTCGCGGCTCGACTGAACAGGGCGATCCCGGAACCGCTTGCACGCGCCGCCCGCTCCACCGAGTGGGTGATGACGGTTGTTTGCTATCTCTTGATCGACCCGGACCCCGAGGTCCGCGAGCATCAGCTTTTGATCGTCGCCGAGACACTCGGCAGCGCGCACGAGCGTCAGGTCAGCACGCTTCTCTCCGCAGTTCCGAGCCTGGCCGCGGATCTTCGCATCCCCCTGCTCGAGATCGCCTTCCCGACCCTGCGCCGTCGTCCGCAGACCGAGCTGACGCGACTGATGGACCTGCTCGATCGGCTGATCCATGCCGACGGGCGCATCGATGTCTTCGAGTATGTCCTTGCACGCCTGCTCGCGCAGCAGATCCAAGACACCATCGCCCCGACCGATGCGCACGGCGCCGGAACCGCGCGCATCTCCGGCTGCGAAGATGCGATCCGCGATCTGCTGGTCATCCTGGCGGTGCACGGCAACCCGGATCAGCGCGCCGCGCGGACCGCCTTCGCCGCCGGTCTGGCGTCGCTCGGGATGCGTCCGCGCGAGTTGACTCCGATCGGAGCGAACGACTGGCCGGATCGTCTCGACCGGGCGCTTGCCCGGCTCGATCGGCTGCGCATGGAGGACAAGCAACGCCTGCTACGCGCACTCATCGCGACCCTGAAGCACGCCGGGATCAACCGGACGGAGATCGAGCTGCTGCGCGCCGTCGTCGCGGCGCTGCATGTCCCCTTGCCGGTGTTGGACTGATGTCGCGCCCTATCATTCGACGCGCGGCGAGTGCCGCGGCGCTCGCCGCCGCCCGCACACCGGCCGAGCTGCTCTCCAAACTCTATTCGCATCGCGGCATCGAGGATGCCGAAGAGGCTGCGCCCGGACTCTCGGCGCTCCACCCGGCAGGCGCGCTGCGCGGCATCGACGAGGCGGTCGAGTTGCTGGTGCATTACATCCGCGGCAGAGGCCATCTGCTGATCGTCTCGGACTATGACGCCGACGGTGCGACCGGCGGCGCACTGGCGGTCCGGGGTCTGCGCAGCCTGGGGGCAGCGCAGGTCTCCTATCTGATCCCGAGCCGGTTCGCGTTCGGCTACGGCCTGAGTCCGGCGGTGGTGGATGCAGCGGCACCGCGCCGACCGGATCTGCTGATCACGGTCGACAACGGCATCGCCAGTCTCGCCGGGGTTGCGCGGGCCGCGGAGCTGGGCATCCCGGTCCTGGTGACGGATCATCATCTGCCCGGCGAGCGGCTCCCGGACGCCGCCGCGATCCTCAACCCCAATCAGCCGGGCTGCGCCTTTCCGAGCAAGCACCTTGCCGGTGTCGGCGTCGTCTTCTATCTGCTGGTGGCCGCGCGTGCCCGTTTGCGCGAGCAGGGCTGGTTCGGCGCAGCGCGAGCGGAGCCCAACCTCGCGGATCTGCTGGATCTGGTCGCCTTGGGCACGGTCGCGGACGTGGTGACCCTGGACCGCAACAATCGGATCCTGGTCGAGCAGGGGCTCAGACGCATCCGTGCCGGGCGGTGCAGTCCGGGCGTACGCGCATTGCTGACGATCGGCGGCAGGGACCCGAGCCGGGCGACGGCCACCGATCTGGCCTTCGTCGCCGCACCCCGACTCAACGCGGCGGGTCGGATCGAGGACATGTCGGTGGGTGTCGAATGTTTGCTGACCGACGACCCGCAGGTCGCCGCGGATCTTGCGGCAAGGCTCGACGCGCTGAACCGCCGACGTCGCGAGATCGAAGGCGACATGAAGGACGCGGCCGAGTCCTCGCTCTCGCGCCTGTGTCTGGACGGCGCGACACTGCCGCCCGGTCTCTGTCTGTTCGGCGAAGATTGGCACCAGGGTGTTTCGGGGATCGTCGCGGCGCGGATCCGCGAGCGGTATCATCGCCCCGTGATTGCCTTTGCGAACGGCGGCGACGGGTTTCTGCGCGGCTCGGCTCGTTCTGTCGATGGGGTCCATGTCCGAGACCTGATCGCACTGGTGGATCGCCGGGATCCGGGCTTGATCGAACGTTTCGGAGGTCACGCGATGGCCGCGGGCTTGAGTATTCGCCCGGAGGCATTGCCCCGCTTCCGCGAGGCCTTCGCGGAGGCCGTGCGCGAGGTGGTCGGCGACCGGCCGCCGCAGCCGGAGATCGCATCGGACGGCGCGCTTCCGCAGCGGCTCATGACCCTGGAGACCGCCGAGACGCTGCGCGTCGCCGGTCCTTGGGGCAAGGGCTTCCCGGAACCCTGTTTCGACGGCACGTTCGATGTCTTGAGCGCACGGCTAGTGGGCGAGCGTCATCTTAAGCTCCGGCTTGGCGGATCCGCGGCCGAGGATGCGCCCATCGAGGCCATCGGCTTCAACCTGGGCGAGCAGATCTCGGAGGCCGGCGGCGCCGTCAGGCTCGCCTACCGCTTAGACGTCAACGACTACCGAGGCACCCGCTCTGCACAGTTAATCCTCGAGCATCTGGAGCCGGCCGCATGACGACTGTCGAACCGCAGACTTGGATTTCGGGATGAACGATACGATCGACGACGACTATCAGGACGAAGAGCGCGGCCCGAGCAAGAGTCAGCTCAAGCGCGAGAAGCTGGCCCTTCATGCATTGGCCGAGCGTATGGCCGGGATGCCTCGGGCCGAGCTGGAGCGTCTGAACCTGAGCGCTGCGACCTGGGCCGCCTTGGACGAGACGCCCCGGATCAAGGATATCCGTGCCCGCGGGCGCCACTGGAAGCGCATCGCCAACCTGTTGGAACGCGAAGACATGGCCGCGGTCCACGCCCTGGTCGACCAGGCCGAGTCTCGCGAGCGCGAGGCAGCCGCGCAACTGCATGCGCTGGAACGCTGGCGCGAGCGACTCATCGCCGATGACGAGGGCGCGTTGAGCGAATTCATCGACGCATGTCCGGATGTCGACCGGCAACAGCTGCGCACGCTGATCCGCGCCGCGCAGCGCGATCAAGAGCGCGGCCGGCCCGACGCACCGCGCAAGCTCTTCCGCTTCCTGCGCGACAGCCTGGTGTCCAACGCGGAAACGTAGGATGGGTAGAGCGCAGCGAAGCCCATCCTCACAACTGAAGCACCAGACGCGGGCGGCGGTGCGTAGAAGATGGGCTTCGCCGCGCTCGACCTGTGCCGGAACCGAGATGTCGGAGCGGGGAGGATGGGTTTCGCTGCGCTCTGCTGTC
>NZ_JAABRP010000168.1 GCF_011390875.1 Thiocapsa sp.
GTCGAGAGCGGCGAATACGCGAGCAATAGCGATGTCGTTCTGGAGGCCCTGCGCGAGAGGGAGAAAAGGCGCGCGCTTCGGCACGATGACGTGGAGGAAATGCGACGACTCTGGGCCGAGGGTCTTGCCAGCGGCCCCGGCCGCCTCGCTGACATCGAGTCGATCAAAGACGCCAGGGTCAGGTCTTGTAATCCTGCGTCTCTGGATTGGGTTGTCGCCATGGCCAGACTACTCCGAATCGCGCTTGCGCGGGACCTGTAAGGATTTCGTAATCCCTCACCGCGAGGGAGTCAGGCTCGATAGACGGAGCTCCGGTGGCCCACGCGGAGGTTTTCAACGATCAGGCGGTCGTCTTCGATCCTGTACACCACGCGATACTGTCCTACTCGTATCCGATAGGTCATTGAAGTGCCGGCCAGTTTGCGGCAACCGTCCGGTCATGGGTTGACACCGAGGAACATAACAGCCTCGAGAATGCGCGGAAGGTTGCCGCACTCGATGTGCTTGCTCTCCTTGCGCGCGGACTCCTTCCACTCAATCCGATAGGAGGCCATCGCGTTCCAACTCATCCATGACTGCCTCGTGGGAAAGGGTTGGCTCACCGCGGCGCTCGGCGACGATGGCCAAGTCCGCGAGATCCTCGATCAGCGACTCGTATTCTTCGATCGGCAACACGACGGCCTTGCGATGTCCGTTGGCGTCCGTGATGTACTCGGGATGAAAGGCGTGCTTGGCGGTCACGAGAGGCTCCGGGAAACCGTAGGAGGTGGCAAACGTAGCCCATGGCAGGTACCGAGACAACGACGCGTGTCATGGGTTGGTCCCGGGGAGCACAAGGGTTTTGAGTAGGCCGGGCACTCCCCGATTCGACAGCTTCCTAGCGGATCCACAAGGTCTTGGCGTTGACGAACTCGTGGATGCCCGGGGCACCGAGTTCGCGCCCGTAGCCCGACTCCTTGATCCCGCCGAAGGGCAGGCGAGGGTCGCTCTTGACCAGTCCGTTGACGAAGGCGCATCCGCATGCCATCCGGCGTGCAAAGCGCTCGCCGCGACCGCTGTCGCGGGTCCAGACGCTGCCGCCGAGACCGAACCGGGTGTCGTTGGCGATCTCGAGCGCCTCGCCCTCGTCGGCCGCGCGCAGGACGGCCGCTACGGGACCGAACAGCTCGTCGTCGTAGGCCGGCATGCCGGGTCCAACGGCATCGAGCAAGGTCGCCGCGTAGAACCAGCCCGGGCGGTCCAAGGGCCGTCCGCCGAGGATCAGGCGTGCCCCGGCGTCGAGGCTTGCCACCACTTGCTCATGGAGTGTGTCGCGAAGATCCGCTCGCGCGAGCGGTGCCAAGGTCGTCTTCGGATCCATGGGATCACCCGGAACCAGCGCCTCGATCGCGGTGCGCAGGCGAGTGACGAACGTCTCGGCGATCGCGTCGACGACGATGAATCGCTTGGCTGCGATGCAGCTCTGGCCGGCGTTCATGAAACGCGAGCGCACGGCGGTCGCGACGGCCTCGTCGAGGTCGGCGTCTTCCAGTACCACGAAGGCGTCGGACCCGCCGAGTTCGAGCACCGTCCGCTTCAGGTTCTCGCCGGCGATGGACGCGACCCGTCGGCCCGCAGCGTCGCTGCCGGTGAGGCTTACGCCGCGGACGCGCGGGTCGGCGACGACACCCTCCGCGCGGCGGGCGTCGATCAGCAGTGTGCTGAAGACCCCGTCCGGGGCGCCCGCGTCCTCGAACAGTCGTTCGATCTCCAAGGCGCAGCGCGGGACGTTCGAGGCATGCTTGAGCAGGACCGGATTACCCGCCGCGATTGCGGGTGCGGCGCAGCGAAACACCTGCCAGAACGGGAAGTTCCACGGCATCACGGCGAGCAGGGGGCCCAGCGGCTGATGGACGACCATGCTGCGCGAGGCATCGGAGGCGATCGACTCGTCGGCGAGCAGTCGTTCGGCGTTCTCGGCATAGTAGTCGCAGACCAGTGCGCACTTGCCGATTTCGGCCTCGGCCTCGCCGATCAGCTTGCCCATCTCCAAGCTCATCCAACGGGCCAAATCCCGCGTTCGCGTGCGGAGGAGCCCGGCGACCTCATGCAGCAGGTGCGCGCGTTCGGCGATAGGCCGGGCTCCCCACGTCGATGCGGCCCGCGCTGCCGCGTCGAGCGCGGCTTCCAGTGCGGTCTCGTCGATCCTCTCGATCTGCTCCAGGGGCTCGCCGGTGTAGGGGTTGATCGATTGCAATGGCATCGGGGTGTCTCCTCCGTTTCGGTCGGTCGGGTCCGAGAATGGACCCATTTCGGTTTGAACCGCAACGGCGCCGGATGTCCCCTGGCGCTTTCGATCCGGCCGCCTTGTCAGCCGGGCGCCGCGGCGAGTGCGGGCCGTCGTACACGCCGAAACGCTCGGCGATCGCAGCACAGGTCGACACATGAACCGCCGTCGTGCCGGGCCTCAAGCGGGACCCGAGGCGATCCAAATCCGCCCGCCGTTGTCGGATGTGGATGACACTGAGAACGCCTCGCCATCCCTTGCCGACCAATGCGCGACCGAATGGCCCGTTTCGCCGTTGAGCTTAACGCCGGACGGCGTGACCTGAGCACAGAGGTGGTCCGAATCGGCGCGACGAGGCTTTAGACGACATCCGCAGTCAGCACCCTCAAACGCGAGGTGATCCCGCATGACGACCAATCGACGGACATTCCTGATCGGCACCTTGGCGACGACATTGACGTCCGGACGCGTTGCGCAAGCCATGGAGACAACCGGCGGCGCCGGACCGAGCGCCGGTATTCCACATGAGGCGCTGGTCTCGCTGCTGCTGGACTCCGATCGCGAGCGCCTCCCCGAGCATTTGGTGAAACAGATCCGTGCCGGACTCGGATATCAGGAGATGCTCGCCGCCATCGCCGAGGCCGCGGCCCGCGTCGTCTCGCCCTACCCGGTGGTGGGATTCAAGTACCACGCCTTCATGATGCTGCATGCCGTGCAGCGCACCGTCACGGAGGGTCGCGATGAGGATCGCTGGCCGTCGCTGCTGTGGGCGGCCGACGTGCTCAAGGCCAGTCAGGCGACCGAGGCGCGTCAGACCGGTTGGCGAATGGATCCGATCGACAGGGATCGCGTGCCACCGCCGGAGCAGGCCGAGGACGCATTCGTCTCCGCGATGGAGCGCTGGGATCCCGAGGCGGCGGATAGGGCCGTCGTCGGACTCTACCGAGCGGTTCGGAAGGAGCGCCTGTTCGATCTGCTGTTTCGTTATGCCGCACGCGATTTCCGCAGCATCGGACACAAGGCCATCGCGGCGACCAACTGCTATCGGTTGTTGCAGACCCCGGGTTGGTCGGGTGCCGAGCCCCTTTTGCGATCCTTGACCTACGCCCTGCAGAACCACACCGACGAGCCCAACCCCGCGCAAAGCGATCTGGCTGCCGATCGACCTTGGCGGGAGAATCTCAAGCTCGCCGATACCTTCCCATCGGACTGGCAGACGGGGACGCCGGAGCCGACGGCGCTCCCGGATCTGCTCGCCACCTTCCGAGAGGGTGGCGCTACGGACACCGCTCGGGCGAGCGCCGCAGCGCTTAGGCAGGGCGTCGACCCGCAGACCCTCTGGATGGCGATCATCCTCGCCGCCGGCGAGCTGCTCCTGCGGCAACCCGGCATCATCGCGATCCACGCCAACACGACCGCCGAAGCCCTGCATCAAGGCTACCGCCGCAGCGGGGACGACCGGACGCGCAGGATGCTGATGCTGCAGGCGGCCGCCTTCATGCCTCTGTTCCGCGATCGGCTCGGCGGCGGTGTGCGCCCTTTGAGGATCGACGGGTTGGAGCCCGAGGAATCCGCGGACTCCGCGGCCGAGCCGGACCGGCAACTCGGCGAGATCTTTGCCGCCATCGGCACCGACCGTGACGTCGCTGCGCGCAAGGCACTGGCCTATTTCCAGGGCACCGGGGGGCAGGCCGACTTCCGAGATCTCGGCCGGCATTACACGGTGGACCGCAACCTCGGCTATCACGACTACAAGCTCATCGAAGCCATGATCGAAAACGCCCGCCATCTCGAGGCGCCCTGGCAAGCCCGGTATCTTGCCGTCAGCCTCTATGATCTGAATGGACCGGGAACGCCGCAAAACGGGGCTGTCGTGCGTGCTCGCGAATTGCTTGGATCCTGAGCCGCCTTTCGTGCGTGGTCTGCGCTTTGCGCATGCGCTCTGTCGAGGATAAGCCCGAATGCGCTCTGGCGGAGAGGATGGAGGCTGTACTACGCTGAGCGGGAAAAGCGATATGGGGCGCCGATATGAAGATCCAGAGCACAGCGGGCAAGACCATTATTGCCAAACACCGGGTGGGGGGCGACACCGCGCCTTTCGCCTATCAGGCGACCGACCGCTACGGTGGGCTCGTGTCCTTCGTCTCCGGTGACGATCTAGCCGTGGGGGCGACGGTCATCCTTCCAAAGAAGCCGGATGGCCCGATGACCGTCGAGGAACTCTGGAAAAAGGGTGGCCAAACCATCCCGATCGCGGCCGGATCATCGGTGATCGCGCTCTCGCCCCAAGCCGCGCAAGCACTCGGTGCCGGCGAGATCACTAAGATGCTGGTCAAGCAGGTCGGCCTGCCCGAGCAGGCCGCCAATCTGCCGGCCGTCACCGATGCCGCCAGTATCGGCGTCAAGTCGCTGGACCACCCCTTGTTCCGGCACCTCGCGATCTTTTCCGCCGGCTTTGTGGCTGCGCTGGGGATTCAGAAGGTCTGGTGGCCGGATCGTCCTTGGCATGTCGCCTTGGTGACGGCGATTGCGGCGGGCGCGGGTGTCTGGGGACTCTATGCCCTGATCGAGTGGCTCGGGTGATGATTCTGCAGCTCCGCGGCGCGGGCCGACGCGATGCAGACCCCCGCGGAAACCTTGATGTACAAACCCATGTCATGGAGTACCAAAGGGTATTCGGTCGCGAATCATACGTGACTCGGTCGACTGCGCGGACGCCCGATCAACCCGATCCCCGATACCGATCTGGAGGAGGTCGCGCCGATGTGCGGACGCTACGCCCAATACAGCCCGGCCGATGCCATCGCGGACCTCTTCGGTGCCACCATCGAGAGCGAGGGCCTCGCCCCGCGCTACAACGCGGCCCCGATGCAATGGCTGCCGGTTATACGTCGGCGCCCGAGCGGGGAGCGGGTCCTCCACGCCCTGCGCTGGGGCCTGCTGCCGAGTTGGGCCAAGGACGAGACGATCGCCGCACGGCTCATCAACGCCCGCGCCGAGACGCTGGCGGAGAAGCCGGCCTTTCGGGCGGCTTACCGGGCGCGGCGCTGCATCGTTCCCGCCGACGGCTTCTACGAGTGGGCCAAGGGCCCGGACGGCAAACAGCCCTACTTCATCCATGCACAGGACGGCGCCATCCTGGCCTTCGCCGGCCTCTGGGAGCGCTGGACCCGACCTGCGGACGCAGAGGTGATCGACAGCTTCACCATCGTGACCACCGAGGCCAATCCCCGAGTCCAACCCCTGCATGACCGGATGCCGGTGATCCTGGCGCCCGAGGTCGTGGACGTCTGGCTCGATCGCACGGCCGATCCGGCGCGGCTCTCGCAGGTGCTGAGGCCCTGTCCGGAGGAGCGCCTCGCGATGTACCCGGTCGCCCGAGCCGTGGGGAATGTCCGCAACGAGGGGGCCGAGCTCATCGCCGCGGTGGCCGATGCCGATGTGGACCCCGCGGCGTGAGCTTACCGTGTGACGACTTGCGAGAGTGCCTTCGGGACGAAGTCGAAGTAGGGTGTGGCTACCGCATCGCCGGGGGCCGCCGCGACGGGCGCCGGCTCGCCGGCCGGTCCCAGCGATCGCACGAACCGATAGATCGCGACCAGGTCCGCGTCCGTCATCGCGCTCAAGTTGAACCAGGGCATCGGCGGACGCTTCGGCTCGCGCGCCCGCACCAGCCAGTCGGCCTCGGCCAGCTCGTTGAGCAGAAGCCGCAGATTGGTTGGGTAGGTCGTGCCCCAGGGGCCTTGGAAACCGACCGCGCTGCCGGTGAGCCACTGCTCGGTCGGGATCTCGCCGTTGCCTTGCATGTAGCCCTCGGTGTGACAGTCGTTGCAGCCGCTCACCTTGACAAGGTAGCGGCCGCGTTCGATGACCCGGGTCGGGTCGTTCAGGTCCGACATGGCCGAGTCGGTGAACGAACTCGCGACGGGCTCGACGAGCGGAGGCGTCGAATCGGCGAATGGCTCGGCGTTGATGCCCCAAGGGTCGGCCGTGCCCGAGAGGGGAGCCAGGACGAGGACGGACAGGGCGATGCTGCGAGCGTTCATCGGGATCATCTCCAACGGTGAATGGCGGGGAATAGGGACAGTTGGAAGGCTAGTCCCCAACCCCGCGGCGCGTTGCTAAGTCTTCGCTAACGGATTGCTAAAAATTCCTTAACCCCCGGATCCTCTCGGATCCGGGGGTTGGGAGATCCCCCGGAGACGGTTGCGAGCCGAGCGCTGGCAAGTCATCGCCGAGCTTGTAGAATTCCGGCATACCCGCCGCGCTTGGTGACCGGCCCGTGTCGATGCCCCAGATGGTGACCGCTCCGTTGTCCTCCGACTGCCCGCTGCTCGATCAGGCCCGGGTCGTTTTCCTGCTCGGCCCGGTTTCCATCAGTGTGGCGTCGCACGATGCCGCCGGGGTGCCGTCCCTCGCCCGCGCCTTCGGTTGCCGTGTCGCCGAGGATCGCCGGGAGGTCGCGGTGCTCGTGCCGACGCGGACGGCCGAAGCCCTGTTGCGTGATCTGGCCGCAGGCGCACCGATCGCGGTGGTGTTCAGTCGCCCCAAGACCCACGAGACACTGCAGCTCAAGGCCCCGGCGGCGCGTCTCTTGCCGCTCGGACCGACCGATCGGCAGCGCATGCGCGGAAGCGGCAGCGCCCTTGCCGCCGAGCTCATCGCCTTGGGCTATTCGGCGGCCTTCTCCCATGCCTTGGTCGCCCCGAGCAGAGAGGACGCGGTGGCCGTGGCCTTCTCCCCGATCCTGCTCTTCGACCAAACACCCGGGCCGCGGGCCGGGCGGCGTCTGGAGCCGCAGCCATGACGGTGCCGCTGAGTGCCTTGCGGGCCTGTTTCGAAGGCGCCGTGCCGGCGACCATTGCCACCTGTGCGGCGGACGGCACGCCCAATGTGGCCAAGCTGTCGCATGTTCATTTCGTCGACGACCGGCACGTCGCCCTGTCCTACCAGTTCTTCAATAAGACCCGCGAGAACCTGCTGGATCGGCGCCGGGCGACGGTGGAGGTGATCGACCCCTCGAGTGCCGCCCTTTACCACCTGCACCTCGAGTATCTGCGCACCGAGACCGAAGGGCCGTTGTTCGAGTACATGAAGGCGCGGCTCGCCGCCATCGCCTCCCACACCGGGATGAGCAAGGTGTTCCGCCTGCTCGGTGCGGACCTGTTTCGGGTCCTGCGCGTCGAGGCCATGCCCGGCGATGCCCTCCTGCAACCCTCCCCGCCGGCAGACCTGCTAGCCGGCCTGCGGGCCTGTGTCGTCGCCCTGGCCCGCTGTACCGACCTGGCCCAACTCCTCGAGGTCACGCTGACGGGCTTGGCGCAGCACTGGGATGTCCACCATGCAATGCTGCTGATGCTCGACCCGGATCAGCGGCGTCTCTATACCGTCGCCAGCCGCGGCTACCCTGAATCGGGCGTCGGCTCCGAGGTGCGCGTCGGCGAAGGCATCGTCGGCGTCGCCGCGGGGGCCCGAACCCCGATTCGCATCGGCTACGTGGTCCAGGAATACCGTTACAGCCAGGCGACCCGCCGACACTTCGCCGACAGTGCCGACGGCGGTGCGCTGGAGACCGAGATCCCGTTCCCCGGTCTCGCCGATGCCGGCAGCCAGTTGGCCGTGCCCTTGCTCAACGGCGATCGGCTGCTCGGTGTGCTCTACGTCGAGAGCCCCGTCGAGGAACGCTTCACCTATCAGGACGAGGACGCCTTCGTGGTCCTCGCGTCCCATCTGGCGCTCTCCATCGATGGGCTCTCGCGGGCCGCGGACCTAGCCTTCGAGCTACACCCCGTGTGTTTCCCGGCGTCCGTCGGGCCCCATGTGCCCGCAACCCTGCCCGAAGCTCGATCGACAGCCGCTTCCGGCGTCGAGACATCGGGCGGGCCGATCCAGATTCGGCACTTCCCGCACGACCACAGTCTGTTCGTCGACAATGAATATCTGATCAAGGGCGTGGCCGGGGCGATTTGCTGGAAGCTCCTGCGCGAGCACGCCGAGTCGGGACGCGCGGACTTCACGAATCGCGAGCTGCGCCTGGATACGTCGCTGCGGCTGCCCGAGGTCACCGACAACCTGGACGCACGGCTGATCCTGCTGCAGCGAAGGCTCGCGGAGCGCTGCCCGTTGCTGGCCATCGAGAAGACCGGCCGCGGGCGTTTTCGCCTGATCGTGAGCCGGCCGCTGCAGCTCGTCGAGGTGTCCGCTTAAACCGCGCCAAGCGCGGTATGCGATGTTTTTGGATGGGATCGGCCCCGGCAGACTTGACGAGCGTTGGAGTCGGCGCGGTTTAAGATATTAAAGAATTTGTTATTTTAAACCGTATCCCCGCTAAAGATTGTGGATGCACCAAACGTCGAGCTCACTCGAAAATGAGTATCTCGCTCTGGACGCGGTCTAGGCGGCGGCGCCGGACAGGGAAAGCGATAGCCGGGTCGCCTGCCGCGCGTGCCCCGATCCTCCGGGTGTTTCGTTCCTTGCGGCCAAATTTCAGGTCCCTCTCGGTATATCATCCCGCCGAAGCCAAACCGGGGAGCACACGCATGACCAGGATCGGAACACCCGGCGCCGCAGGCGCTACCCGCTTGATGTTGCTCGGCTCGGGCGAGCTCGGCAAGGAGGTCGCCATCGAGGCGCAGCGCTTCGGGGTGGAGGTGATCGCCGTGGATCGCTACCCGGGTGCGCCGGCGATGCAGGTCGCGCACCGCAGCCATGTCGTCAACATGCTGGATGCCGAGGCACTGGCTGCACTGGTGGCGGAGGAGGACCCGGCACTGATCGTCCCCGAGATCGAGGCGATCGCCACTGCGACCTTGCTGGAGCTTGAAGCCGCGGGCCGTCATGTCGTGCCCACTGCGCGTGCCGCGCATCTGACGATGAACCGCGAGGGCATCCGTCGGCTGGCCGCGGAGGAGCTGGGCCTGCCGACCTCGCCCTACCGCTTTGCCGATGACGAGGCCGGCTACCGTGCCGCGATCGAGGCGATCGGTCTGCCCTGCGTGGTCAAGCCGGTGATGAGTTCCTCGGGCAAGGGTCAGAGCACCGTGCGCAGTCCGGGGCAGGTGCAGGCCGCCTGGGACTACTCGCAGCAGGGCGGGCGCACCGGCTCGGGCCGCGTGATCGTGGAGGGTTTCGTCGCCTTCGACTACGAGATCACCCTGCTCACACTGCGTCACGGGGACCGGACCAGCTTCTGCGCGCCGATCGGACATCTGCAGATCGACGGCGACTACCGCGAATCCTGGCAGCCGCACCCGATGTCGGCCGGCGCGCTGGCCCGTGCGCAGGAGATCGCCGGTGCGGTGACCGATGCGCTCGGTGGTACGGGCATCTTCGGGGTGGAGCTGTTCGTGCGGGGCGATCAGGTGTGGTTCAGCGAGGTCTCGCCGCGTCCGCACGACACCGGGTTGGTGACGCTGATCTCGCAGGATCTCTCGGAGTTCGCGCTGCATGTGCGCGCCATCCTGGGTCTGCCGGTGCCGCACATCGGACAGCTCGGCCCTTCGGCATCGGTAGCGCTCCTGGCGGAGGGTCGCTCGCGGGATCTGCGCTTCGGCGGTCTGGATCGCGCACTCGCGGAGCCGGATACCGCCGTGCGTCTGTTCGGCAAGCCGGAGGTCGATGGCAAGCGTCGCGTGGGTGTTGCGCTGGCGCGCGCGGAGACGCTGGAGGAGGCTCGGGAGAAGGCCAGGCGTGTCGCGGAGGCGGTCGAGATCGAGCTGGCTTGAGAGGGTAGGGCGCCGAATCGCCGTTCACGGTCGCGGGGACGACCGAGGATGGCGATCCGACGGACCGTCGCTTAGCCCTGGTCGTGATAACCCAGGATGCGCTCGACCTCGTTCTTCGAGCCCAGGATGACCGGGACGCGCTGATGCAACGACTCCGGCTGCAGATCCATGATGCGCTCGGTACCCGTGATGGATCCGCCGCCGGCCTGCTCGACGATGAATGACATGGGGTTGGCCTCGTAGAGCAGACGCAGCTTGCCGCCTTGACCCTTGTCCTTCATCTTGCTGTCGATGGGGTACATGAAGACGCCGCCGCGCGTGAGGATGCGATGCACCTCGGCGACCATGGAGGCAATCCAGCGCATGTTGAAGTCTTCCCCGCGCGGGCCTTCCTTCCCGTCCAGGCACTCCTGAACATAGCGTTTGACCGGCGGTTCCCAGAAACGCATGTTCGAGGCGTTGATCGCGAACTCGCGCGTGTCGGCCGGGATGGTCATGTTGGGGTGGGTGAGGATGAACTCGCCGATGTTCTGGTCCAGGGTGAAGCCGTTCACGCCGTTGCCGGTGGTCAGGACCATCATGGTGGAGGGTCCGTAGAGCGCGTATCCGGCGGCGACCTGTTGGGTCCCGGCCTGGAGGAAATCACGCTCGCTCGGCGCGCCGTCTCCGCCCTGAATGCGCAGGATCGAGAAGATGGTGCCGACCGAGACGTTCACGTCGATGTTCGAGGAGCCGTCGAGCGGGTCGAAGGTCAGCAGGTATTTGCCGCGCGGGTATTTGGCCGGGATGTCGTAGATGGTGTCCATCTCTTCGGACGCCATCGCCGCCAGATGCCCGGCCCATTCGTTGGACTTGATGAAGACCTCGTTGGTGAGGATGTCGAGCTTCTTCTGGGTCTCGCCCTGGATGTTCTCGCTCTCGGCGCTTCCGAGCACGCCGACCAGCGCACCATGGTTCACCATGTTGCTGATGACCTTGCAGGCCGTGACGATATCGTTGAGCAGCGACGTGAAATCGCCCGTGGCGCCGGCCACGTGACGTTGCTCCTCGATGATGAACTGGGTGATGGTCGTGCCGTTGTGCATGGGTGTCCTCTTGGTTTTAAACCGCGCCCAGCGCGGTATGCGATGTTTTTGGATGGGATCGGCCCCGGCAGCCTTGACGACCGCTGGAGCCGGCGCGGTTTAAGATATTAAAAAATATATTATTTTAATCGCGACCCCGCTAAGGGCTGTGGATGTCCAAACGTCGAGCTCCCTAGAAAATTCAGCGTTTCGCTCTGGACGCGGTTTTGTTGCGTCGAACGCATTTAAGCAATCGGCAGTATAGGGTTTTCCGGTCTTGCCATAAACCCGGCGCGGAGTTGCGAAATGGCCGGTTCGGACGGTCAGCGCCCGGGCCGTTGCGCCCGGAGTCGCGCGAGCGCTTCTTCGGCCGCTTTGCGCGCCTGAATCTCTTGATCCAGACGCTGCTCGAGTGCCATGCGTGCCTGCCTCTCGGCCTCGGCGCGTTGGGCTTCCACCTCGGCGCGTTCCTCGGCTTCGCGCCAACCCGGCAGCACGAATGCGGCGTAAACCGGGTCGCGACGCATCGCCTCCGGGGGTGGCTGGGCGATCAGATCGTCCAACCGGAACTGAAGGCCGGGCAGGACGCGGGATCGGATCAAGCCGTCCTCGGGCGCAATCGGGACGTAGACACCCTCGGTGGTCAGCGTGTAAAAGGCCTGACGCTCGGGTTCGCGGTGCAGAATAATG
>NZ_JAABRP010000169.1 GCF_011390875.1 Thiocapsa sp.
CGCGCGAGGATGCTCGACTCTACGCCACTGTGCGCGCCGTCGGGCTGGAGCTTTGCCCCGCGCTCGGCATCGCCATCCCGGTCGGCAAGGACTCGATGAGCATGAAAACGGTCTGGGAGGGCGCGGCGGGTCGGCGGCACGAGATGTCCGCGCCCCTGTCGCTGATCGTCTCCGCCTTTGCCCCGGTGCTCGACGTGCGCGCGACCCTGACCCCGCAACTGCGGACCGATCAGGGTGATACCGACCTCATCCTCATTGATTTGGGGCAGGGCCGAAACCGTCTCGGCGGGTCCGCTCTCGCGCAGGTCTACGGCCAGCTCGGCGATGTCGGGCCGGACCTGGAGACCCCGGACCTGCTCAAGCGCTTCTTCGCCGCCATCCAGGAGCTCCAGGACGAGGAGCTGATCCTCGCCTATCACGATCGCTCCGACGGCGGACTCATCACCACGCTCTGCGAGATGGCCTTCGCCGGACGCTGCGGGATCGACGTGGATCTGGCTGCGGTCGGGCCCGATGACCTCGCGGCCCTGTTCAGCGAGGAGCTGGGCGCCGTGATCCAGGTGCGTCACACCGAGACGGACGACGCGCTGCAGATCCTGGATTATCACGGTCTGGCCGAGTACAGCCCGGTGATCGGCATGCTCGACGACAGCGATCAGATCCGCGTGTGTCGCCGCTGCCGACCGCTCTTCGCGGCGAGTCGTACCGAGCTCCAACAGGTCTGGTCCGAGACGAGCTTCCGGATGCAATCCCTGCGAGACAACCCCGAGTGCGCGGCCGAGGCCTATGCGCGCATCGCCGAGCCGGATCCCGGTCTGCATGCGGAGCTGACCTTCGATCCGGATGATGACCTGACCGCGCCCTATGTCGAGCGGGGTGCCCGTCCGCCGATCGCCATCCTGCGCGAGCAGGGCGTGAACGGACAGGTCGAGATGGCCGCGGCATTCCATGCGGCGGGCTTCGAGTGCGTGGACGTGCATCTATCGGACATCATGGCCGGGCGTGTCGACCTCTCGCGTTTCCGCGGCCTTGCCGCCTGCGGCGGCTTCTCCTACGGCGACGTGCTCGGGGCAGGGGAGGGCTGGGCCAAGTCCATTCTCTTCAACCCGCGCGGGCGCGATCAGTTCCAAGCCTTCTTCGAGCGGCGCGACACCTTCACGCTCGGGATCTGTAACGGCTGCCAGATGCTCTCCAACCTGCGCGAGCTGATCCCTGGAGCGGAACACTGGCCGCATTTTGTGCGCAACCGCTCCGAGCAGTTCGAGGCCCGCACACTGATGCTCGAGGTCCGTGAGACGCCGTCTGTTTTGCTCGCCGGGATGGCCGGCTCACGCATGCCGATCGCGGTGGCCCACGGCGAAGGTCGGGCCGAGTTCCGCGATGCCGAGCATCTCGCTGCGGCGCGCGCCTGCGTGGCGACGCGGTACATCGAGAACGACGGCCGGGTCGCCGAGCGTTATCCCGCTAATCCCAACGGATCACCCGAAGGCATCGCCGGCCTGACGACGCTAGACGGGCGCGTCACCATCATGATGCCTCATCCCGAGCGCGTGTTCCGGTCCGTTCAGAATTCGTGGCACCCGGATCAGTGGGGCACGGACGGCCCCTGGATGCGCCTGTTCCGCAATGCGCGCGAGTGGGTGGACTAAACCGCGTCCAGATAGAATTGCGTCATGCTGCAGATCTCCAACCGTATCCGAATCGACGATACCGAGCTCAGCGAGCGGTTCATCCGCTCGCCCGGACCCGGCGGTCAAAACGTCAACAAGGTCGAGACGGCGGTCCAGTTGCGGTTCGACGTTGGGCGCTCGCCGTCCCTGCCCGAGGACGTGCGCGAGCGTCTACGGCGCCTCGGCGGACGGCGGATCGATTCGGACGGTGTCCTGATGATCGAGGCGCACCGCTATCGCACCCGCGAGCGCAACCGAGCCGATGCGCGAGCCCGGCTCGCCGCCTTGATCGCTCAAGCGGCCGTGCGCCCGAAAGCACGCGTTGCGACCCGGCCCACCCGCGCCTCGACCGAACGACGCCTTGAGACCAAGCGCAAACAATCCAGCAGCAAGCGCATGCGCCGCGCCCCATCGGATCACGATTAAGCGTCACCGCTCTCGACATCCTCCGACGGAAAACGGCGGCATGGCCGTCGCGACATTGCTCCTCGCCCTGCTGCCGCCGGCTTTCGCTGTCGCCGTGCCGCCGATATGAAAAAACAACCCTAACCGACTGCGGATTGAGTTCGTGCCTGTGAAGCCTGTGAACATTGCTTGGGTCTGTACGCTATCGAACAGATGACGCCGGAAAAATGGACTAAAATTTGAGTTGGACTAGAGAGGAGAGGGTCGTCGAGGTGTCGGATTCGTACACGCCGCAGCAAAACCAGCTATTGGCGGCCCTGTCGGCGGAGGTACAGGAGCGCGTTTTCCCGTTTCTCGAACTGGCGCCGATGCCCTTGGGCAAGGTTCTGTATGAGTCCGGGGCCCCCGAGCGTCACGTCTATTTTCCCACCGACTCCATCATTTCCCTGCTCTACGTCATGGAAAATGGTGCCTCGGCGGAGATCTCGGTCGTGGGAAACGAGGGCATGGTCGGTATTGCACTCTTCATGGGTGGCGAAAGCACCACCAGTCGCGCCCTCGTACAGAGTGGCGGATTCGCCTACCGGCTTCCAGGGAAACGCTTCAAGGACGAGGTTGGCCGCCACGGCGAGCTGCTGTTCCTGATGTTGCGTTACTCCCAGGCCCTGATCACCCAGATGGCACAAACGGCGGTGTGCAACCGTCACCATTCGATCGATCAGCAGCTGTGTCGCTGGCTCCTCCTGTCCCTTGACCGCCTCTCGGTCAACCAACTCGTCATGACCCAAGAGCTGATCGCCAACATGCTCGGCGTGCGTCGAGAAGGCGTGACGGACGCCGCTGGCCGTTTGCAGAAAGAGGGCGTGATCGAATACCACCGCGGCCATATCACGGTACTGGACCGAGCCAAACTCGAACGGCTCTCCTGTGAGTGTTATGCAGTCGTCAAGGCCGAGACCGATCGCCTTCTCCCCCGGGTTCATCCGGGTTCCGTGCAATGAGTCAGGTTAGCGATGCGTAACTAGGCGGTCGCCACACGGCTCGGCAGGCGGCGACTTAATTGCTCTTCTTAATCTCCTCCTTGATGTCACCGACGCCGGCTTGGACCTTGCCGAGGTTCTTCTGGATTCTACTCGTTCGCCTCGACGACCGCACCCGTGCCGTCCGGCCCGATTACGATCACCAATTTGCCGAGCGTCGGGTGACGCGCGGTCACCACGGTGAATGCGGGCAGGCGCATTTCGCCGATCAACTCGCTTTCGTCCTTCAGGTCCGCGATCAGTGCTGCTTCGGCTTCCAGTAGACGCATCTGTCACCCCCGATCCTGTTGTGGGCCTAAACCGCGTCCGGCGCGATGTGCCATGTCTTCAGCGGGAGCGAAACCCCTTGAAGATCCCTGGGACGCAGTGCACGACGCGGTTTAGAAACGAGCGGATTATTACCCATCCTGAACCGCGTCGCGCCGAGATTGTTTGTTGAACCGACGCTTATGTTCCCGCGATCCGACCCGAATCCAACCGGACGCGGTTCAGCGCTACATCGCCATATCCAGATCGTCCTGGATCTTGGAGACTCCGGCCAGGGCGCACTCCTCGTCGGTGTCGCCTCCGGGTGCCCCGCTGACACCCACGCCGGCCACCAGCGAGGAGCCACCGACCAGAACGGGAACCCCGCCGGCGGACATCACGAGACCCTCGACACGCCCGATCGGCGTATTTGCACGATCAGCCATGGCCGAGGTTGCGGCGTTGAAGTTCACTGCGGTGAATGCCTTCATCGTGCTGATCGGCACAGTGATGGGCGCGGCGATGGTGTCGCGGAGCGTCACCTGCACCGTGCCTTCGCGGTCGACCACGGTCACGGCGATCTGGATCCCTTTCTCGCGACATTCCTCAATCGCCCCCTGGGCGATCTTGACCGCTGCATCCATCGAGAGACGCTGCAACGGGACCACCATGGGACCATCGGCGATGGCCGGTCCGCAGATCAATGCAGCGGCGACGAGTGCTGGAATTGTTGTTTTCATGTCTCCTCCTCTTTATTTTAGAACAGGGGTTTATCGGGCATCTTCATTCGACGTCGTGCCGGGACGGCTCGGTTTAAGGCCGTTTCGGGAATCAAAGTGATTTCCGGGAAAGGAACAACCGGAAATAGGTGCGTATTTATTGTCACTCACAGCCTTCGGCCCGTTCCTTCTCCCGAAATCACCCAAGCTGTCCGGACCGACGCGTCCGTTACGATGCGCGATAGTGGGTCTCGATATAGTCGTCGACCATCCGCTTGAACTGCTCGGCGATCCCGTCGCCCTTGAGTGTGGCGACCTTTTCGCCGTCGACGTAGACGGGTGCGGACGGGCGCTCGTCGTTGCCGGGCAGGCTGATTCCGATATTGGCGTGCTTGCTCTCGCCGGGTCCGTTCACCACACAGCCCATCACCGCGACCTGCATGGTCTCCACTCCCGGGAAGCGGGTGCGCCACTCCGGCATTTGCTCGCGCAGATAGGCCTGAATGTCTTGTGCCAGATGCTGGAAGGTGTCGCTGGTGGTGCGCCCGCAGCCCGGGCAGGCGGTGACCATGGGTGCGAAGGAACGCATTCCCATCGTCTGCAGGATCTCCTGAGCGACCACGACCTCGCGGGTGCGCGACTCGCCGGGTGCCGGGGTGAGCGAGATGCGGATGGTGTCGCCGATGCCTTCCTGCAGCAGTACGGACAAGGCGGCGGTCGAGGCGACGATTCCTTTCGAGCCCATGCCGGCCTCGGTCAGGCCCAGATGCAAGGCATAGTCGCCGCGATCGGCCAGCATGCGATAGACGGCGATCAAATCCTGCACGCCGCTCATCTTGCAGGAGAGGATGATGTGATCGCGCGGCAGGCCGACTTGCTCGGCGCGCTGGGCGCTCGAGATGGCGGATTCCACCATCGCCTCGCGCATCACCTGCTCGGCGTCGCGCGGCTCGGACGAGCGTGCGTTCTCGTCCATCATCCGAACGATCAGGTCCGGATCCAGGCTGCCCCAGTTGACCCCGATCCGCACCGGCCGGTCGTAGCGGCAGGCGATCTCGACCATGGTCGCGAACTGACCGTCCTTCTTCTCGCCGCGTCCGACGTTGCCCGGGTTGATCCGGTACTTCGCGAGCGCCTCGGCGCACTCCGGATAGTCCGTCAGCAGGCGGTGGCCGTTGAAATGAAAGTCGCCGACCAGAGGCACGCTGCATCCCTGTGCGTCCAGCGCCTCGCGGATCTCCGGAACCGCGCGCGCCGCCGACTCGTGATTGACCGTGATCCGCACCAGCTCCGAGCCGGCACGTGCCAGCTCGGTGACCTGCTGGACCGTGGAGGCGATGTCCGCGGTATCCGTGTTGGTCATGGACTGGATAACGATCGGGGCTTGACCGCCGACGGTCACAGGACCGATGCGTACCGGCACGGTCCGGCGTCGCTGAATGGGAAATCGAATTTGGCTCATAGTGCCTTTGCCGCCGCAGCGGCCCTGTCAGTTGGTCGGAGTCGGGTGATCCGACGAGGGCAATGGGGAACGCAGTCCCTGGACGATCGCGACATACTGCGGGGCGTCCTGAGGAATCAGTCCGTGGCGGATCAGAAAATCAATGATGACCAGGTTGCAGTTGAGCTTGAAGTCATCGGTCTCGCGGACGATCTCCGCGACCTCCTTCACCGGCAGGCGATAGAAGGTTTCCACCTCCCCGTCGGTGCAGTGCGGCTCGAAGTCCTCCGGAAGCTCCAGATCGTAGCAGAACATGACATCCGGCTTCAGCCCGCGCTCCGAATCGCGACAGTAGGTGACCGCGCCGACGGCCACCGCCCGGTCCGCAAGGGCAGGGGGCATGCCGGCCTCTTCCGCGCACTCCTTGCGCAGATTCTCGACCAGAGCGATACCGTGGGGCAACCCGCCCGCAACAAGGTTATCCAGTCGCCCCGGGTAGAGACGGCGGTCGGCGGCGCGACGACCGATCCACATCTCGATCCCGCGCGCTGTTCGCACGAAGCCGTTCAGATGTTGACCGAAGGCGCGCATCCCGAAGAATGGCGCGCAGGCCCGGTCGATGAGGCAGCGCGCCGCCTCGCGCCCGCCTGCGGTGACGGGATACTGCTCGCCGTGCAGATAGGGGATGACGCCCTCGTCGACCAGTCCTCGGCCCACCTCGGCCAGCGCCAAGGTGCAACCCTCGAAGTCATCCGGAGTCTCGACCCACTCGACCGCCGTCTGCGTGACACGGAACCGGGTCGGCCAGCGCCGAAGCTCCTCGGCCGCGCTGGGTCGCAGGCTCCCGAGACGCTCGCCCCTGCGAATGAAGGGAACAAACGCAGCCGGCTCCCAGGCATTGCAGGCGTAAATCTTATCGAGATAGCTCATTGATGAACCGCGTCTTGGGGTTTCATGCGACCGATTCGGGTCGCGCCTGCCGCACCTTCTTCCGATACCTCGGCAGGACGCGGTTCAGTTCACGAAAAAATCTTAAAACCGCGCCAACTCGGACGCTGGTTGATGCCTTCAGGATCAAGCCCGAGTGAAGACCGAGCCCATCGCAACGAAGCGCGGTTTTAACGCTCCTCCGATTTGATGAGATTCCACAGCCGCTCCATCTCCCCGCGCACCGCAACGCTCGGCGCTTGCCCGCCTGCGCGCAGGCACACCTCGACCCGCCCGAAGCGCCGCTCGAAACGGTGATTCGCCGCCCGCAGCGCCTGCTCGGCATCGACCCCCATATGCCGGGCCAGATTGACGCAGGAGAAGAGCAGGTCGCCGATCTCATGCACTCGCTCGGTCGGCTCGGCGTGGGCGCGCAGCGTCTCGCGACACTCCTGCAACTCTTCGAGCACCTTGTCGAAGACTTCTTCCATCTCGTCCCAATCGAAGCCGACGACCGCTGCGCGCTTCTGCAGCTTCTCGGCACGAACCAGCGCCGGCAGGGCCTGCGCGACCCCTTCCAGAACGCTTCCGATCGGCCGCTGCCGCTTGCTCGCCCGCTCGGCTGCTTTCTCGCGCTCCCAGTTCGCGCGCACGGCGTCCTCGTCCTCGAGCGCCGCATCTCCGAAGACATGCGGATGGCGGCGGATCATCTTCTCGCTGATGGACTGCACCACGTCCGGGAAGGCGAAGCTCCCTTGCTCCTCGGCGATCTGCGCGTGATAGACCACCTGAAGCAGCAGGTCGCCCAGCTCCTCGCGCAGCTCCTTCATGTCCTCGTTCTCGATCGCTTCGGCGACCTCGTAGGCCTCCTCCAAGGTGAAGGGCAGGATGCTGCGGAAAGTCTGCTCCTGGTCCCAGGGACAGCCGTCCTGCGGATCGCGCAGGCGCGCGACGATGGCGATGAGATCGGCAATCGAGTCGTGTCGGTTCATAGGGCAGGGTGTTCCGGTCAAGGGCGGAGACGGGTATGGGGCGCGCTGCCGGGCCGAAACGGAGTCGATCGGCGTACCGAGCCTCACACGAAACCATACACAAACCCGTCGAAGGCAATTCCGAGCAAGATCGCGCCGATTCCGCCCCATTTCCAGTAGCCGCGCGGAATGCCGACGATCTCGTCCGGACGCGAGCGACTCGGATCCTTGAGGATCTCGTAGAGATGCGGTCCGGCCAGGAACCACGGCAGAAATCCGAAAAAGGCCGGCACCGCAAGCCACAGCGGGACAGGCTCGTTCAAAAAAAGCGCCACGGCCAAGACCGGCCAAAGCACGAGATAGCCGGCGGTCAGCTTGGCGTCCAACGACTTCTGCGACGTGGTTGCAAACGTCAAGAGTGCGACGATCCCCCAAGAGGCGACAATCAGGATGAGGAGTATGCGCATTGGGGTTGCGGCGGTGGCGTTGCTTGGGCTCGCTGGCGATGACCGAGGGTCTCAGGTTCTGCGAGACAGGGCGCCTGCAACAGGCCGCGACCGAACGAAGATTCGCGTCGGCCCGGTTACCGTGCGCTCGGGTTGCCGTGCGCGCAGCGCGTCGCCGGTCATGTTAGCGGATCCTCCGACCAACGGTCCATCTCAAGTGTATCGCCGTGCGTTGGTTCACGTTTTCAGGGATATCCCTTCGGCGCGACACTGTTATGCTTATCGCAGACGCTCGTGTACGGCTCTTGCGCAGTGCATCTGATCCGCACAGTGAAACCCCGTCCGGATCTGCGAGCGGTGATCTTCTGCTCGGCTTCGTTCGCCGAGGGCATGCGGGGTCGTTCGATCCGACCTGTGATGAGGCACGACATGGCTGTTGTCGAATCCACGAGCACATTCAACGCAGACCCTGCATCGGGAGCGCCGGGCGGCTTTACCCTGGTCGAGCTGATGGGTGTCGTCGCCGTGGCCGCGATCGTGCTGACACTCGGCGTGCCGAGCTTCTTCACCCTGATTCAAAACAACCGCGCGGCCACGCAGGTCAACGAGCTCGTGATGGCCTTGAGCCTCGCCCGCAGCGAGGCGGTCAAGCGGGGTGTTCCCGTTTCGATGTGTCCGTCGAAAGACCAATCCAAGTGCAGTGGTGGAAAGGATTGGCAAGTCGGTTGGCTCGTCTTTGTCGATGCCGCGGCGGCCGAATCGGCCGATCCGGTTGTGGGCGAGGTGCTGCGTGTCTGGCCCAAGATGACCGGTGTGACCGGCTTCAGCGGGCCCACGAGCCTCCGCTATCTGGCGGAGGGCGACGTGAGAGCCGGCGCGGTCTTTAAGCACACGAAGAAAGGCTGCCCGGCAAACAAGCCCGAAGCCCGGACCGTGACGGTCAGCCCGACCGGCCGGGCTAGTGTCGCCCCTGCGGGGTGTTTGATATGAATCGCAAGATCATCCCGGCTTTGAGCATCTGCCGTTCCCCGATCATGCGCCGGCACGTCGCCTTTCGCACTGCGCGGGGTGTCGGTCTGATCGAGGTTCTCATCACCATGGTCGTTCTTTCGGTCGGCCTGCTGGGTTTGGCTGCGCTTCAGGCATCGGCGCTCAAGCTGGCCCACCAGGCCGACATCCGCAGTCAGGCGACCTTTCTGGCATACGAGATGGCCGATCGGATGCGGGCCAATCGCGAGGCTGCCCTCGGAGATGAATACGCATTGACCACGTTCTCCGCAGTTGAGTGCGATCCCACTCTGGTGCTGTCGGACGCCAACACCTTGGCCGAGCGTGATCTCGACGAGTGGCGCAATACCCTGGCCTGTCTGCTTCCGCAAGGAGAGGGCCGGATCGTCCGGGCCGACGAAATTGTCACGATTGGTGTCAGTTGCAACGACAGCCGCGGCGCCGAAGCCCCGATCGTCTTCACCATGACCACCGAGCTTTAGGCGCTGCGCATGGATGCCTCCTTTCGGCAATCGGGCTTGACGATGGTCGAGATCTTGGTTGCGCTCGCCCTCGGTCTTTTTCTCACGGGCGGAATCCTCAGCGTCTACCTCGGCAGCAAACAGACCTATCGCGTCGTCGAGGCACTCGCCCGATCGCAGGAGAACGGTCGGTATGCCGTCGAGCTGTTGGGGCGTACGGTACGGATGGCGGGGTATGTGGGATGTGCGCGACTGGATGACAGCCCCAACAATATTGTCAAACCGGAAGAGGACGGTGATCTATCGAACGGGAACTTCGTCGATGTCGATGTCGACGAGGTTGTCGCTGCGTTAAGAATCTCGGGAACCGACGCGCTGGTTGTCCGCGGCGGTGGCGGTCCCATGGCCCGACTGGATGCCGAGAAAACGTGGGACGCAAATGCCAAGATCGATCGTAATGCCGACGATTGGTCCGCCGGAGATGTGCTTATCATCTCCGATTGCTTGAGCGTCGATATCTTCCGGGCAACTAACGTCTCCAAGGATCCGAACGGCAAGGGAATCACGATCGCCCACGCCAAGAATGCGAACACCGACAACAAGCTCTCCAAGGTCTATGCGAAAGGCGCCGACGTTATGTCGTACAGGGAAACGACCTTTTTCGTCGCCTCATCCCAAGCCGATGAGTGTGTCGAGCCGTGCCGCGGCTTGTGGCGGCGTCTCGGAAACGAGGATCCGCAGGAGATCCTCCAAGGTGTCGAGAATATGCAGATCCTCTACGGTATCGATACGTCCGGTTCCCGCGCGCTGGACCGCTACATGACCGCCGATGAGGTGGATGATGCGGATGATTGGGAACATGTTGTCGCCGTGCGCATCGATCTCCTTCTGGTCAGTCCGGAGGACAATCTGGTCGATAGTCCGCGCTCAATTGTCTTCAACGGCGAGGAGTTGGAGCCGGACGACCGTCGGATGCGCCGAGTCCTGACCACCACCGTCGCGATCCGGAATCGACTGCCGTGAGAACTCACCTCAACCGATCCGAAGACCGCGGCATCCGCCAACAGAAGGGCGTGGTTCTCGTCGTCGCACTGATGTTCACGCTCGTGATGAGCATCGTCGGCGTCACTGCGATGCAATCGACGATCATGCAGGAGCGCATGGCGGGAAACGCGAGGGATCGCAACCTCGCCTTTCAGGCCGCCGAGGCGGCGCTGCGTGCCGGCGAGGATGCGTCGATCGGCGGAGGGCCGGCCGCCGATACGATGCTTGCCGATCCCGCTGGTTGGGATGGCGAAACACCGGAGCCGACCGGCAGCGTCAAGGACTTCGATCCTCAACTGGCAGCCGACCCGGTCTATTACGCCGACCCGCCGCGCCAAGTCCGCGTTGGAATCACCCTGCCGCCGCGCTGGCGCTATGCCTACCCGGTCATCGCCCGTGGCGAGGGCGGCACGCACACGGCCATCGTGGTCCTGCAGTCGGTTTTGGAGCCGCCATGAGGCAGGTTCCGGAATCCGACAAACCCCTGTCATTCCCTTCGGATAACCCTGATCCACGGAGGAACGAGCGATGAGGCCCAACCGGAAGACGACACGTGCGAGGCCGGCGATCTCACGGTCGGCGGGACTGGCGTTGGGTCTTGGCCTGACGCTGATCGGAGCGGGGCCCGGACGGGCGGATATCGATATCGCTACTGCGCCGCTCTTCGTCATGCCGCCCGTTATTCCGGCGCTTATGCTGGCCATCGACGATTCCGGATCCATGGACTCGGAAGTGCTGATGCGTGCGAACGACGGTGCGCTCTGGTGGAATACGAAGAATCGGTCCTTCACCGGGTTGAATATGAACGATCACTCCGAGACCGGGGCGATCAATTTCAATCGTGCCGGTGACGCCAACAATGATTGGAAAAAATTCGTTTATCTTTTTCCCAACGGCACAGGTTTGACCAGCGGCCGTCGCGCCTACAGCGACAGTACGCATGACCATTACGCCGTGCCGCCCATCCCTCCCTTCGCCTTCAGTCGGTCGCCCGAGTTCAACCTCGCCTATTTCGATCCGGCGCGTCTCTATGCGCCCTGGCCGAGTCAGGGCGGCTACACATTTACGGATGCCGACCCGGCCGCCGCGAGTACCGATCCAACCCGCGGCAGCCAGACCTATACTCTGACCGCTGTCAGCGAGCGAAGAGATTCCAACGAGGTCTTCCGGATGTTTCCGGGCATGGTCATACCTGCGGGAACGCGGTACCGCGATTGGGATGACTCGAAATGGAAGACGGCTTCGAACGACCGCCCGATCGAGATCGCGGACATGCCGAATCCGGATGACCTGACCAACGGTGTCTACCGCGGTGAAGGGCGCGGTGTGCCGATCTCGTTTTACCCGGCAACCTTC
>NZ_JAABRP010000170.1 GCF_011390875.1 Thiocapsa sp.
GATCTGGCTCTCGATCGTAGGGCTTGCGATCTTTTGGTCGATCGCACAGGTGATCCTCGCCGCGTTCCCCGCATTTGCGAAAGAGACCCTCGGCGAGACCAATACCGTCGTCATCCAGGGCGTGCTCGCCTGCTCGGGGATCGGCATCATCCTGGGCTCGGTCGTCGCCGGACGGATCTCGCGTCACCATATCGAGACCGGCCTGATCCCGGTCGGCGCACTCGGCGTCTCCGCGGCGCTTTTCGTATTGCCGGGGTTGGGGTCGGCCTGGGCGCATGGACTGAACTTCCTGCTGCTCGGGGTCCTCGGCGGCGTCTTCCTGGTGCCGCTCAACGCCCTGATCCAGTTCAATGCCGGCGAGCAGGGCCTCGGGCGGGTCCTCGCGGCCAATAATTTTATCCAAAACATCGTGATGCTGAGCTTCCTCGGCTTGACGGTGCTCGCGGCCTATCTCCAGATCGGCGGTCTGACGGTGATGCTCGCGCTGGCCGTCGTCGCGCTTTGCGGGGCCATCTACACCCTCTATCAGTTGCCCCAGTCGATGGTGCGCTTCTTGATGACACGCGCCATGTCGACCCATTATCGGCTCGACGTCATCGGCTTGAAGAACATGCCGGCGCAGGGCGGCGTGCTGATGCTCGGCAACCACATCAGTTGGGTCGACTGGGCGATGGTGCAGATGGCGAGCCCGCGGCCGGTGCGTTTCGTCATGGAGCGGGTGATCTACGAACGCTGGTATCTGCGCTGGTTCCTGGACTTCTTCGGCGTGGTGCCCATCTCGGGCGGCCGCAGCCGCGAGGCGATCGCGACCGTTTCTCGTCTGCTCGACGCAGGCGAGGTGGTGTGCATCTTCCCGGAAGGCACCATCAGCAAGAACGGGCAGCTCTCCGAGTTCAAGCGTGGCTTCGAGAAGTCGGCGCGTGCAGCAACATCGGGCGTCATCCTGCCCTTCTATCTGCGCGGTCTGTGGGGGAGCCGCTTCTCCTACGCCAAGGAGAAGCTCAAGGCGAGTCGTCGCGAGGGCCGCACTCGCGACGTGCTGGTCGCCTTCGGCCAGCCGCTGGCGCGCGAGGCGAGCGCGGAGCAGGTGAAGCAGGCGGTTTTTGAACTCTCGGTGACCTCTTGGCAGACCCACATCGCGACCCTGCCGACCCTGCCCGCGGCCTGGCTCGCGGCGGCGAAACGGCGTCTCGGCGAGGTGGCCGTGATCGATTCGATCGGGACTCGCCTGACCAATCGGCGCCTGATCGCGGCGGTCCTGTTGTTCGCGCGGCGCATCAAGCGTCTCGCCCCGGAGCCGGCCGTCGGCATCCTGTTGCCCGCGAGCAGTGCCGCGGCCATCGCCAATCTGGCGGCGTTGCTCGTCGGCAAGCAGGTGGTCAATCTCAACTACACCGCAAGCAGCGAGGCGCTCTTGGCCGGGATGCGCAACGCCGGTGTGCGCCATGTCATCACCTCGGAGCGTTTCCTCGCCAAGCTGCAACAGCGCGGGATCGACCTGGACGCGGCCTTCGCCGAAGCGACCCTGCATCCGATGGAGGGGCTGCGCGCCGAGATCGGCAAGGCGGAGGCGCTGGCGCTTCTCGGCCTCGGCATGCTCCTGCCCGCTAGGGTTTTACTCTGGCTATTCGGACGGCCCGGTCGCCCCGACGACACCGCCGCCATCCTCTTCTCCAGCGGCAGCGAGGGCACGCCCAAGGGGATCGAGCTCAGCCATCGCAATATCATGGCCAATGTGCGGCAGATCTCGGACGTGCTGAACACCGAGCCGGAGGATCTCATCCTCGCCAACCTGCCGCCCTTCCATGCCTTTGGACTCACGGTGACCACCTTCCTGCCGCTGCTCGAAGGCATCCCGATGGTCTGTCATCCCGATCCGACCGACGCGGTCGGCACCGCCAAGGCGATCGCCCGCTATCGTGCGACCGTGCTGTGCAGCACCTCGACCTTCCTGCGGCTCTATATCCGCAATCAGCGCGTCCATCCCCTGATGCTCCAGTCCGTGCGCGTGGTGGTCGCGGGTGCCGAACGGCTTGCCCCGGAGGTGCGCGATGCCTTCGCGCTCAAGTTCAACAAGCCGATCTACGAAGGCTACGGTGCGACCGAGACCACGCCGGTCGCCAGCGTCAACGTCCCGGACGCGCTCGAAACCGAGACCTGGAAGATCCAGGCCGGCTCGCGTCCCGGCACCGTGGGACTACCGCTGCCCGGCACCAGCTTCCGCATCGTCGATCCGGAGACCCTGGAGACCCTGCCGCCGGGCGAGGACGGGCTCATCCTCATCGGCGGTGTGCAGGTGATGAAGGGCTATCTCAACGACCCGGAAAGGACCGCGGACGCGGTGGTCGAGCTGGACGGTCAGCGCTGGTACAAGACCGGCGACAAGGGCCATCTGGACCCGGACGGCTTCCTCACCATCGTGGATCGCTACTCGCGCTTCGCCAAGCTGGGCGGGGAGATGATCAGCCTGGGCGCGGTCGAGGATCAGATCCGCCGCATCCTCGGCCAACCCGAGCTGGAGCTGGCCGCCGTCAACCTGCCCGACGAGCGCAAAGGCGAGCGCATCCTGCTCCTGGTCGCCGGCGAGGTCGATGCCGATGGCCTGCGCAAGCAGCTGCTCGAGGCCGGGATGAATCCGTTGAGCATCCCCGCCGAGGTGCTCCAGGTCGAGGGGATCCCCAAGCTCGGCAGCGGCAAGACCGATTTCGGCGCGGCGAAGCGGCTGGCGCTGGCGGCTTGAGGCGGCGACCCCGGGATCGTCGACTTGCAGTCGACCTCTTCCGCCGATTTGAAGGTCAGTGGTGCAAGCCCGACGCCGACGCTGGTGGACTGCGCTGCGCTTGTCCTACGGCGCTTGTTTACCCGACGGGCTGGTCTGATGAGTAAGGCCGAAGGTGCATGCGCGTCAAAACAACTCCTGCCGACTCTGGTTTGATTTCATTGATATCAATGATTACGATGGGATCATCTTCGATGCCGGGACTAGATAGATGGCCAGTATCACGATCCGCAACCTTGACGATTCCATCAAGACCAAGCTCCGCATGCGTGCGGCCAGTCACGGGCGTTCCATGGAAGAGGAAGCCCGCACCATCCTGCGCACTGTGCTCGGTCAGGAGAAGGCTCCGGGAACCAATTTGGTCCAGTGCATTCGTGCCCGGTTCGGACCTCTGGGTGACGTCGATCTCCCGCAACCGGAGCGCGAAGGCATGCGAGAGCCTCCCGATTTAGGCGGTTGAATCGCCGATGATTGTCCTCGACACCAATGTGCTCTCGGAGCTGCTGCGCGCAAAGCCCGAGCCTGCCGTCATCGATTGGACTGCCTCTCAGCCGCTTGAGGCCTTGTTCACGACCACCGTCACTCAGGCGGAAATGCTCTACGGTGTCAGGCTGCTTCCGAACGGACAACGTCGCCGACGGTTGGAGACGGCCGTAGCAGCACTTTTCGCAGAGGACTTCAACGGACGCGTCCTGTCCTTCGACAGCCACGCGGCGACGGCGTACTCAGTCATTGCGGCGGAGCGAAAGCGAATGGGCCGTCCGATGTCGCAGTTCGACGCGCAAATCGCTGCCATCACGCAATCCAGGGGAGGTGGCCTTGCGACCCGTAACGTCGTCGACTTCGAGCATTGCGGTCTCGTCACGATCAATCCGTGGCAGCCGTGATGTTGTTCAGGGCGTGCAACGGGAGCAAGCCACGGCCTCTGAGCTATACTTTAAGTGGGAATAGAAGACAGGAGGACTGCCATGAAAACCAAGAGCAAAGCGATTGGCGAAGCGGTCCCGCGTCGGGAGACGACACTCTTCGACGAGATGGATCGCGCCTTCGACGACCTGATGCTGGGCGGCCCGCAGCGCGGTTGGCGCCACGGCTGGATGCACCCGTTCCGAGAGATGTGGCCGGAGTGGGCGCGCTTTGAGCATGCAATGGAGATGACCCCGAAGGTCGACTTGATCGATCGCGAAGAGGAGCTTCTGGTGCGCGCCGAGGTGCCGGGGGTCGAGAAGAAGGATCTCGAGATCGAGCTGGTCGGCCAGGTGTTGACGCTCAAAGGCGAGCGTAAGCATGAAAAGATCGAAGAGAAGGGCACCTACTACCGGTCCGAGATCGCGCGCGGCAGTTTCGTGCGGTCGCTGCGACTGCCGGAGAACGTGGACCTGGAGCAGGCCAAGGCCGAGTTCAAGGACGGTGTGCTCGAGATCCATCTGCCGAAGACCGAGAAGACGGAGCGTCGGCGGATCGAGGTTGGGTAATGGTTAAGGCGCCTTGAGCGCCCATCGCACACCATCGCGTGTGCGCCACCGCCCCCGGCATCCACGAGAACGGATGCCGGGGGCGGTCTTTTTTACCGATGCGTTCGAGGCGGCTTCCATGACCCTGACTGACTCCTCCCCCGGCTGGTTGACCCTCGATGCGCCGGTCGCCGTCTGGATCGGCCTCGGCAGCAATCTGCAGGAGCCGGAGCGGCAGGTGAGGGCGGCCATCGGCGAGCTGGCCGCGCTGCCCGAAAGCCATCTGCAGGCCGCCTCGCGCCTGTATCGGACCGCACCCGTCGGCCCGCCCGGTCAACCCGACTACATCAACGCGGTGGCCTGTCTCGAGACCCGGCTGGCACCCCGGGCACTCTTGGCGGAGCTCCATCGGATCGAGCTGGCCCATGGCCGTCGGCGCGACGGCACCCGTTGGGGGCCGCGTATCCTGGATCTCGACATCCTCGTCTACGGCGACGCGCGCTTTGACGAGCCCGGTCTGACGATCCCCCACCCGGAGATGGCCCGACGTGCCTTCGTGCTGGTCCCGCTGGCCGACGTGGCGCCGCCCGATCTCGCAGTGCCCGGCGTCGGGATTTTGGCCGAGCTGCTCGAGCGGTGCGAGCGCGACGGGGTGGAGCCCTTGGGTGGTCAGGCGGCAGGCGTGAACCTGTCGGCGATCAAGTCGGGCGCCACCGGGTACCTTGAGGAACGAAGCAAGAACAACCGGGGCAAATAGGGCGGGGCTCTCAAGCTCACCCGACTGGTCTTGTCCGGTCTGCGCTACCCTTGCGCGATGAGCGAGCCCTCTGCCGAGCATTCGTTTTCTCGGCAGTCGGGCCGGGGATGGCTCGGCGCCGGCTTGATGTCCTCGGCACGGAGGCTTGTGCCGGGTAGCACGCAGTCCGCGACCTCGGGCTTCTCGCCCGTGAACATCCACTCGACGACATGGGCGAGCTGGTAAGAGATCAGCGGCGGGACCGCATCCCCGATGTGGCGGTATTGATTGGACAACGACACGCCGCCGAACCGGAATTGCTCAGGGAACCCTTGAAGGAGCGCCAGCTCCCTGAGGGTGCAGAGTCGATGCTGCTCCGGATGGCTGTAGCGGCCGTTGCCGACGTGTGCGCATTCGCGCTTGATCGTGACTGACGGCCGGTTCCAGGCCATGCGTCCGTAAACATCCGGGTGGGATCCGAAGTCCCGGGCTGCGACGTAGCGTTTCATCGCGGGCGTCATGAGGAGGTCAGCGTCCCGACGGTCTCGAAGGTCGATCCACGAGCCTCCGTCGACAGGGATCGCACGCACGCGAGCGAGTGTTGCGTTGTTTATCCCGGGTGAGACGTGGAAGGGGTCATCCGGATGGCGCTCTCCCGCGGCCACCGGGGGCAAGTGACCGATGCCTCGCCGCACGTGGGTGGCCGTGCGCTCGACCTCGTAGCCGTGCCAGAGGTCTTCCAGGCCCTTGGCGCCGACCGTGAGGCGCGTTGCAATCACCAGCGCGCGCTCCCGTCGCTGGGGTAGACCGAATCTATCCAGCATGTGGACTGTCGCCCGGACGTCGTAGCCCATCCGATCGAGCTGCAGACGAAGCGCGTCGAAGTGATGCACGAAGTTGCCCTTCAGGAGCTCTCGGGCGTTCTCCATGACGAGAACCCGCGGCCTGAGTGTGCGCACCCAGTGCGCCGTGCGCAGCACCAAGTTGTTGCGGTCGTCGTCATCAAGGTGATTTTTCGGATTTGTCCGAGAGAATCCGGTACAGGGCGGGCACGCGGACAAGACGTCCAAATCCAGCCCGTCGAGGACGTCGCGCCTCGCAGCCTCGATCAGGGCATCGTCGACCCGGGCGAGATCGGTCGAGACCGGCGCGACATCGAGATTGATCCGGAACGTCTCGTTGCAGCCCGAGCGACCAATCCCGCTGCTTGGCTTGCCCCGTTCGCCGTCGAATGCGGCGACGACCCGGAACGACGGATGCGCGTGGAAGCCGTAGCTCATGCCACCGGCGCCCGAGAAGAGATCGATCAATGTGCGGCGGCGATTCTCGCTTGGGCGTAGGAGGGTCATCGACAAGACTTCCTGGTGACGGACGAAAAAGCCTCAGTTAAGGGCTGCAGGGCCTCGGGGTGGCGTCGGACCGGGCGAGTGATCAGGATGTCACGGGCGACCGCTGCTCCACACATGCTTTTGCGCCATTCGGCAACTTGCGGAAACGGAATCGCGGCCGTGTCGGAGTGCGTGTTCCCGGAAATCGCCTTGGCCCTTCCAAATGCCGGATTCAGATTGATGTCCCCCTGCATACGCAAGTTTCCCTATCGCCCCGACAGCAGTCGCTTCTTCGAGATCCTGGTCGGCCGCGCCTGGCCGGTCTTCCTCGACAGCGGTAGGCCGGCGAGCACCTCGGGGCGTTACGATATCCTCACCGCGGATCCGCGCGTCACCTTGGTGACGCGTGGGGATCTTACCGAGATTCGAGACGCGCAAGGCGTGCGCAGCTCCCGCGCGGATCCCTTCGCGTTGCTCGACGCGACGCTTGGGCCGCAGCAACCGCGCATCCCCGGTCTGCCCTTCCGCGGCGGTGCGATCGGCTACTTCGCTTATGATCTCGCCCGCCGTCTGGAGCGTCTCCCAAGTGTGGCGGAAGACGCGGAGGGCATCCCGGACATGGCCGTCGGGATCTACGACTGGGCCTTGGTGGTGGATCACGCGCGCTGCCGTTCCCGGCTCGTTGCACAGGATCCGGCATGTCTCGACGAGGTCTTCGGACGTCTGATCCGCGCCCTGTCCGGCCCGGCCCCGGCTACGGGTGTCTTTCGTATCTTGGCGCCCGTTCGGTCCAACCTGAGCCGCACGCAGTATCTGAGCGCACTCGAGCGCATCCGGCATTACCTGTACGAGGGCGACTGCTACCAGGTCAATTTCGCGCAGCGCTTCGACGCCCCGGCGCAGGGCGACGCCTGGCAGGCATACAAGGGCCTACGGCGGCTGAATCCTGCGCCTTTCGCGGCCTATCTTGCGACACCCGACTGCCGGATCCTCTGCACCTCGCCCGAGCGCTTCCTGAGGGTGCGCGGCGACCGGGTCGAGACCAAGCCGATCAAAGGGACCAGACCGCGCGGGAGCCATCCTGTCGAGGACCGGATGCTCGCGGAGTCACTGCGCCGAAGCCCCAAGGATCGGGCCGAGAACCTGATGATCGTCGACCTGCTGCGCAACGATCTGGGTAAGGTCTGTGCCATCGGCAGTGTGCATGTCCCGACGCTCTTCGAGGTGGAGAGCTATATGCGTGTTCACCACCTGGTCAGCACGGTCCGCGGTCGTCTCGCCGCAGGGCGCAACGCTGTGGATCTCCTGCGGGCCTGCTTTCCGGGCGGCTCGATCACCGGCGCGCCCAAGCTTCGGGCCATGGAGATCATCGAAGAGCTGGAGCCACACCGTCGCGGGGTTTATTGCGGTGCCATCGGCTATCTCGGCTACGACGGGGCCATGGACACCAACATTGTCATCCGCACCCTGGTTCACTCCGCCGGTGTTATCCGCCTCTGGGCCGGCGGTGGTATCGTGGCCGACTCCGACCCTGAAGCCGAGTATCGCGAGACCTACGACAAGGCGGCCCCTCTGTTGGAGCTTCTGGAACAGCTACGTCGTCGGGAGACGGAGATTCCTGATTAGACAAGGAGCTTCAGCCACGCGCCGAATCCACGATTCGGGGCGGGGCGCGATCGGACGCGTTTCATCGGATCAGATCGATACGAGAGGCGAAACAATATCCGTTGTGCCGGCGACTGTCGTCCACGACGATCATGACGGTCTTGTTCATGGCCAAAGCGAGCTGTGCTTGGTCCAACATCCGAAACGCTCTGACCGCATCCGTGAAGTGGCCGCTGCAGCTGAAGCTCACCCAGTCTGCGAGGCATGCCGGCAAGACGTCCGATTCCGGTCGGCTGCGCGATGGATGTCAGGGTGCAAAATTGACCCGATGTGAACTCGCGTCGTCATCTCGAAGACGGAAGGTCTTGCAGCGTGCAAAAAAATGTCGGAAGCCAGCGCTGGCAAGCAGCGACTCAGCCTACTACACGCTGTGGAAGATGGGTTAGTCGAGCCGGCACGTCAAGTCCATGACGCTGCGGGATCCATCGGGTCGGCTGTGTAACCGACAGGCGGCGATCCCCTTGCTGCTGTTGCGGTACGAGCGACCCGCACCGCGATCGAGCTCGCACAAGCCATCCAGGCCCGCTTCGCCGACTCGGGCGTCGCGCAGGACATCGGCGAGCTTGCACTCAATGTCTCGGGTTGCGTGAACGGTTGCGCGCAGCATGCCGTCGCCCACATCGGCATCCGCGGCGTGGAGAAGAGCGACCGGGCCTGCTATCAGATCAGCATTTGGGGGAATGCGGGCCCCGGCCGATCCGGACCTGATAGACTCGGCGCCTGATATCGGCCCCCGAGCATCCCGCCACTTCGGTCAAACATGCCCGGAACACCCATCCGCGATCGTCTTTGCCACCAGCCTCGGTTAGGACTCGATGACGACTCTCACACACCTGCAACGTCTGGAATCGGAAAGCATCCACATCATGCGCGAGGTGGTGGCCGAGGTGGAGCGCCCCGTGATGCTCTACTCGGTCGGCAAGGATTCGGCCGTCATGCTCCATCTGGCCAAGAAGGCCTTCTATCCGTCCACGCCGCCCTTTCCGCTCCTGCATGTGGATACCACCTGGAAGTTTCAGGACATGTACCGTCTGCGCGAGAAGGCAGCACGCGATGCGGGGATGGAGCTGCTCGTCTACCAAAACCCGGAGGCGCTCGCGCGCGGCATCAACCCCTTCGATCACGGCTCCCTGCACACCGATCTGTGGAAGACCGAGGGGCTGAAGCAGGCGCTCGACCAATACGGCTTCGATGCGGCCTTCGGCGGCGCACGGCGCGACGAAGAAAAGAGCCGTGCCAAGGAGCGCGTCTTCTCGTTCCGCTCGGCCAATCACCGTTGGGATCCGAAGAATCAGCGCCCCGAGCTCTGGAAGCTCTACAACGCCCGCAAGGCCAAGGGCGAAAGCATCCGGGTCTTTCCGCTCTCCAATTGGACCGAGCTCGACATCTGGCAGTACATCCATCTCGAGCAGATCGAGATCGTGCCGCTGTATCTCAGTGCCCCGCGCCCGAGCGTGATCCGCGACGGCTTGATTCTGATGGTCGATGACCATCGCTTCCCGTTGCGCGACGGCGAAGAGGTCCGGATGCGCTCGATTCGCTTTCGCACGCTCGGCTGTTATCCCCTGACCGGCGCGGTCGAGAGCGAAGCCACGACCCTCACCGAAGTCATCCAGGAGATGCTGCTCACCACGACGTCCGAGCGCCAGGGTCGCGCCATCGACCACGACCAATCCGCCAGCATGGAAAAGAAGAAGCAGGAGGGGTACTTCTGATGGCCAACGACATCTACAAGACCGACGAGCTGATCGCGCGGGACATCGACGCCTATCTGGAGAAGCATCAGCACAAGACGATGCTGCGCTTCATCACCTGCGGGAGCGTGGACGACGGCAAATCGACACTCATCGGCCGACTCCTCTACGACAGCAAGATGATCTTCGAGGACCAGCTGGCCGTGCTCGAAGCGGATTCCAAACGCGTCGGCACCCAGGGTCAGGAGATCGACTTTGCCCTGTTGGTCGACGGCCTGGCGGCCGAGCGCGAGCAGGGCATCACCATCGATGTCGCCTATCGCTTCTTCGCAACGGATCGGCGCAAATTCATCGTCGCGGACACGCCCGGCCATGAGCAATACACGCGCAACATGGTGACCGCCGCCTCGACGGCGGATCTTGCAGTCATCCTGATCGACGCGCGCAAGGGCGTGCTGACTCAGACGCGGCGCCACAGCTATCTGGCCCATTTGGTCGGCATCCGCAACATCGTGCTCGCCGTCAACAAGATGGATCTGGTCGACTACGATCGGGCCAGGTACGACGGCATCGTCGGCGACTACCGTGCCTTCGCAGACCAGATCGGGATCGGCAGCTTTCAGGCGATCCCGATCTCGGGTCTCAAGGGCGACAACATCACGTCCAAGAGCGACGCCACACCCTGGTATCAAGGCCCGATCCTGCTCGAGTATCTGGAGACGGTCGAGATCGACCAGACCCGAATGATCGAGCGGCCGTTTCGCATGGCGGTGCAATGGGTCAACCGTCCGAACCTGGACTTCCGCGGCTTCTCCGGCCAGATCGCCAGCGGGCGCGTCAAGCCGGGAGACGCCGTACGCATCCTGCCCGGCAACACCACATCCACGGTCGAACGCATCGTCACCCTGGACGGCGATCTGGCCGAGGCCGGCGCAGGCCAATCGGTCACCCTGACACTGGCCGACGAGATCGACTGCTCGCGCGGCCAAGTCATCACCCCGGCCGACCAGCCGCTCGAAGTGGCCGATCAGTTCGAGGCGACCATCGTCTGGATGGCGCAAGAGCCGATGATCCCCGGGCGTGCCTATATCATGAAGATCGGCACCACGCAGGCGACGGTCACGGTGACCGACGAGAAGTACCAGGTCAACGTCAACACCATGGCCCACGAGCCGGGCAAGACCTTGGCGCTCAACGGCATCGGGGTGTGCAACATCGCCACGAGCAAGGCGATCCCGTTCGAGCCTTATGCCGAGAATCCGGACCTGGGCGGCTTCATCCTGATCGACCGGCTGAACAATGCGACCGTCGGCGCCGGCATGATCCATTTCGCCCTGCGACGCAGTCACAATCTGCCCTGGCAGACGATCGACGTGGACCGCACCGCCCATGCCGCCATCAAGAATCAGCAGCCGCGACTGCTCTGGCTCACCGGGCTTTCGGGCTCGGGCAAGACGACCATCGCCAACCTGGTCGAGAAGAAGCTGCACGCCATGGGGCGGCACACCTTTTTGCTGGACGGCACCAACGTCCGTCAGGGGCTGAACAAGGATCTGGGGTTCACCGATGCCGACCGGGTCGAGAACATCCGGCGCATCGGCGAGGTGGCCAAGCTCATGACCGACGCCGGGCTGATCGTCCTGACCGCCTTCATCTCGCCCTTTCGCAGCGAACGACGCATGGTCCGGCAGCTCTTCCCGAAAGGCGAGTTCGTGGAGATCTTCATCGATACGCCGATCGAGGTGGCCGAGCGCCGCGATCAAAAGGGCCTTTACGAGCAGGCGCGTCGCGGCGATCTCAAGAACTTCACCGGCATCGACAGCGCCTATGAGCCGCCCGAGGCCCCGGAGATC
>NZ_JAABRP010000171.1 GCF_011390875.1 Thiocapsa sp.
CGCGGTCTTCGGTGACTTGAGCCAGTCCCGGGCGCGCGCGACGTCGCGCAGCATCTCGGTTGCCAGGGCCAAGAGTCGCTCGATACGCAGCACACGCTCCGACTCGGCCGGGTCCAGACGACCGGCTTGACGGCGCCGCACCAGGGTGCGGCTCGGAATGCCGGCATAGGCGGCCAGCTCCTGCAGCGACAGACCCAAGGGTTCGCGCAGGGCCTCCAGCTCGGTGAAGGGCAGGCCACGGCGCACCCGCTCGACCAGCTGGGGTGCTGGAGTCTGCAAGACCTTCAAGAGATCGGCTGCTTGGGGATGGTTTGGGATCGTGATCCCGGTCGCCGTGTTCGTCATGACTATCTGCTCCATCAATATCGCCAGTTGGCGTCACTTTATACGCCATTTGCCATAACGACAAGAGTGCGTTCTCGACGCAACACCAAGACTCAGCCACTGGAGAGACGCGCCGCAGTCGCCATGAGCGTGGCGATCACCCGACCGACGTCCCTGGCTGGATCTTGTCCGAGGCGGCGACGACATCGACGAGCTTCACGCACCGGTGATGCCTATTCGCTCATCGCGGGTTCTTTCCTTCCGATCGGTCTTGATGGCCCCGCCGAAAGTGCGGGAGGTCGTCAAGGTAGGGGGCGGATAACGGTGCAAAAAGCAGACGACTCTCGGAGCACGTTTTCGCACCGACGCGGCGTGACTTCCCGCCCGCCGGCGCGTTGACAGGGGGCTGATCGAAATCCCGCCGCAGGCTCACGAAATGAGCCACCGCATGGCCGATACTCGGCATTCCTTCCGTACCCGTCACCCGGACTTGACCGCGGTGTCGCAACTGGCGATGTTGGGGTACGGTGGCTTTCCCACGGTCACCGGCAGACAATTTTCTCATCATGCATCCGAGCACCCACGCCCTCGCACTGAAACAGATGCGGCAACAGCCCACCTGGCGGATGCTGTCGGCGGAGAATGCGCCGGCGATCATGGCGCTGTTGGAGGCGCATCTGCTTGAGCAGGCGCGCAGGCTGCCTGCATCGCTGCTGGTAGAGCGTATCGGGCGAGACTTGGAGCGCTTTCGCGCCGAGGGCTGGGACCTGCCTCAAGCGGCCAGCGCCTATCTGGCGGACTGGCTCGCGGCGGGCTGGCTCGAGCGCAGCCTGTCGTCCGAAGGCGAGGAGGAATACGAGATCAGCGCCGCCGCGACGCAGGCGATCCGTTTTGCCCAGGGCCTGTCGGAGCAGCGCACGGTGGCCACCGAGAGCCGGCTCGGACTGGTGATCTCGCAGTTGATCCAGCTGGCCGACGAGACCGAAACCGACCCGCACATCCGCGTGCAGCGTCTGCTGCGGGAGCGCGAGCGGATCGACGCCCGTATCGAGGCGGTGCACAGCGGTCGGCTGGAGCCGCTGGCGAACGACCGCGCACTGGAGCGCGTGCGCGAGATCATCGCCCTCAGCGACGAGCTGGCCGGCGATTTTCGGCGCGTACGCGACGATTTCCGCGGCCTGAACCGCGATCTGCGCGAGCGCATCGTCGACAGCGACGGCAATCGCTGCGACGTGCTCGACGCCGTGTTCGCCGATGTCGATCTGATCGCCGACAGCGATGCCGGCAAGACCTTCCGCGCCTTCTGGCGCCTGCTCACCGACCCGCAGCAAAGCGCCGAGCTGGAGGCAGCCCTGGAGACCGTGTTGGAGCGCGCCTTCGCGAGCGGCCTGGAACGGCGCGAGCGGCGCAATCTGACCGGCCTCACGGGCACCCTGCTGGAGCGCGGCGGCGAGGTGCACGACGTGCTGTATCAGTTTGCCCGCGGCCTGAAGCAGTTCGTGCAGAGCCGCGAGTTCCGCGAGCAGCGGCGCATGAGCACGCTGGTGAAGACCGCCCAGCGCCGCTCGCTGGCGCTGAAAGGCCGCATCCGACCGCAACAACCGATGGAGCACGACCTGACGCTCACCAGCGCCTCGCTGCGCTCGTTGTCGCAGTTGCGCCTGCACGACCCGAGCCTGGACGCCGTCGACGGCAGCATCGAGCTGGCGCAGGCCGCGGAGATCGCGCTGGAAGGCATCGCCGAGCTGGTGTCCCAGTCCGAGATCGATTTCCGCACGCTCGAGGAGCACATCTCGCAACTGCTCGAAGTCCGCAGTCAGATCACCATCGCCGACCTCTTGCGGCGCTTTCCGGCCGAGCAGGGGCTCGGCACCCTGGTCGGCTATTTGGCGCTCGGCGTGCGCGACGGCATCGTCGCCCGCAGGCCAGAGCACCAGAGAGATCAACAGAGCGATCAACGGGACGAGGCAGAGGGTCATCAGCTCAGCGACGACGTCACCTGGCGCGGTCTCGACGGCATCGAGCGCCGGGCGCGGATACCGCGCATCTATTTCGTTAGACAAGCCACCAACGGGGATGGATCGCATGGCACAGTATGACGCGCTCACCGCGCCCTCTCCCTTCGGCGCGACCGATGATGGCGAGGCCCGCGACCGCCAGGCGCCGGACGCCGATGATCCGAAAAACGTCTGCAACGACGGCGAACTCTACCCCGGCGACACCGGCCTGCTGCCGGAGATGGCGCGCCGAGCGCTGGTGCAGCTACTGTCCGGCCCATCTCTGGAGCAGCGCCGGCATCCGCGACTCTGGCCGGCCCTGCTGCAGCACCGGGAGCCGATCGAATCCCGCCTCGCGGACCTGTTTTTGGAGCTGATCCTGGACGCCGACCGCGGCATCGCCTTCACCCGGCAGGCGGACACCGGCGAGCTGGAAACGCCGATCCTGCTGCGTCGCTCTCCGCTGACCTTTCTCGACTCGGTGCTGCTGCTGTATCTGCGCCAGGTGCTGGTGGAGGCCGACATGCGCGCGCAGCCGGCGCTGGTGGATCGCGACGAGATGGCCGAGCAGATGCGCCTCTACGAGGCCGCCGACAACACCGACCGCGCCGGTTTCGACAAGCGCATCAACAACGCCATCGAGAAGGCGAAGAAGAACAGCCTGCTCTCGGCGGTGCGCGGCAACCCGGACCGGTTCGAGGTTTCCGCCAGCCTGAAGCTGATCTTCGGCACCGAAGAGGTCGAGCAATTGACCCGGCTCTACACGGCGCTGGCCAGCGCGGAAACGGACGATCCACGACCGGGGAACAGCGCATGAACAGGCCACACGACATCGAGCGCGGCAACGCGCTCGCCACGGGCATGGATCGGGCCGAGCAGTTTCGGCTCACCAAGCTCAGCCTGTTCAACTGGGGCACCTTCGCCGGGCTGCACCGGATCCCGATCACGGAGGATGGCTTTCTGTTCGTCGGTCGCTCCGGCTCCGGCAAGTCGACCTTGCTCGACGCCTTCACCGCGCTGCTGATCCCGCCGCGCTGGACCAGCTTCAACGCCGCCGCACGCGAGGGCGAGCGCTCCCGTGCCGACCGCAACTTGGTGACCTACGTGCGCGGCGCCTGGGCCGATCAGTCCAGCGCCGACACCGGCGAGATCGCGAGTCAGACCCTGCGTCCCAAGACGACCTGGTCGGCTTTGAGCGCCGAGTACGCGGACGGCTTCGGCAAGGTCGTGACCCTGGTGCAGGTATTCTGGATACGGGGCACGAGCAACGCGACGACCGACCTGCGCCGACATTACATGATCGCGGACCGCCCGTTCTGCATCCAACGCGAGCTCGCCGGCTTTGCCGAGGACCTCGACCTGCGCGGCCTGAAGAAGGACCTGACGGACCTGCACCACTTCACCGAGTACGAACGCTACGGCGAGCGCCTGCGTCTGCTGCTGCGCATCGACTCCAGCATGGCCCTGAAGCTGCTGCACAAGACCCAGTCGGCCAAAAACCTGGGCGACCTGAACACCTTCCTGCGCGAATTCATGCTCGACCCGCCGCGCACCTTCGAGGTGGCCGACCGGCTGGTGGAGGAGTTCGTCGAGCTGGATCAGGCGCACCGCGCCGTGGTCACCGCACGCCAGCAGATCGAGGTGCTGGTGCCGGCGCGCGATGCCTACGCCGCACACCAAGAGGCCGAGGCCCGTCTGATCGGCCTCGACCGCCAGCTCAACGCCATCGACCCCTATCTCAAGCTGCGCCGCCACGCGCTCTTGGAGGCCGAGCTGGCGCGGCTGGTCACGGAGGACACCGGCTTGGCCGGGCACGAATCCGAGCAGCAAGTCCGCGTCGATCGGGAGTCCGACGCGCTGCTGCGGCTTGAGGAAGCCCACCGCGCTCAAGGGGGCGGGCGCATCGAAGCGCTGGAACGCGACATCGAGCAGGCCGGCCGTGAGCGCGACAAGCGCCTGGACAACCGCGAACAGGCCGAGCGGCTGTGCCGGGCGATGAGCCAGGGCGTGCACGACGGCCTGGACTGGGCCCTTCCCGACCGCCCGGAGGCACTGGCCGAGCTGACCGACAGAGCGCGCGACGTGGTGGAGCGCTGGCAGCAGGAGCAAGAACGCGCGGAACAGCAGCGCGACATGGTCCGCGATCGGCGCACGTCGGTCTCCGCCGAGCTGTCCGAGGCCGAGGCGGAGTTGCAGGCGCTGCTGCGCCAGCCCTCCAACATCCCCGCGCGCATGCTGGCGTTGCGGGCGCAGATCGCCGACAGCCTGGGCATCCCGGAGGCGGCGCTGCCCTTCGTCGGGGAGCTGGTGCAGGTCCGGCCCGAGGCGGCGCAATGGAGCGGCGCCATCGAGCGCGTGTTGTACAACTTCGCCACCTCGCTGCTGGTGCAGGAACCGCGCTACCCGGCGGTCTCCCGCTACGTCAACGAGACACATCTGGGCCAACGCCTGGTCTATCACCGCGTGAACCTCGGCCAAGCCCGCACCACGACGCGTGTCGGCGCGGAATCCCTGGTCGCCAAGCTGGACATCAAGGACTCGCCCTACCGCGATTGGCTGTTCGACGAACTGAGTCGCCGCTTCGACTACAGCTGCGCCCAGAACCTGCGCGCGTTTCAGGACGCCGAGCGTGCCGTGACCCGCGAGGGCCAGATCAAGCACGGCCGCGGCCGTCACGAAAAAGACGACCGTCACCGCATCGACGATCGCGGGCGTTGGGTGCTCGGCTTCGACAACCGCGACAAGCTGGCCTTGTTCCAAGGGCGTGTCGCCGAGCTGCAGGCGTCGCTGTCGGAGATCGATGCGACGCTGGCGCAACTCACCGCGCGGCGCAATCAGTCCAATCAGCAGGCCCTGTCCTGCAGGCAATTGATGAACCTGCGCTGGGAAGACATCGATGTCGCGACCCAGCTCGATCTCATCGCCGGACTTGAAGCGGAATTACGCACGCTGCGCGATGGCAATCGCGATCTGGCCGAGCTCGGCCGACGTATCGACGAGGCCAGAGTCGCCCTGAAGCAGGCCCGGGACGCGTTGGGCGAGACCCTGGGCAGACGCCGGGAGATTCAGACCAAGCGCAACGAGCACAGTGCCGCACTCAACGCGCTGGATCGCGAGCTGGCCGAAGACAGGGTGGAGCCGGAAGCGGCAACCGCGCTGGCCGCCCGCTTCGATGTCGGTCCCTCGGTCGCGGCTCGGGCGCCGCTGACGCTGACCAATCTCGACGCGCGCGGCCGTCAGGTCGAGCGCGAGCTGCGCCTGGAACGCGACGCGCAGATCGAAGAACGCACCGAGCTCAGAACCCTGATCGAGCGCCGATTCGGCGCCTTCAAACGCGGCTGGCCGATGGAGGCGGTAGACCTCGACGAGACCCTGGCCTCCGCGGCCGAATACCTCATGCTGCTGACCCGCATCGAGCAAGACGGCCTGCCGCGCTTCGAAGAGCGCTTCTCCACGCTGCTCAAGGAGCAGAGTACCGAGAACCTGGCCGCCCTGAACCGCCACGTCGACGAGGCGCGCAAACAGATCCGCGAGCGCATGGCGCTGGTCAACGAGGGTCTGTCCGAAGCCGAGTTCAACACCGGCACGCACCTGCAGATCGAGGTCACGGAACGCCAGCTGCCGGACGTGCTGCTGTTCCGCGAGCAGGTGCGCGAGGTGCTCGAGCATGCCTACAGCGTCGCGCTGGACGCCGCCGACGCCGAGGTGCGGTTTGCGGTGCTGTCGGGGATCGTCAAACGCCTGTCCGGCGAGGATCCGGACGACAAGCGTTGGCGGCAGCAAGTGCTCGACGTGCGCCTTCACGTGGAGTTCATCGGCCGCGAGCTGGACACCGACGGCAACGAGGTCGAGGTCTATCGCTCCGGTGCCGGCAAGTCCGGCGGCCAGCGCGAGAAGCTCGCCACCACCTGCCTGGCCGCGGCGCTGCGCTACCAGCTCGGCGGACGCGACGGCGGCTTGCCCCAATATGCACCGGTCATCCTCGACGAGGCCTTCGGCAAGGCCGACAACGAGTTCACCGAGCTGGCCATGCGCATCTTCGAGCGCTTCGGATTCCAGATGATCGTCGCCACGCCGCTCAAGTCGGTGATGACCCTGGAGCCCTTCATCGGCGGCGCCTGCTTCGTCGCCATCGAGGACCGCAAACGCTCGACCACGCTGCAGATCACTTATGACCGGGAGCGCCGCCGCCTCGCGCTGCCCGAGCGGATCGGTCAGCAGGAGACTGACCTGAACGACGCCCGGCACGATGGCAGCCACGATGCCCCCTTCGCGACGGATTGACCCGGCCGCGGTCGCCGCGCAACTGACGCGGCGCTGGCGCAACGGCCGCGGCAGCTGGCTGGATGGAGGCGGCAGCTGGCCGCTGCAATTGTTGCTCGGCGTACCGACCGAACGTGAAACCACCCGCGATATCGCCGGCGTGCGCGCATGGATCGCGCAATGGCAGCACATCCAGCGTCCCGGCGAGGTCATCTGGACGGAGCGCCAGTGGCCCGGGCTGGGCCGACAGCGGCTGCCGGAGCGCCTCCTGCTGCCGGACCCGGAGGCCGTCGCCGGCTGGGTCGGCGCGCAACCGGCGTGGCACCTGGCCCGGCTGCGGGCGATGCGCTTGCGCGCCTTGCCCAGAGCACCGGCCGGTTGGGTGGACGCGGGAGAGCGCAGTCAACCGAGTCCTGTGCCGGCGCTGGTGCACTGCACTTCGCTTGTTCACCCTAGGGCGCTTGTCCACCCTACCGCGCCGATCAGCGACGTGGCCGGGTTTGTGAGCGAGTCCGACCTGCAGGTCAAACCGCCACGAGCGGACTTGTCCCTCGGGCGACACTTCGACTGGCTGGCAAACACCGCCGAAGCGGACTTCGAGCGTCTGCTTGGGGTGCTGCACTGGCTCGGAGATCACCCCGATTCGCATCTCTACATCCGGCAACTGCCGATCCCCGGCGTCGACAGCAAATGGATCGCCGCCAATCGAGCTCGGGTGCTCGATCTGCTGCGTCAACTGTACCGGCGCGACGGCGATCTGCACACACTCGCCGGCCTGCGCCGGGAGCCCGATCTGCTGCGTCTGCGGATCCTCGATCCGGCGCTGTGTGTCGGGGTCGCAGGCCTGTCGGACATCAGTGCGCCGATCAGCGAGATCGCCGCACTGCCCCTGCAACCGGAACGCGTCTTCATCGTCGAGAACCTGCAAACCGGCCTCGCCATGGCCGACCTGGCCGGCAGCGTCTGCTTCATGGCCCGCGGCTACGCCGTGGAGGCCTTTGCCGCGATCCCCTGGCTGCGCGCGCGACCCTGCCATTACTGGGGTGATCTCGACACCCATGGCTTCGCCATCCTCAACCGCCTGCGCCACCATCTGGACGACGTCCGCTCCCTGTTGATGGACAGCGACACCTTGCTCCGGCACCGGCCCCTATGGCATCACGAAGAAAACCAGGCGACCGGACCGCTGGACCGGCTCACCGATCAGGAACAGGCCGTCTTCCAGGGACTACTGCTGAATCGATGGGGTGATCGACTCCGGCTCGAGCAAGAACGCATTGCTTGGAGCTACGCATGGAAGCAGGTGGAACACCTGGCCGGGCCGGCACAGTGAGCCAGACCCGGTCGCTTCAAAAACCCTCACTCTGGAACATTCACAACGCGTGATTAAACCTGTTCGCGATCGTATTCGGGAGTGAGGCGACAATCAGCCGTCACCTTGGGCTTCAAGCCATCGCCGGGCCTCCTCGTCACCCGCAGCCGCCGCCTTCCGCAGCCAACCAAGCCCCGCCTCGTGCGTCGGCCCGGAGGGTTCGTGGTCGGCCATGAGCTGGCCGAGGCGGCGCTGAACCTCGCTGTCGCCGGCTTCGGCAGCGTCGCTGTAGTAGACGATCGCGTAGGGGATGTCAGGCACGGCGATGCAGGTGCCGGGGCGATGGGTGAGCGGGTCGTAGCGGCGCGCGAGGCGGGCCGCGAAGGTGGGGTCAGCGTTGGCGGCTTCGCTGTAGAGTGCATAGGCGGCGGGGCAATCGCCGCTTTGTTCGAGTTGCTCGGCACGCTCGAAGATGGCCGCGGGGGCCGGGCCGTCCGCGAGGAAACGGCTCGCCAGGGCGATGCCGGTAAGGGTTGGATCGGGTTCCGGAGGGGGTGTCGTCTCGCCCGATCGCGTGGATCCCGGCACGTCATCTAGGACGGGCGGGGGTTCCGGGGTCGGCTCGACGACCTGAGCGACATCCGAATCCGACGGCGGTGTCTGACCGAACCATCCAAGCCACCAAGCACCGACACCGCCGCCGGCCAGGAGCAGGACGGCGGCGAGTGCGAACCAAGGCCAGCGTGCGGCGGGGCGCGGGGTTGGTCGGGGATCGGCATGGCCCTCGAGGTCGAGCGAGAAGTCGTCGGCCTCGGATTCAGGCTCGGCATCGCGCGCGGACTCGGCTCCGGGTCTCCGGACGCTGATGGTCTCTTCCAATGGATCCTTGGACGCCGAGCGCGGCGCAGCGGCGCCGGATCCGATCAACTCACCGCGGATCCGCAGGGTCCCGGCATCTTCGACGCCGTCGAGCCTGGCGACCACGCGCAGCGGCGCGCCGCCGACGCCGACGATGCTGTCGACCAAGTCGGCGCCCAGGGTGAGCCTGAGACCGTCGGATAGGGGCTCGGCGGTGAAGATCGGGTGCCAGTGCGGTGTGACCTGCCACTGGCGATCGAGTCCAAGGTAGCGCCCGTCGTTACGTTGCAGCGCGAGCGAGACCGTCTCGGGGCTCGGCCGTGCGCCTCCGATCAGCAGCCGGGCGGAACCCGGACCGGCCGGGTGGAGATCGATCTTCAGGGCCATCGGGGTCTACCTGTGGTCTTTAGGAGTTTGAATACGTTGACGGGAGTGTGTGGTCACGAAGGACAGCGAGTGCCTGGAAAGCATCGAGTCCCTGATACCGCCAGTCTTGGGCAAACCGTCGCAGAATTTTTCGTTGCCGTTGCCGTTGCCGTTGCCGGGTTCGTCCGAAATCCGATTACGACAACGACAACGAGCAACGCCTTCGACGATTCTTCCTGGTTGCGGCTCTGCCGGTAGATCCTTTTCCGGAAATCACCTTAAGTCGCCCCCACAGCCCCGACTGGGCTGTTACCGGCAACCAAGGCGAGGATCTGGCCGAGCCGGGCATTCTGCTCGGGCGAGATGTCGCGCCCGGCGGCGTGGCCGGCGTTGGCGATGGCGAGCGCTCGGAACGCCTCGAACCAGTCGACGATGTAGAGCGCGGGGAAGTTCACCGGGGTCTCGGGCAGTACGGGCATGCCGCGGGGCGGGATCGGCGGGGGCGGAGCAAAGACCGGGCGCTGTTGGCCCACCAGCGAGCGCGGGCGGTCGTCGGGCGGCAAGTCGTCGCTGCCGAGGTAATCGATGAAGCGATTGATGCGCGTCGCGGTCACGAAGACCTGACGCTCGGCGAGCTGAGAGCGCATCGCGGCGGTTTGGGACTCGGCGCTGTCGATCAGCCCGATCAGGGCTTGATCGAGGCCCGAGCGGTCGGCGCCGGTGATCAGCTCGCCGATCAGGTCTTCGAGCGCGCCCTTGTCCAGGCCCATGTGGCGCAGCCAGTGCGGATCCTCGGGCAGTGCCTTGAGGTGACCGACCCAGTAGCTGAGCACCGCACGGACGAAGCGTGCCGCGTTCTCGTTGGTCGCGGCGGGGATTGGCGTATCGGCGCCGCCCTTGGTGGCCGAGCGGTCCGTGCCCGAGTGGTAGCCGGACGAGGCCCCGCCGAGCAGGGCATCCAGATCGATCAAACCGCCGTCGCCGCCGGGCGCCGGGGTGCGGACCGCATCCGGCGCGCCTGCAGTGGTTGTCGCCGCCGGTTGGCCGGCGCCTGCGTCGGTGCGCAGATAGAGTGCGCGCAGCCCCTCCTTGGGGGGCTGCAGCGCGCCGAGCAAGGCGGCGAAGCGATTGGGTCGCTGACGCAGCGCACCGAGCACCCGATCGGCGAGTCGGCGTTTGTTGTCGACCTCGGCCGCACCCTCGGCGCGAAAATAGGGTCCGAAGCGATGCCGGACGAGCTCCTCGATCCCCGCGTCGAGCTGCTCGCCGATCCGGGCGAGCTTGCCCTCGGGCGCGGCGACCCGGCCGAGATAGTCGGCGAGACGAGAAATGCCGCCGTCGTTGAAGCTGAGCATTGCGTCCCAGGCGGCTTGAGGATCCGCGAGATGCTTCTGAACGGTCGGATCCTCGCAAAAGGTGCGCCGCAAGAGGTCGAGACGGGACCGTTGGCCGGGCAGGATGGCGAGCTCGCCGGTCTCGTCCGTTTCGATGACGGCGGTGGCCATGCGCGGCTTGCGCACGAGAAAGAGGTTGTCGAAGGGCTTGCCGGGCGACCATTCGCGCAGCCAGTCGTAGGCGCCGAAGCGCTCCAGGAGGGCGAGCTTCATCATGCCTTCCCAGCCCTTGCGCATCAGGTCCTCGGTCTCGCTCGGAACCGGGTTGAGACGGAAGTCGAACATGGTGAAGGCCCAGATCAGGCCCGGATCGCGGCGCGCACGGGTGGCTGGATCCGCACCCTGCGTTGCATGGACCCAGGTCTCCAGAACCGGCCCCAGGTCTTTGACATCGCTCTGTTTGTGCGAGGGGGCGCAGAGCACCAAGAGGTTCATCTCCTGATCGTCCGTGTAGCGCTCGAAGAGGAAGGCGACCTTGCCGCGCAGCACCAGTTGGGCGACCGGGTCGACCTGATCGTCCTGGAGCTGCTTGCGCACCTCGGCCAGATTCGCGACCGCGAGACGCCCGCGATAGCCGGGGAAGTCGAGCAGGTCGACCCGCTCCAGGAGGCCGGTGCGCGGCGTCTCGGCGAGGACGAAGCGCAGCTCCGTGGTCAGTGCCGCGAGCAGCGAGCGCGGCAGAGCGACCGCCGGAAGCAGGGTCTCGCCGCGACGCGGGACGATCTCGATGCGGTCGGCGTCGTCACGACCCAGCCGCTCGAGGATGTCGACGTTCATGATGCTGTCGCCCTGGCTCAGCTCGCCGCTCGCGTCGGTGCGCACCAGCGCGGCGAGCGGGGCATAGGCGGCGTCGGCGTGACCGGCGTCGGCCAGCCCCCGGCGCAGGGCCAGATAGGTCTCGGTCAGCTCGCGCACCTCGCCCCAGAGGACGGAGAAGAGCGCGGCG
>NZ_JAABRP010000172.1 GCF_011390875.1 Thiocapsa sp.
GGAGCAGGCACGCGCCATCGAGGAATCCGCGCGTGCCGAGCGGGAAGCGGAACGTGCCGAGCGGGAGGCAGAACGTGCCCGACAGGCCGACGCGCGGGCGAACAAGGAACAGGCGCGTGCCGAGCAATTGGCCGAGCGATTACGTGCCCTGGGAATCGACCCGGACGCCGGGTCGAATTAAACCGCGCCAACTCCGACAGTGATGGGAGCTGGCGCGGCCATGCCAATCCAATCCAACACACGACGCATACCGCACCGGGCGGGGTTCAGGCCCGATCAGGTCTCCCGGTCGGCCACGCGCAGCATCTCCTTGAGCCGTTCCAGTTCCTCCCGAGCATGAACCTGCTCGGTGACGTCGTACTGGACGCCGAGGAAATAGATCAGCTTGCCTTGGCGATCGTACAGCGGTCGAATGGAGAATCGGTTGTAGAACAGCGTCCCGTCCTTGCGATAGTTTCGTAGCGTCACGGTGGTGCGCTTGTGCTCGCGAATCGCCTCGCGGACCTTCTCCAACCCCTCCTGGTCGCGGTCTTGACCCTGGAGGATGCGGCAGTTGTGCCCGACGATCTCCTCGCGGCTGTACCCCGTGATCAGCTCGAACGCCTCATTGGCGTAGACGATCGGGTTGTCCTCTTGATCCGGATCCGAGAGTGTAATTCCGTTGATCGAGGTATCAAGGATCTGCGACAACACGAAGGGGATCAGATCCGCATCTTTGTCGGCGACGAAATCCATGGCGTGCTCTCTGCGTTGTTTCGTATCCGCCAGAGGTTAGAGGCTTTCTGCGCGAGCGGCAATGTTTGCACGCCGACCTCAACCACCCAACCAAGCCACTGTCGCACCGAGCAGCACCAACATCGCCAAGGCGGACTCCCAGCGCATCAGCCTTGCCTCGGCATGCCGCGCGAGCGCGCTTGGAAACGGACTCGATGCAACTGCCGCGAGCGCGTCCAGGATGGCGTCTCGCCAACCCGGCAGTCGAATCCGCGCGATGTAACGCACCCAACCGCGCAGGGTGCACATCCACGCACGCACCGAGCGCAACGGGTTCGACCAAGCAGTCGAATCGCGTGCGGACCGATGTCGCGAGCGCAGCGACGCGAGCCAACCGATCGACAGGGCGCCGGCGAGACCCGCGATCGTGACTGCCGCGCTTAAGGACCAGACGGGCGCATCGGCCTGAATCGGCGACCACAGGCCGGTCGGCGGGTATCCGAGCAGGCTTGTCGCCGCGCCGACGGTTGATGCGACGAGGAGAGCAGCGCCGAGCGTCAACCGGCCGCGCGGATGCCTCGAGCGACTCGCGGTACCCTCGTGCCGAGTCATTCCCGCGACAAACCGGCCGAGCAGCAGCGCAACCGCGATTGACGGCCACCAGAGACCGGCGAGGGAAACGATGCCTGCATCCATCCGAAGCGCGAAGATCGGCAGCGGCGCGAGCACGACCAGCACGACTGCGAGCCAAGCCATCGCCAAGCGCAACCTCCGGCGCCGGGTTGGCCGGGCGTCGTCCAGCAGGACGCTTGCGGCCAGTGCAACACCAGATTGCAGCGCAACCATCGGCAACAGGGCCGCGATGGCGGCACCCGACTCGGGTCGTTGCAGCGCGGCCGCGAGCGCCCACAGCCATTGCGCCGTCAACGCCATCAAGACACTGCCCGCAAGCGCGCGTTGCCCTGCCCACGAAAAACCCCCGATCACGGCATACGCCGCGGTCGCGAACGCCAACCCGTGAAGCGCCGTCCCGGCGGTGCTCCAGGCCATCTCGCCCAGCGGCAAAAGACGCAACCAGCCGAGCAGACCGGCCGCGGCGACGAAGCCGATCAGCGCGACACGCACCCCGAGTGTCGTCGACCCGAACGCGGGCAACAGCCAAAGGTGCACGCCCAACACGCCGGCCTTGACCCCGAACCCGAGTGTCATGAGGGCCAGCACGAATGCCGGGCTGTCGGTCGCCGCCACAGCCCCGCGCAGGGCGGCAAAGGAGGTCCCGCCGGCCGCATGGGCGAGGATCAAGAACAGCTCGAACAGCAGCAGGTCACTGAGCACGAGCAGGATGACCAGCCGTCGGCCGGCCGCGCGCGCCGCGCGCGTCGCCGCCTGCAGGATCAGCGCGTAGACCGCATAGCCCGCCAGCGTCCCGGCGGCGAACCACAAGAGTCCGTCGTCCGCCAAGGCGAGAGCAAATCCGGCTCCCGTGGCGAGCAGCGCCGGCAAGGCCGAACGCCGTTCCCAGGCATCGCCGGGTCGTCGACCGACCATGAGCGTGCCCGCGACCAGCCACAGCAGCGCAGTCGTCGCCAGAAAGACCCGCCCGGTCGCATCGAGTGCCAGCCCGCTCCCCAGCAGCGTTTCGGGCAGCGCCAGCGTCAGGTCGGGAATAAGCAGTGCAACTGCCAGCGCGGGCGCGGCCGACCAAGGCAGGAGCTCGATCACCCATGGCCGTGACGCGCGAATCGCCGACAGGGATGCGGCGACGAAGGGCCAAACCAAGGCAAACAACACCGCCGACTCGCCGAAACCCCAGCTCACGGTCGTGTGAACTCCTGCTCTGCGATAAAGCGTGCCCACTCCAGCGGACTGAAGGGCATCGCCGCGAAGAGCCCCGCCAAGACGGCGGCCAGCGCCGTGATCAGGGGCGGCCACAAGAGTGCGCGTGCGGTCTCGCGACGCCCGAATTCCCGCTCCTCCGGCCAGGTCGCGGGCGGCTCGCGGAACCAGGCGGCATGGAGGATCGGCAGGAAATAGGCGGCATTGAGCAGACTGCTTGCCGCCAGGACCACCAGCACCCAATGTTGGCCCGCATCCAAGGCGCCCAGTCCCAGATACCACTTGGTGATGAAGCCGGCCACCGGCGGTGCCCCGATCATCCCGAAGGCTGCAACGGTGAAGGCGACCATGGTCCAGGGCATCCGACGGCCCACGCCGTTCATCTCGCTGACCTTGTGGATTCCCAGGGTCTCGGCCAGATTCCCGGCGCAGAAGAACAGCGTGATCTTCATCAGCCCCTGATGCACCAGATGCACCAGACCGCCGACGGTGGCGATGGGGCTGGCGATGGCGACGCCCAGGACGATGTAGGAGACTTGACTGACGGTCGAGAAGGCGAGTCGCCGCTTCAGATCATCCTGGAAGATCGCGCGCAGCGATCCGTAAATGATGGTCGCCGCGGCGAGAATGGCCAGCGGCAGCGTGACCCCGAGCAGGGCCGAGAACTCGACCCCGAAGACCTCGTAGACCACACGCACGATCCCGAAGGCACCGGCCTTCACGACCGCGACCGCATGCAGCAAAGCGCTGACCGGCGCCGGGGCGACCATGGCCATCGGCAGCCAGGCATGCAGCGGGATCAGGGCGGCTTTCACCCCGAGACCGGTGATCAGAAAAATGAAGATGAGGATCAGGGCCGGATGATGCGATGGATCCAGCTCGGAGACGAACCCGCGCGGGGTGAACTCCAGCGTCCCGGTCAGGGTATAGAGCCAGACGATCCCGAGCAGCATGAGGGCACCGCCGCCGATCGTATAGGCCAGATAGACCTGACCTGCCCGGCGCGCGACCTCGGTGCCGCGATGCACCACCAAGGGGTAGGTCGCCAGGGTCAGCATCTCGTAGAAGAGCAGAAAGGTCAGCATGTCGGCGGCCATGGCCACCCCGACGGTGGCCGTCACGCACAGGCTGAAGAACCCGAAGAAGCGGCTGCGATGCGGCGAGCCCTCGAGATAGCCGATGGCATAGATCGTCGTGACCAGCCACAGCAGGCTTGAGAGGACCAGAAAGAGAAGTGCCAGCGGTCCCGCGCGCAGGGCCAGATCCAAGCCCGGCAGAAAGGCGATGCGGACCTCGTAGGTGTGCCCGTGGGCGACGCCCCAGAGCATGACGCCCACCAGCGCGAGCTTGGTCAGGGCGCCTGCCAGGTTGAGCGTGGTGCGCAGGCGTACGCGCGATTCGTCGAGACCGAAGATCAGGAGACCCGGCACCAGGGAGCTGCACAGGACCAAGAGTGGAACCCAGGCGTCCAAGGTCATTGCACCGCGACCTCCGCCTGGATCCCGAAGGGGTTGCCGATCTCGAGCACGATTAGAGGCTGGGAGACAATCAACCCCATCAGCACTGCCGCCACGGCCAGTGCGAAAGCGACCCACTCCATTGTCGCCGGCACGGGCTGCGCCTGATGCGGGTTCTCGGACTGGGTAAAGGCATAGCCGACGACCTTGAAGACATAGGTTGCGGCCAGAACGCCGCCGAGGATGATGACGATCGCCCAGCCCCAGCGACCCTCGGTCAACGCCGCCTCCAGCAACAACCATTTGCCGATGAATCCGCCGCTCGGCGGCAGCCCCATGATACTCACCCCGGCCAAGGCAAAGGCCGCCATGCTCAGCGGCAGTCGCTGCACGACCCGATCCAGATCCGCGATCCGATCATGCCCGCCGAAGCGCAGCAGGTTCCCGGCAACCAGGAACATCGCCGTCTTCGCCAAGGCATGGGAGAGCGCGAGATAGAGCGCACCGCTCCAGGCCGTGGCCCCGGTCCCGACGGCCAACGGAAAGGCCAGAAACAGATAGCCGATCTGTGCCACCGTCGAATAGGCGATCAGGAGCTTCAGGCGCGTCTGAATCAGCGCCTGGATCGAACCCCAGAGGACGGCAGCTGCGCCGAGCAGACCCAGCAGGGTCGCGACCCCGCCCGCGATCTCGCCGAAGAGCTCGATCCAAAGACGCACCAGCAGATAGAAGGAACCCTTGACCACGAGCGCCGAGAGCGCGGCGCTGACCGGCGCCGCAGCGCTCGCATGCGCCGGTGGCAGCCAGAAGTGCAGCGGGAAGAGCGCCGTCTTGAGCATCAGGCCGGCGCTCATCAGGCCCATCGCGGCCCAAGTGGCCGGCTCCGCGGCAATCCGCTCCGCCAGCAGGGCGATATCGACCGTCCCGTAGGCGTGGTAGAGCAGGGCAACTCCGAGCAGGTAGGCCAGTGACCCGAGCAGACTCACCAACAGATAACGCATCGCCCCGACCAGCGCGTCCGCACCACCCGCAATCGCCGTGAGCGCCACCGCCGAGAGGCCCAGGATCTCCAGCGTCACGTAGAGGTTGAAGATGTCGGCCGAGAGGAAGAGCGCATTGAGCGCCGTCAACAGGAGCAGCCAGAGCGGCCAGAAGGCCTGCCCGCGGGCCGGGGTGTCGCGGAAATAGGCGGCCGCGTAGAGGCTGATCCCGAGACCGACGACAGCGGTCATGAGCAGCATCGCGACGCTCAACCCGTCCGCATAGAGGTCGACGCCAAGGGGCGCGCCCCAGCCGCCGATCGCCAGGCGCTGCGGGCCATCGGCAAAGAGGCTCGGAACCTGGAGGATCACGGCGCCGAGGAGCGCAACGACACTGAGCAGTCCGATCGGTGTTGCCCGGCGTCGCATCACGAACGCGAGCAGTGCGCCGGTCAGGGGCAGCAGGATGGGTGCGGTCAGGCCGCTTTGGAGCCACACAGCCGTATCCATCGGGCTAGCGCTCGTGCTCGTCGGGTAAGCGGGCGCGCCCGGTTGCTCCCGCGACACGCAGCATGAGACTGAGTGCCAAGGCCGTGGCGGCGACCGCCACCACGATCCCGGTGATCACCATCGCGTGCGGCACCGGATCCGGGATCCCCGACGCCGTGCGACCTGCCAGGCCGGCCAGCACCAGGAAGACCCCGCTGCCCATCACGTTGAACGCCAGGATCTTACGCAGCAAATGGGCGTGCACGATCAAGGCATAGAGACCGAGCACGAAGAGCCCGAGCCCCGTCAGTGCATACAAGACCGCCGGTGTCATGGATGCGCCTCCGGGCGTCCGCCGAGGAAGAGTGCCGCCAGGGTCGCCCCGATGGCGAGGCTGGCGATCGCCTCGATCAGCAGGATGAGTGCGCCGGCCCATTCGAGCGGATAGTCCAGCCAAACCGCTCCGAAAAAGAAGGCGACCAGGCCCACGAGGATGAAGATCGACACGCCCGAGACCAGAATCAGCCGCAGCGGCCACCCGGCCAGCGCGACCGGTAGTCGCCAGCCCGTGAGGGTCAGAACCACACCGGCCGCACCGAGCACCGCGCCCGCTTGGAAGGCCCCTCCGGGCGATGCGCTCCCCGCCCACAAGAGATACCCGGCAACCAGGAGCATCAAGGGCGCATAGAACCGGCTCAATCGGTCCAGCATGGTGCCCGGCCGCCGATCGGCGAACGGCGATCCCTCGGCCAAGGACCAGACGCCGGCCAGCGCCAACAGCAAGACGACCAGCTCGAGCAGGGTGTCGTAGCCACGGAAATCAAGCAGCACGGCCGTGACCGGATGCGTCACCCCGGTTTCGCCCATCGCCGCCTCGACCTGTGCGGACAGGCCCGGCGATTCGGACGGGAGCGAGAGGACGGCGAGCGCGAGGCCGCCGAAGATCACGGCCAGAAGCGCGATCAGGAGCAGATGCCCGGCGCGTGCGCCAAACCCCATCGGTGTCACGTCAAAACGCCTCATCGGCGAACGAGGTCATGGCTCGGCATCTCGGCGTTCCTGCGGCTGAGTGTTCTCTGTTCGGCTCGACTGTGCGTGTTCGTCCGCCCGCGCCGACAGCGGCAGCCGTGCGAGCGCTGCGAGCAGCAAGGCCCCGGTCAAGCCGGCACCGATTGCCGCTTCCGCCAGCGCGATGTCCGGGGCGTCGAGCCGGACCCAGACCAGCGCCAGGGTCAGGCCGAAGCCGACGAAGAGGACCACGGCTTCCAGCAACCCGGGGCTCGCCAAGGCCCGCGCCGCGAGCCAGAGGAGCAGCAGTGCGAGCAGGCCATCGATCGCCCAAGCGACCTGTCCGATCAGGTCCATGGCTCGATCCCGCGGCGCAGCGCCGCACGCGCGACCAGATGGCAGGCAAAGGCCGAGGCGACCAGAACCAAGAGCCAAATCAGCGCCAGCTTGCCCACCGCAGCAAACGACTCCGCCTGTACTGCAAGCCCGGCCACGATCAGCCCGAGCCCAAGGTTGTCGGCCTTGGTCAGAGCGTGCAGACGGGTGTAGACATCGGGGAAGCGCAGCAGCCCTACCGTCCCGGCGAGAAAGAAGATTCCGCCGAGGATCAGCAGTCCGGCCGAGACGATATCAGGGATCGACATGGCCGTCGTCCCCCTCGCCGCTCCAACTCCGGCGCACGAAAGCGACCATGGTGACGGCGGCCAGCAGGGCGAACACCAAGGCGACATCGCGCACCGCCGGGTGACCGGATGCCTCCGCGAGCAGCAGCAGGACCGCGACGGCCGTGGTGCCGAACAACTGGGCCGCGAGCATGCGGTCCGCCGGGGTGGGTCCACGCAGGATCCGCCAAAGTCCCGCGGCCAGCGTGAGAATCAAGACGAGGGCAAGTGCGAGATACAACAGGGTCATGGTGTCTCGGCATGGGTGCTCGGCGGCGTGCTCAGCCGAATGTGGAAGAGCGCGGCGACCTTGGTCTCGAGGGCTGCCAAATCCGCTTCGTTCGAAACACGCTGATCAAGGATATGGACGATGAGGTTATTCCGAACGATCTCGGCACTCAAGGTTCCCGGCAGAAGGCTGATGACGGCCGTCATGACGATACGCGCCCGACCGGGCGGAAGACGCAGCCGATAGGTCAGCATGCCGGGCGCGATGGGGAGGCTCGGCGCACAGGCGCGCCAAGCGACATCGACCCCGCCGCGCAGCGACCACCAGAGGAAGAAGGGAACGAAGCGGGCAAATCCGACCGCGGACCAAGGCACCGGACGCGACAGCGACAGACTCAGGGCGGTGGCGAGCACGACGAAGAGACCGCCGAGCGGCCAAGAGCCGGGCTGCCCCTCGGTCAAGATCCACCACAGCAGCGCGAAGAGCGCGAGACGCAGCGCCAGGGTTCGTACAATCGGCAGTGGCCCTCGCAGTCGCATCAGTTGTTCCCGACCGGATCGAGGTCGTTGAGGGCCTCGTCCGGCCAGAATCGCGTCCCGAACAGGGTCGCTTCCAGGCGCATGCCGGACTCGGTCACGCGATAGATGGAGACCCCTCGGCTGAACGGCCTGGTCATATTGCCGCCCTCGCCGGAGACCGAGCCCCGCGCCTCGGCGGAGACCTCAGAGACCTTCGGCGGCGGCGAACGACGAACAGAATGCCAGGACCACGAGGACATTGGTCAGGGGTGTGAACGTCTGCATGGTTTGAAGGATAACCTCCGGAGCGCATCATGCACACCTTGAGCGGGTCGGCCGTGTGGCCATTGCACGATCTCGCGATGTCCTTAGATCGGATGCAAAGCACGTGCTTCACGTGCTGCACGTGAACGACGTGCATCTTGAAACTGTTCCCTGTATGAAACGAAATATCACCCTGTCGATTGACCAGACCCTGTTGACAAAATTGCGTGTCATCGCCGCACAGCGATCGACATCCGTCTCGCGGATGCACGCGGATGAGCTGTCCACCATGGTCGAGCAAGCGGAACACAATGAGCAGGCCAAGCGCGCTGCGCTCGACGCCTTGGAGACCGGCTTCCATCTGGGTGGAAAATCGGTCGCTCGGGACGAGCTTCATGAAGGTCACACGCAAGATTCCGCAGCCGCTATCGCCGGCAACGGCAATGGGTCTGATCGGCGCCTATAGTGTCTGGCAAATCGAGATACCGACGGTTACGACGGTGCTTCATGCCACGGAGATTCAAGAACGTCATCAGTTGTCCTTTTGGGATGCGATGATCGTGGCAACGGCATTGAGCGGCTGTGCGGAAGTCCTGCTCTCGGAAGGCCTAAGCCACGGGCAAGTCATCGAGGGGGATCGAGTGGAGAACCCTTTTCTGCATTGATCGGCGCGCCGTTCTTCAGTCGTGTTCCTCCGTGCTTCCGAGCGTCCGCACCATCGACGCTCGCGGTGCTCTTCCGAAGCTGAAGGTTGCCGGGCAGCCGATGTATACTGCTCGACTGTCGACCCCTCCGTTCGATCCTCCGATTTGATTCGATATGGCAAAGAAGCAAAAGCGACCTTCCGTCAAGGCCCGTCAGCAGACCTGCGCGGTCACGCCCGCGTCGGCGCGTGCCGATCTCGATGCCGGGCGCTTTCGCGAGGCGATGGCGGGCTTCAAGGAACTGCTCAAGCAGGCCCCGGCGGGCGAAGACAAGGATGGACTTCGGATCGGGCTTGCCGATGCCTACGAGGGGCGCGCGCGACAGCTCGGCGCCAAAGGAATGCACAAGGAGGAGCTGGTCATGTGGGAGAACCGCGCCGCGCTGGGGGCGCTCCCGGTGCATCCGGATCATGCAGTTTGCCTCCTCCGTCTGGGACGTGTCGCTCAGGTCATGCCGGTGCTGGATGACGTCTCCTTGAAGGCCGATCCCGAGTCCAGGGCGCTGTTGCTCGGCCACCTGGCGGCCCAAATGCTCGCCGGTACCGCCGGGATTGCCGAGTCCCTGCCCGGGGATGACCCCATCCGTGTGCAAGCGACCGTCGCCGAGGAGGCCCTCGATGCCTATTGTGTCGGCAACGATCAGGCGCTCGCGCAAGCGCTGAAGGCGATCCCTTTCCGCTCGCCCTATCGCGATCTGGTTCAGATCCTCAAGGCACTGAGCCGTCTCGACCCCGCCGCGCGCGATCATCGCGGCGACTGGACCGAGGAGGCGCGCAACGAGGCAGCCAAACTCCTGGACCGCGTCGAGGACAACTCGGGCTTCGCCCGCTTACGCGATGCCGCACGCCTGGCGCTGCTCTCGGAGATCGAACTGGCACCCAAGCTTCGCGAGATCGGCCCGGCGACACGCGATCTGGTCTTCTCTCTGCGCGGTTGGCCCGCCGAGCGTGCGATCCTCTGGAACGAGCTGCAGACGCTCGGCAATGCGCCGCAACCGAAAGAGCTTCTGCGTCTGATGTTTCGGCATCGTCGAGTGCTCGGCGAGACCTGGGTTCACGAGCGTGGACTGCGTCTGCTCTTGCCGAAACCGCAGACCGGTGCGAAATGGTGGATCGAGGTCGGCGGCAAGCCGCTGAGTAAGATCGACGGATTTCTTCTGGATGCCTGGGAGAGCGAGGCCGCCAACGATCCCTGGAACGTCGCCAGCTATTGGCAGGACTACGCTGACCTCTTACTGGATGCCGCCAAGTATCGTGTCGCGCCCGGCAGCGATACCGCGTTGCGGATCGCGCTCGTGCGGCGTCGCGCCGAAACCCTTTTCAAAGTCCTGGAGCGCCTGGAGCCGGATTCCGACCCTGAGTCCTTGCCGGGGATCATTACGGGCGAATTGGAGGCAAGCCTCAACCACGACCCCGACGACCGAGCCACTTATCTGACCCTGATCGCCTACTACCTGCGCGGGGGCAAGGCGCTCAAGGACGCCCGCCGGATCCTCAAGCTCGCCCAAGAACGCTGGCCGAGCGACAAGGCAGTTCTGACCGCGGCCATGGATATCGCCATTGCAGGCGGGGCCTTCAAGAAGGCGGCAACCATCGCGGCCGACATCTTGGCGGTGGATCCGATCAACAGCGGGGTGCGCGAGCGACTGGTGGAGGCGCATCTTTCACATGCGCGCAAAAACCTGAGCGATCAGCGTCCGGATTTGGCGATGCGCGCGCTTGCCCTTGCCGAGGATTGGAGTCGCACCGAGCGCACGCGTGAACGTTTGGATCTGGTGCGCGGTCTCGCCGAGCTGCTCGCGTTCGATCCGCGGGGCGAGGCACGTTTGCAGGCTCTTGCCGAGAATCTCGGCAAGGGGCTGGCCGCACGCCTCATTCTCCTGCTGGAGGCCGGCGCCTGTGGTATTCCCGGCGCCCGACTGTTGAAACAGCTCGGACTCGCCAAGGCACCCACACCCGACGAGTCGGACCTGCGTGCCTTCTTCTCGCGGGTTCGGGCGCATCTGGATACGGGCGCCAAGCTCCCGAGCGAGGTCGGGAGCGCGTTGAAGGGACCGCTCAAGCAGACGGCCCGGCTCAAGCTCGACCAGGGCGAGATGGAGTCGATCTGCGAAACCCTGCGCCGTACCGACCTGCACGACGTGCGGTTGGCCTTCGCGGATGCCGCCTTGAAGCGCTGGCGCGGCGAGCCGGTCTTCGAGCTCCATGCGTTCGAGGCCCGTCACCGCGGTGTCGTGCCCTGGAACGTCCCGATGCACGAGACGCTGCGCTTGGAGCAGGCGCTCGAGCGCGCGCGCGACAACGGCGACTCCCGTCTGGTACATCGGATCATCGAGGCCCTGAGCGGACCTTCGTTGCCCTTCGGTACGCCGCCGCGCGGTGGTTTCGGTGGCGGATTCAACGAAGACGAGTGGGATGACGAGGACGAGTATGACGACATCGACGCCCCGCTCGTCGACAGCGACGCGGCCGGGAGGTCGATCGCGCTCTTGGCCGACATGATTCGCACGCTGGGGCCGAGCGGCTTCCGCG
>NZ_JAABRP010000173.1 GCF_011390875.1 Thiocapsa sp.
GCTCGCCGGACCGCGTGTCTTGGAGCGTATCGGCGAGGACCTACCGTTCTTCCGAGCGCTCAGTGTCCGCAACCGCCGCGACGCACCGACGCGTGCGGTGCTGCTGCAACAGGGTCTGGCGCTCGCGATGATCCTGACCGGCTCGTTCGAGGGCGTCTTGAGCTTTGCGGGCTTCACGCTCACACTCTTCGCGGTCATCACCGTCGCCGGTGTGATCCGTCTGCGCCGGCGCGAGCCGGACCTGCCGCGACCCTTCCGGGTGCCCTGGTATCCGCTGCCGCCGCTGGTGTTTATCCTGGTCAGTCTGGCGAGTTTGCTGTTTCTCGCGCTGGAACGACCGCTTCCGGTGTTGCTGGCCGTCCTTCTGCTCGGTCTTGGTTGGGTGTCGCTGAGGCTCTCGGGGCGTCCCTGAGGCACACGCCGTCGCCATCACCGTCTCCGCCTCCGCCTCCGCCTTTCCGGAAATCTTCATGCTGACCCTCATCTGCCCCGGCCTTTTCGGCCCGATCCCGGCGGTTCCGGAGACACTCCCGACGGTCCCGGCCATCGATCGGCTGCTCGCGCGCGCGGATCGCATCCCGACCGGCGGAGGAGACGCCGCGACGGCCCTTCTGAGGCACTTCGGCGTCTCGACGGATCCCGAACGCGATGCCCCGACGGCCGCGATCAGTCTCCTGGGCGAGTCACCGGACGCGCGGTGCGACGGCTACTGGATGCATGCCGATCCGGTGCATCTGCGTCCGGATCGCGACCGTTTGCTGCTCTTCGCCGGTGCCGGTGTCGCGCCCGACCGGGCGGAGGCGGATGCCCTGGTCGCGCTCTTCAACAGCCATTTCGGCGCCGACGGGCTGAGGCTCACGGCGCCGCACCCGAACCGCTGGTATCTGCGATCGGACCGGGACTTGGCCCTGCGCACGGAGCCGCTCGGGCATGTGATGGGCGGGCCTGTCCCGCTCGATGTCCCGAGCGGTGCCGATGCCCGACACTGGCGCGGTCTGATGAACGAGGTGCAGATGCTCTTCTACGTCAGCGAGGTCAATCGTCTCCGCGAGCAGGCCCGGCGCCCGGCAATCAACGGCATCTGGACGTGGGGCGGCGGTGTGCTGCCGGAGCGCTCGGGCGCACCACCGGAGGCGGTGGTGGGGGATGATCCGCTGACCGCGGGTCTGGCGCGCCGGTGCGGCGTTGCGCACTGCTCGCTCGAGGGGTGGTCGCCGCACGCGTCGCTGCCCGGACGCCGCCATCTCGTGCTCTGGGACAGGCTTGGTGGCGCGCTGCTGGAGCGGGATCTCGCAGCTTGGTCCACGGCGTTGCTTGCGTTGGATGCGACGATCGCGGTGCTCGAAGCGCGGATCAAGCGCGGGGATCTCGACGAGGTCCTGCTCGACCCCTGCCGGGGCAACGGCTATCGGCTCACGCGATCGACGGCCCGTCGCTTCTGGCGACGCGCTAGATTGGTCGAGAACCTGGTCTAAACCGCGTCCGGAGCGACATGCGTAATTTTCATTTTGCGTTTGGCCTTGGAGATGTCCTCGATCTCGGTGAGACGCGGTTTAGTGTGCGTAATCACCGCGAGGATCGAAGCGACGTAGGCGTCGTCCGGGGCATCGGGCGCCATCGCTCGGGAGACCGGCATGTGTCGACCATCGCATCGACGATGACGCAAACCGGAACACTCATGAGGTAGACTCCGTTCAGGTCGCCATCTCGACCAATGTGGGTTTGAGGAGGGCGAGGGCATCGGCGGTCGCGAGCGAGATGATGTACCCGCGTTTGCCCCCGTTGATGTAGATCCGCGGCAGCGCGGCGATCCCGCTTTCGCAGTAGACCGGCATAGCGCGCCGTGCGCCGAAGGGCGAGGTGCCGCCGACCTGATAGCCCGAATGCTTGTCCGCGACCGCCGGGTCGCAGGTCTGGACGCGTTTCACGCCGATCGCCCGTGCCAGCGCTTGTGTGGAGACCTGCCGGTCGCCGTGCATCAGGACGATCATGGGGTTGCCCCGCTCGTCCTCCATGATCAGGGTCTTCACGACCAGATGCTCGTCGACGCCGTGCTCGCGCGCGAACTGCGCCGTTCCGCCCCCGTCGATGTAGCTGTAGGGGTGGTCTTCGAAGGCCACCTTGGCGGCGCGCAGTGCGCGGATGGCTTGCGTGACGGGTGCTTTCGAGCCTTTCATGCCGAACCGCGCTCAGAGTGAATATCGCTCGCTAAGGTAGCCCAGTCTGTCGAGCGGACCAAGCATCCGGGCGTTCTCGCGGTTCAGGAGATTTGATTCTGACGCTTTGGTGGTTTTCGGGGAGAGATCGGCGAGGTGTGGGAAGCGACTGAAGTCGCCTCTACAGTCGCGGCATCGGTTTCGTTACCAGTGAGATGTTCCGGGCTCCCCTTTGAAGGGACCGACGACGTCGGCGGTGATCCATCCGCCGTAAAAGCCGCCGGGCTGTGCAAGCACGCGCTCGCCGTCGAGGAAGCAGGCAACGCGTCCGGGATAGAAGCAGACCCAGCCGGCATGGGGCTCGAACCCCGCGAGCGGCTCTGGATAGCACCAGGCGACGTCCGTCGCGGGACTGGCGTGATCGGCGAGCCGGAAATAGCGTGCCTGGCCTTTCCATTCGCAGAAGCTACGCGCCGGCGAGACCGTCAGAAGGTGCATCGCGACGTCCTGCGGCGGGACATAAAGCGTCGGCGGGCTTCCGGTCTCGCAGACCCGCACCGCACGGTTGGAGTCGGCCAGGGTCATGGTCCCGGCGAGGACCCGGACGGGGCGCGGCTCGGGGCGGATCGCGGGCGGACGAGGGTAGTCCCACACGGACTCCTGATCTGGACCGGGCTGCACGGCGAAGTCGGGTCGTGCTTGCCCGCGAAACCGCCATGCCGCGCGGGCACGTGCAATCCGTGGGTCGTCGGCCGGGATTTCAGGCATGGGCTTTCACCGGGAATAATTCAAAAACAAGGAAGACGACTCGACGGGAGAATATCTTTGCCTCGGTTGTCGTTCTCGATTAAGACAACGACAACCAAAACCACAACGATTTAGCGTTTGGTGCTCAACTTTTTTCTGGTCCCTGAATATCTTAAACCGCGCAGACTCCAACGGTCGTTAAGTCTGCCGCGGCTGTTCTCATCCAAAAACGTCGCATACCGTACCGGGCGCGGTTTAAGGGATACGCTGCCACACCAGCGTACGGTTGTTGACCGGCATCGGGTGATCCGCGATCAATTCCATGCCGTTGTCGCGGGCCATCCGGATCAGGAGGTCGAGGTCGCGGATGCCCATCGCGGGGTCGCGCGAGCGCAGCATGGCGTCAAAGCGTGCGTTGCTCTCGCTGGTATAGCGACCGCCGATGTTGAAGGGCCCGTACAGCACGAAGCGGCCGCCGTCGACCAGGACTCGGCCGACCCCTTCGAACATGGCCTCGACCTCGGATTCCGACATGATATGGGCGGTGTTGGCGCTGAACACGGCATCGAAGCGTTCATCGGGCCAGATGCCGGTCACGTCGAGCACGCGCGTGGGCGGTAGATTGGGCAGGGCGGCATCGTCCAGCCAGGCCCGGATTCCGGGGAGATAGTGCGCGCAGTCGCTCGTTTGCCAGACCAGATGGGGCAGGGCGGTGGCGAAGAAGACCGCGTGTTGACCGGTGCCGCTTCCGATCTCGAGGAGTCGGCGGACCTCTTGAAAGAGCGGGCCGATCACGTCGAGAATCGGGCGCTTGTTTTCTTCGCAGGCTTCCGAGTAGGGTTTGTCGATCGGATACATTGACTTCGCCGTTCGAAGGGTGAACCGGGGCCGCAACGTTCGCTCCGGTCGCGACGGTATGTCGGCCGTGCCGACCTCATGCAGATCGGGGCTTAAGGAGCGATCGACAACCGGCTTCTCGGCGCAACGCACCGAAACGGCATCGGAACGGTCTGCCGGATCTAGGGTTATGCTTTACAACGCGCCGCCCAACAGCGCGCAGGCATACAGGCGTGTACATTGATGGCCGCCGGCGCGCAGTCCGGCGCCGAGTCGACTTCTACTGATCCGATATCGGAGACGGTCACATCGTGGAGACACCTTTGCACCACACCCCGACAGGGTCCGTGAGGCGGCCTCGCCGAATCCGCGCGGCCGCGCGGGTACGTGTCGTCGCAGCTTGTGGGTTGCTCGGGATCGCCGTCTCGCTCACCGGTTGTGCCGGTGTTCGACCGGATCTCCCGGTGGTCGCCGAGTCGACACCGACCCCGGATGCCGCACGTGTGACGGCGCCTCCGCGATGGCAGGGCTTGGACGATACCCTTGGGTCCGAAGCGCGGCCGGGTGAGCTGCTTCCGGCCGACTCGCTTCCGGCTGAGCCCCGTCCGGCCGATGGAGTATTGTTCAACGATCCAGGCGCGCCCCCGGTGCTTTTCAGCCAGGATCCCGTGATTCTTCGGGCCGAGGTGGCGGCCGAGTGCCTGTCTGCACGATCCATGTCGATTTCGACGCGGGAAGGGCTCGATGCATTGGTGTCGAGTCTGTATTCGTCCGTGATCGATCCGGCCGAAGGCACCGAGGCGCTGATCCTCGGCAAGTGCGCGCCGACGACCGATATCGTGCGTGAGATGGTCGCAAAGGGAGGCGAGCAGGCATCGGCTCCGGTCGCGGAGCGGGCGCGCGCGCTGAGCTCGGCACAGGCGCGACGCGCGATCGAGACGGCGGCGGCCGACGGGCTCACGCGGCACCTCGAGTTGACCGGCTCGGGCAGCGGTCCGACGCGTCTCGCACGCGACCACGCCATGGTCTATTTCCCGTCGGCGGGCTCGGCGGTGCGTATCGGGACTTCGAACGGCGTCGATCGTTTGTATGGGCGTGCGGTGCCGGGTTTCGGCGTCTACACCTTCGTCATGGTCGGCCCGAACGTGGAGCACCTTCCGCAGACGGATCAGGCACGTCACCGTGAGCTGTTTCGACTCGTCGAGACCTATGCGGCGGTCGGCGACGGTGCCGATGCCGTGCCCCGTCCCGATGCCCATGTCTTTCTGATCCCTGTCGATGCGGAGCTCGACGGGATGCCCTTGTTCAACCAAGTCGCCGCGGATCTTTCGGACCGGATGCGCGGAAAGTTGATCGAGGATCTGCGCGGTCGGGGCGAGGCCGGCCTCGCGGCGCGTCTGCAGAAAGGATCCGGCCCCTTCCTCGTTGCTGGTCTCGAGCCTGATCTTCTGCCCGGAGGGGCCGGCGCTTATCGGCTTGTTGCGGATCTCTCCGGCCTCGGGATCGAGCACCTCTACGCGGTCGTCGATGCCTTCGACCGCGGTATCGGCCCCGAGCTCGGCGGTCGCCCGGAGAGCTTGGGGGCGATCCGCGATCGACTCCGAGACGTGCGGGCGCGACAATCAGGCAATGCGGAAACAGTGGCGACCACAGAATCCGTCTGGTTCTTCATGCTGGGGGGTACAGACGACTCCGCAGCCGCGACGGCGATCGGTCGTTTGATGCTCGGCGTTGCAGACCTCTTGACCAACGAGCCGCCGAGTGCCTGACCCGCTCGACGCCAGGGAGTGCAGACTGAGACTATGAATATCATTCCAACCGGTCTGGGCAGCTTGGTCCGCTTCCTGATCGGGATCTTTCTACTCCAGGGTGTCACGGGGCTCCTCGTCTACACGGCCTTGAGCACCGATTGGCAAACGACCTGGCCGCTTTTTCTGCTGTTGGGCGGCTCGATCGGCACGCTGGTCGCCTTTTGGTTCAACACCATCGTTGCGGCGGATCGCCATCGCACCGTCTCGCGCGTGAGCGAGCGCTTTTCCAAGGAACGCGAGAAGATCCGCGTCAAGGCCGAGCAGATCCGTGCCAAGGTCGGACGCGACAACGCGGTCCTCCAGGCCAAGGTTCGGCATCGGGGCTCGATGGGTGCCAACCTCAAGACCGGCGTCGTCGTCGGCGGTGCCGTCGGTCTCGGCGTGGCCATGATGTTGGCCCAGTTCGTCACCTTGGGGCTGCTCACCCTGACGACGGCCGGAGGTGCGGCGCTCGGCTATACGGCTCGGGTGCGACAGGAGAAGCATCTGGCCGCCAAGCGTCTCGCCGAGGAGGAGCGCATGCTGATGATGATGGACGGCGATCCGCCGCCGCGCCGTTTGACGGGTCGCAAAGGCAGGCGCGCCGATCCGGATGTCGATTGAGCCCTCAGCATTCAACCTGAAGGATCCGAATCAAGGATCCGCACCGAGGAACGCCCCTATGGCCGAAATGACAAGCTACCCAGCCGGGACCTTTTGCTGGGTCGACCTGGCGACCAACGCGCCCGAGGCCGCGAAGGCCTTCTACGGCGAGATCTTCGGCTGGACGTCCAAGGACCTCCCGACCGATTACGAGGTGCCTTACAGCATTCTCGAGCGCGACGGCAGGCGAGCCGCTGCACTCTACGAGATGGCGCCCGAGCAAGGCGCCTTTCCTTACTGGGCAAGCTATGTCCGGGTGATGGACGTTCAGGCGAGCGCCGAGCAGGCCGTCGAGCTGGGCGGACGCTTGGTGATGCCCGCGGTGGATGTGATGCAGCTCGGACGCATGGCCTTCATTCAGGATCCCACCGGCGCCGTGCTCGGCCTCTGGGAGCCGGGCTCGCTGTTCGGTGCCGAGCTCGACAACACCTACGGCGCACGCAGCTGGGCCGAGCTGCAGACCCGCGACACCAAGGCCGCTGCACGCTTCTACGAAGACCTCTTCGGCTGGACTGCGCGCACCAGCAAGAGCTTGATGGACGGGCGTTACACCTTGTTCGAGCTCGACGGCAAGGAGGTCGGCGGCATGATCGAGCTCGACGCCGAATGGGGCTCGATGCCGCCGAACTGGTCCGTCTATTTCGGCGTCGAGGACTGTGATCGTGCCGTCGCGACGACCAAGCGTTTGGGCGGCAGCGTGGTCATGGACCCGATGGAGGTTGAAAATGTCGGCCGATTCGCCTTCCTCGGCGATCCGCAGGGTGCCATCTTCGCCGTGATCCAGCATTAAATCGCGTCGACTCCGGCACCGATGAGCGGGCTCGAGCTCGAATCGGAGCAACGTCGGTGCAGGGTGTCGCGGACGCGCTTCAGAGGCGTCGGCTCAGGTCTTGAATCGAGAATCCGCACAGTGACCCGTCGATCCCCTTCGTCAGACCCATGACCTTAAACCGCTCCCCCATGATCGTCGGCAGGAGCAATTGCTTCGCGCCGGGGGTCAGATCGAAGGCATCGGGCGCCTCGGCGAGGATCCGGTCGATCCCGCATCCGATCAGGAAGTGGGCCTGGGTGGTGAACCCCGCTAGGTCAAAGCCTGCGGCAACCCCGGCCTCGGCGACCGCGGTGAAATCCACATGCGCCGTGATGTCCTGCAGCCCGATATGGGTGTAGGGGTCGTCGTGGGCCTGGTGGCGCAGGTGGCACATGAGTGTCCCCATGGTGCGGTCGGGCTGGTAGTAGGCCGGGCGCGGATAGCCGTAATCGACCAGCAGGAGGAGTCCGGCATCCAGCGTGCGGCCCAACGCTTTCATCCAGGGCGGCAGGCGCAGGTTGATCTCAGAGCTGTAGCCCGGGGTTTGTGCAAACCCTTCGGCCTGCAGCGCGCCGACGGCGTCGGCGAGTCCGGACGAACGCACCGGTGCGGTGATCTCGAGGAAGTCGCCTGCGTGTTCGGTGACGAAGATCTCGTCGATCCTGCCGTCATCGCGGATGTTGAAGCGGTGTACCGGCATAGCGTCCAGCACCTCGTTGGCGAGGACGACTCCCCGCAGCTCACTCGGCAGGTGAGTCAGCCACGCGCAGCGGTCCGCCAGATGCGGTATCCGCTCTTGGATCTGCGTGCGCTGGCGCTCTTGAAGATCCGGGCTCGGCTCCAGGATCAAGTAGCGGCCGGGCAGGGCATCGCGGTGCTCGAGGGCTTGGAGCACCTCGACCGCGAGTGTCCCTGTGCCGGCACCGAGCTCGAGCAAATCGCCGCCGCCGAGTAGCTCGAGCACCTCTGCAGACTGCGCGGCAAGACAGCGCCCGAAGAGCGGCGAGATCTCGGGCGCGGTCACGAAATCACCGTCTCGCCCGAGCTTCACGGCGCCGGCGACGTAATAGCCGAGGCCAGGCGTGTAGAGGGCGAGTTCCATGAAGCGGTCGAAAGGCAGCAGACCCCCGGTGGTCGCGATCTCGGCGCGGATCCGTTCGGCGAGTCGGGTCGAGATCTCGGTCGCGTCGTTCCTGTCGGTCGTATCATCCATCGCGAAATCCTCGTTCGTGCTTTTCGCACGCCGACACTATATAGCCAACACGCGGGCGATCCTCGGACGGACGACGAAACTAGAGAGACAGTCAGATGAGCAACGACGAGAAAGCCGTGCTTCACCGCGGTGGCGCACACAGTTCACCCTATCCGGTCAGCCGTTTGGCCCCGGCCTTCGATTCCGGCGAGCTGGCAAGCGAGGTGGCGCGAGCGGAATCCATGTTGAGCGCCCGCACGGGGGCAAAGCTCCGGGTCATCGCCGACCAGATCAAGCTGCTTCAGCAAGAGGCGCGCAAGGTCCTGGACGTCGCCAAGGAGGAGCAGACGCTGACCCGAGCGCAGTGCGCCTTCAAACGCATCCCGGGCCGGACCTATCACCTTTATCGCAAGTCAGGGGGCGAGCCCTTCTTCTCCATGCTCGCGCCGGCCGAGTGGGGCGGTGCGGTCCCTTATGAATTTCTGGGATCCTATCGGCTCGAGACCGATTACTCATGGACTCCGGCCGACCGAGCGGATCAACCGGACAACACCGGCGAACTGGTCACGCAGTTGCTGCGGATCGGCGGCTTGGCATCGCGGGGCGAGGGATGAAGACATTCCTGTTGATCGTCGGCGTCGTGGCGCTGCTGGGCATCGTCGCCATGGCTGTCTTCGTCTTCGTCGTTCAGAACGTCGAGACACCCGAGTATATCGCGGTGGAGAGCGACGGCGCGTTCGAGATCCGGGACTATCCAGCCCTTGTGGTCGCGGAGACGACGCGCAGCGGTGCGCGTCGGGAAGCACTCGGCGCTGGGTTCGGTCCGCTCGCGCGTTACATCTTTGCCAAGGAACGTGCCGGGGAGAAGATCGCGATGACCGCGCCCGTCATCCAACAGCGTCCCGAGGCCCCTGCCGAGCGGATCGCCATGACCGCCCCGGTGATCCAGTCGCCGACGGGGGAGGACGCCTGGTCGGTTCGGTTCATCATGCCCTCGGGCTACAACCTGGAGGCACTCCCCGCGCCGGCCACCTCCGAGGTGCGCCTGCGCGAGATCCCGGCGCAGCGACGTGCGGCGGTTCGCTTCAGCGGCTCGACCACGGACGCCGCGCTTGCGGAGCAGGAGACGGCGCTGCGGGCCTGGATGGCCTCGCGCGGCCTGACGCCCGCGGGTCCGGCGGTCTATGCCTACTACAACGACCCCTTCACGCCCGGCTTTCTGCGCCGCAACGAGGTCCTCGTCGACGTCGAGACACCCTGAAGCACGCAAGGCGCTCTCGGCGTCCAAGTGGAGTCAGGCGAGCGAACCGCGCCGTAACGAGGTCGAATGGTGCGGTCCCGCGGCTACGCCGCCTCGTCGCGCCTTGCCGGATAACCGCGCGGGACCTCGTCCAGGGGCAGTTCAATCCCGATCGCCGCGCTCGATCACCACGCCCACGTCCACCCCTTCGCCGACGGCGCCTGGCTTGCTCAGCGTGAGCCGCACCCATGTGATCCCGAACTCATCGCGCAGGATGGCGGCGCAGCGCTCGGCGAGCGTCTCCACCAGCTCGAAGCGGCTTTCCGAGACGAATTGCTCCAAGCGACGCGTGACGGTCTCGTAGTCCAGCGCGTCTTCGATGCGGTCGGTGGCTGCGCCGTGTGCGATGTCGCTCGCCATCTCCAGATCCAGAACGACGGGGCGCCGGATGCGCTTCTCCCAGTCGTGGATGCCGATGGTGGTGTCGATCCTGAGGCCGCGAATGAATACCGTGTCCATGCTAGAACGCGTCCGGCGGGACACGTGATGGTTCCTTGTGGGCTTGGGGTCGGAGGGGTTCGCCGCCGCTGTCGTGAACACGATCTGGGATGGTGTCTTTCTTCATTCGTGAACAGCCCTCTCCGAAGGTTTCGTTGTCTTCGATTCCGCGAGTGAGGGTCGCCGCGGGTCTCGTTCACGCGATCTGCCGGACTGAATGAGTGCGGCCTCCGCAGCGGCCTGTCGTCCGCTTGACCTGTAGTCCGCTTGACCTGTAGTGGCTTCCCATGTCCAATTGCGGCCCATGATTACAGCCTCGCTCCTCATCGTCGCCGCCTACCTGCTGGGCTCGGTTTCCAGCGCCGTCATCGTTTGTCGTTTGATGGGACTGCCGGATCCGCGCACGCAGGGTTCCAACAATCCCGGTGCGACCAACGTATTGCGCATCGGCGGCAAGAAGGCCGCCGCGATCACGCTCGTCGGCGACAGCCTGAAGGGTTTGATCCCGATGGTGGTCGGTCATCTCCTCGGCGCAGGTCCGGCGTTGCTGGCGGGTATCGGTTTGGCGGCCTTCATCGGTCATCTCTACCCGGTCTTCTTCGGGTTCCGCGGCGGTAAGGGTGTGGCCACCGCCTTGGGCGTGCAGATCGGGCTCTTCTGGCCGATCGGCCTCTCCGTGGCCGCGATCTGGCTGTTCGTCGCCAAGGTGCTCAAGATCTCCTCCCTGTCCGCCTTGATCTCCATGGCTCTCGCACCCGTCATCGTGTGGATCTTCTGGCCCGAGAACGCATTGATCGGGATGCAGCTCATCATCACGGGTCTGCTTTTTTGGCGGCACCGCAGCAATATCAAAAACCTGATCACCGGCACCGAAGACCGTCTCACCCGCTAAGCCGCTGCTAACCCGCATCCGTGCCACATGCGCTCTCGTCGCTTTGTGTCGACGTCGGACGATATACTCAAGGTTGGAGTCGACGCGGTTTAGGACAAAAAACAAAAAGTGACGTAGTAGGGCCTAACGGTTTCCGAAATTCACCTAAACTGCGTCCGCTCCGACGTCTGTAGGAAGTGCAACACTTCGATTCACCAAGAACGCCGCATATCTGGAAGAGACGCAGTTTAGTTTAGCTGACCAGGCGCGTGGTAGCACCGAGCTGCGGCTCGTCCGGCGGCCTGAACCAGCTCAGCTTCTCGCGCAGTTTCACGACCTCGCCGACGATGATGAGGGTCGGTGGCGGCGGAGGATCGGCCTCGACGAGCTCCACGATGGGCTCGAGTGTGGCCGAGTAGACGCGGTGCAGGTGCGTCG
>NZ_JAABRP010000174.1 GCF_011390875.1 Thiocapsa sp.
CATCGATCATCCAGACGACCAGGAAAGACACGGCGATGAAGAGCAGCGTGGCCCCGATGGTGCCCGTGCGCAGCGCGGTGGCCGGTTTGTTGGCCGAGACGGACTTGACGAGAAAGATACCCGCGATCGAGCACAGCAGACCGGCCGAGGCCAGGGCCAGCGGCAGAAACATCAGCGAGGACTGCGCGCCAAGCACGGCCAGGGTCGTGGCCGACATGGTTGCGGCGATGGCGATGGTGGCGATCTGCGCGCCGCAATAGGACTCGAAGATGTCCGAACCCATACCGGCGACATCGCCGACGTTGTCGCCGACGTTGTCGGCAATCACGCCCGGGTTGCGTGGATCGTCTTCGGGGATGCCGGCCTCGATCTTGCCGACCAGATCCGCACCCACGTCCGCGCTCTTGGTGAAGATACCGCCGCCGACGCGATAGAAGAGTGCGACCGAGGAGGCGCCGACGCCGAAGCCATGGATCGCGTGGGATGCCTCGGGGTTACCGCCGAAAAGCAGATAGAGAAAACCCAGACCCAAGAGACCCAGCGAAGCGACCAAGAGACCCATGACCGAGCCGCCGTAGAAGGCGACGGTCAATGCCGCGGGCGCGCCCAGCGTGTGTGCAGCCGTGGTGGTGCGCACATTGGCCCTGGTCGCCGAAAACATCCCTAGAAAACCAGCGCTTGCGGATGCGCCAGCGCCGACAACGAAGGCCAGTCCGGTCTTCCATCCCAAGAACCAGGTCAGCAGCACAAGCACCACGACGCAGAAGATGCCCAACAGCATCAACTCTCGCTTCATGAACACCATGGCGCCGAGATGGATCTCGTCGGCAATCGCCTTGACCTTTTCTTCCCCTTCGGGGTAGGCCAAGACTAGCTTGTAAATATAGTACGCCGCCCATAGCCCGAAAATGCCGAGCAGCAGCGGGATCAACGCGTTGAAGGACATTGGATCTCCTCAGTTCATCGGTCGTTTTGGTGATAAAACCGCAAGGTTTATAGCAAATATCGGCCGGAAAAGCGATTCGACCGTCATTGAGCTGTCACATACAAACCATTGATCTCAATCGGTCTCGATCCCGGATACGACATCGGGCGAGAGGCCGCTCGCGGATGGTGCAGGTGGGTTTGGGGCGCTCGAAGAGCCGCCGGTCAGGTCCGCCAGACAGCGCTCCAAGCGATCGATCGTCTGCTGTTGCCGCTCGACCTGCTTGAGCAACGCGGGGAGTCGAATGAGCGCCGCGCTTTCGCGAAGGGCCTGTTTGACCGGACGCGCGGGTGTCCCGAAAACGGCCACCCCGGCCGGAACATCTTTGACGACGCCGGCTTGGCCGCCGATGCGTGCCCCGTCGCCGACCGTCACGTGATCCGAGATCGCGACCTGCCCGGCCACCACGACGCCTTGCCCGAGCTTGGAGCTGCCCGCAACGCCGGACTGGCTGACCAGAATGCTGTGCGGTCCGATATCGACGTTGTGGGCGACCTGGACCAGATTGTCGATCTTGGTGCCCCGCCCGATGCGCGTCATACCGAGCGTGGCCCGGTCGACACAGCTGTTGCAGCCGATCTCCACGTCATCCTCGATGACGACCCGCCCGAGCTGCGGGATCTTGCGGTGCGCCGTCCCGTCCCAGCGAAACCCGAACCCGTCGCCGCCGATCCGTACACCCGGATGCAGGACGCAGCGATCGCCTAATGTCGAGTCGCGCAGAATGCTTACATTGACCCCGATCGCGCAATCCGTTCCGACCTGAACCCCAGTTCCGAGATAGGACCCGGCGCCGATCCGCGAGCCGGAGCCGATTCGGGCGTCCGCATCGACGACCACGCCGGGACCAAGCTCCACATCCTTCCCGAGGTCTGCTGTAGGGTGTACGGACGCACTCGGATGAATGCCCTGACTCTCCGTTGCCGGCGCGAACCAAACCGCGATTTCGAAGAAAAGACTGCGCGGCTCGGCGACGCGCAACAACCGCTTGCCGACGACATCCGGAAAGCCCTCGCCGACAAGGACCAGCGCGGCCGCACTGCTCGCCACGGCATCGGCTTGGCTCGCGTGCTCGGCGAAACACAGATCCCGCGATCCGGCCTGCTCCAGCGTGTTGACGCCGTTGATCTCGCCGTCGTCGGGGTTCTCGAGTACGAGCTGCAGCCGGTCGTAGAGATCTTGAATGGAGAGTGTCATGGTGCGGGCCAGTAGAAGGATTCGGCCACGGCCCCGGTCGCCGGGAGCGTGACGTTGCGGGTCTGTGTCTGTCCGGCATGCTCGACCGTCAAGACATAGTCGCCGGGGGCCAGATTGGCGTAGAGCCAGGGGCCAACGGTGACGGTGCCGAGCAGCGTCGGCCCGGCGGCATCCTGTATCTGCACGCGGATGTTGGACAGATAGGCCCCGGAGCCGGCGACGGCGAACAAGAGCCGCAGATTGTACTGAGCCTTGACCTGCTCCATCGCTTCGCGCTCGGAGGCACCGATCCCGCCGCTGATGTGCGGAACCCCCAGGGTCGACTGGCCGGGAAGCCGTCGCTCCTTAGGCGGCTCGGGCGGCGGCGCAGTCGCCGGTTCCTCCACCGACGCCTCCATCGGCGCCGGCACCTGCTCGGGAGTCAGGACGGGGACGGTTGCAGGGACCGGTGCCGTGCTCGGCTCCGCAACAGGAGGCGCCCCCGGCAAAATCGCCCCGCCGGGAAGCACGGTTCCCGGCGGCAACACCATGCCCTCCTCGAGCACGATACCGCCGGGCAGAGTCCTCCCTTCCGGCGCAATCGCCCACTCGACCGTCGGCTGAGCGACCGGCGTCGGGGCCTGCGCCTCCTGCTCAACCGGCTCCTGCGCGAACGCAGTCCCCGAGCCGAGGCAAGCCAACATCACCGCAAAATCGAACCTCTTGTCGCGTCGCCGCATCGCTTAAAACCCTCCAAAAAAACACATTACCTCAGGCGTTTCGAGAAACAAGGTGATTTCCGGGCTTAAGAAACACATCAAAAACAACCCAAAAACGTAGGATGGGTAGAGCGAAGCGAAACCCATCCAGCCCGCGCCAAGGGCATCGGACCGAAACCCGGGAACACGGCGGTTTGGAGGATGGGTTTCGCTATCGCTCTACCCATCCTACGCATTCATCAAGGTGTTCACCTTGTTTCTGAATCGTCACCTGAGCATCCCGACTGCGCATTCTCGGAAGGTCCATCGGGACTGTGGGGCGAATTCATTCACCCACACCACGCCTGTAGACCTTTCCCTAAAATCACCTTAAAACGCGTCCGCTACAAGCCGAGCGGACAGGGCCAAGTGCAGCCAACACAAACGCATCCCATGAACCATCGGGACGCGTTTTAAGCCGCGCACCCACTCCAGCGGCTCGGAAACAAACTCTCGATCACTCCGGAGCGATGAAGCACGCCCACACCCAACACATGACCACGATAACTCACGATGATCTGCCCCGTCGGCGTGGCAGCACGTTGCTCGGGGGTTGGGTCGAAGATCTCGCGGCGTAGATAACGGTCGCGTTGCTCGGTATCCAAAGCGACACCGAAGCGCGTGATATCTCGCCCAAAGAGCAGAGAGCCGCCGGTGCTGGGCTTGGGCGGTCGCACATTGGTGCGGTGGAAGAACAAACCGCTCGACTCCGCCACGGGGAGCGCGGGCGGCGCATGATCGGCCGCCATCAAGTGCAATCCCCGTCGGGTTTGGCGGTTGGCTCGGTAGTGGATCCAATAATCCCTGCCCAGTCCGTACTTGTCGTCGAGACCGGCAAGCCACTCGGCGGCATCCGTGTCGTCCAAGCCCGCCGGCTCCGGGGTCGGCTCGGCGGGGCAGCCGGCATCCTTCTCCAGGATGGCCATGAAAAAACCGCCGGTGTCGCGATGGTGGGGCCAGATCCTCAGACAATTCGCCAGCTCGGGCGGAAGCTCCCGGCCGTTCCAATGGGTGACGCCCGGCATCGCGACGAAACCCGGAACCAATGCGGGCACCAGGCGCAGCATCCCGGGATGCTCGGCGAGGATGTCGGCCACCACCAGCTCGTTCTCCTCCGGCGCGAAGGTACAGGTGGAATAGAGGATGCGCCCGCCCGGGCGACAGCGCTGCACGGCTTTGCGCAGAAGCGCCCGCTGGCGCGGTCCCAGGCGATGCGCGCTGTCGGGAGCGAGCCGGGGCAACAAGGACGGCGTGCGACGCAACGTGCCCTCGCTCGAGCAGGGTGCGTCGACCAGGATGCGGTCGAACTGTCCGCTCGCGCTCGGCCAGTTGGCGCCGTCGCAGCAGGTGGTGGTGACGTTGACCACGCCGAGCCGGTCGAGATTGCCTTGCAGCGCCTTGATGCGCGCGTGGGCGATGTCGTTGGCGACGAGCGTCCCGCGATTGCCCAAGGCAAAGGCGATCTGTGCGGTCTTGCCTCCGGGCGCGGCGCAGAGATCCAACACCCGCTGACCGGGTGCCAGGTCCATCAGCATCGCCGGCAGTTGCGAGACCTCCTCCTGTGCATGGGCAAGACCGGCGCAGTACCACCAGTTGCGGCCGGCCTTGATCTCCTCGGGGAGTCGCAAGGCGCCGGGCAGGCCGGGCACGGGTTGCGTATCCAAACCCTGCTCGGCCAGCAGATCGGCCAGCTCGGCGACCGAGATCCGCGTCGGGTTGGCCCAGATGCAGGGCGGCAGCGGCCGACCAAGTGCCGCGGCGAAGGCGTCCCAATCGTCGACCAAGGAACGATAACGGGCCAGGGGCGAGGCGGCGATCTGCTCGGGTGTGATGAGCGCGGTTGCATGCGAGCGCGAGAGACGGATGGTCTGCGGGCGCGATTCGGTGGCTTGAGTCATCGCAGTCCAGTCAGCGTTTGCCGGAGCGCCGGCGGTCGAGTCGTGCCACGAATTCGCCGATCAAACGGGCGTAGAGTTGATCACCGAGCACCTTGTCTTCGACGCCCGAGTCCAGGCTGGGGTTGTCGTTGACCTCGATCACGACAGGACCGGCCGGCGTCTCCTTGAGGTCGACCCCATAGAGCCCGTCGCCGATCAGATCGGCCGCTTTCAGCGCCGTCTTCATCACGGCGGGCGGGACGGCCTCCACCGGCAGGGTCTCGAACCCGCCCTGCTCGTGACGACCGTCGCTCTCGTGCTTGACGATCTGCCAATGATCTCGGCTCATCAGATACTTGCAGGCATAGAAGGGCTGGCGACCCAGGATGCCGATGCGCCAATCGAAGGCCGTGTAAAGATACTCCTGCGCCAGGATGAGATCGGATTCCTTAAAGAGCTTACCGGCGATCCGCGTCAACCCGGCACGATCCTCCGCCCGGAAGACCCCGCGTGAAAAAGAGCCCTCCGGGATCTTGAGCACGATCGGATAGCCGATCTGATGCTCGGCCTCCATCAGATTCTCCTTGCGCAACACCAGTGTCTTGGGCCGCGGGATGCGATGCGCGGCCAGCAGCTCGGCGAGATAGACCTTGTTGGTGCAGCGCAGGATCGAGTCCGGATCGTCGATGACGACCATGCCCTCGCTGTCGGCCTTCTTGGCGAAGCGGAAGGTGTGGTGACCGATGCGCGTGGTCTCGCGAATGAAGAGCGCGTCGTACTCGGCGAGCCGGCTGTAGTCCTTGCGCTGGATCAGCTCGACGTTCACGCCGAGCGACTTGCCGGCCTTCACGAAGCGTTGCAGTGCCTTGCCGTCGGAGGGCGGCAGCTCCTCGGCGGGGTCGTGGAGCACGGCGAGGTCATACCGATACGACAAGCGCGCACGCGGCTGGCGCCAACGCTGCGAGAGATAGCCCTCCAACGCCGCAAACAGAGGCCCCTCCCCGTCCGCCGTGACCGCGGCCAGCGGCAGGGCCTTGATGGCCCCGATGCGCCAGGTGCCTTGGCGGCGAAACTCCACGCGCAGGATCGGGCAGCGGAAGGTTTCGAAGATCTCGCGCGCGAGTGGTTGCAGCTCCTTCACGTCGCACTGACCGAAGCAGATGGTCAGCTCGTAGGCGGTCGGAGCGAGCGCCGAGGTCTTGCGCCGACCGAGCAGACGCTGCACCAGCCCGTCGAGCTCTTCGGTGGCCAAGCTGTAGAGCTCGCGGCTGGAGAGTTCCTGTATGGTCCGCACGCTCGGGATGACCTTGTGACCCCGCGCCTCGGCGAGCAACGAGCAGTAATAGCCCACCGAGAGATAGCGATAGCTGCGGCACAGGTTAATCACGCGCAGATCGCGCTTGGACGCCAGCTCGCCGCCCGCGAGATAGTCACGCGCGGTCACCACGGGCAGACGGGGAAAGCCCGGCTTCCAGTCGCCTTGCTGCTCCACCAACAAGAGGTGCTCAGCCATTTAAATCGCGCTCGTTCGTAGAGTAGGTGTCGCGTTGCATTTTGGTTCCGGGTTTATCCACGCCAACGCACCTCGGCACAGGCGCGATTTAAAGAACAAAAAAATAAAATCCTAAACCGCGTCGCTAACGTCGTTGATCGGTGCTGATAAGCCTGGAATCCGATGCGAACAGCTCATGCTCCACCGGACGCGGTTTAGCAGGAGACGAGGACCACCGCTTGCAACCCGACCCGACCATATCGGGCCATCCGACTGAACTCGTCGCGGGGAATGGGCATGTCGATCGAGTCCAGCGTGGTCTCTCCGTTGTCGTAGTCGACGTAAGGGTCGTGGACATAGACGAAGTGCTCGTCGAAGCCGGTGATCACGACCCAATGCGGGAATTTCTCGCGGTAGATGCGGTAGGAGCTGATCAAAACCAGGGGCACAGAGCCCGCGTCCCAACGTTTCTGGAGATCGTCGATTCTGAGCGTGCCCGGATTGACCGGGATACCGAGACGCTGCGTCTCTGCCAGCATGTCTTCGTGAACCAGGCGCATGACCTCCTTCTTCTCCGGGCTTCGCACCGAGTCGACCAGCGGCACGCCCGGATCGTTCACGAAGACCTCCACGGCGAATCCACGGGACTGCGCGGACAGCGCCAGCCCCAACGGACCGCAGCCGCCGTGTCCGGAGGTCATGAAGATGGTCGTGGACTCGCGCCAGATCCGCAGCTCCAGCGTGCGATTGAGCTCGAGGCTCGGGCGCAGCGCCTGCATCGCCATCATCAGCGAGGAGGAGCCGCAGGTGAAATCGAGCGTCTGCTCGTAAAAGGGCACGCGCTTGAGCTCCGGCTTGAGACCAGGAGATAGCGTCTTCTCGTACCGAAGCGCCTCCATGTGGTCTTCGTAATAGTCCGAGAGCACGCCGAAGCGGCGATAACCCGCGCTCTCGAACAGCGCCTGCGAGGCGAGGTTGTCGCGCCGGATCTCGAGGCGCATGTAGGCGCGCTCCTGTTCCCAGGCCGCCTCCTCCGCAGCTTCGACGAGTACGCGACCGACCCCGCGGCCCCGCGCTTGTGCCGCGACCGCGATCGAATAGAGTCGCGCAACCGAGGTCGCCCGGCTGAAGAGCACCATGACGTAGCCCAGCAGCGCGCCTTCGGCATCCTCGGCGACCAGCGTGCGCGCCTGTGCACGGGTCAACATGTAGCGGAACTGGCGACGGGTCAGCCGGTCACTCTGGAAGCTTGCGGTCTCGAGCCGCAGCAGTGCGCCCATGTCGGCAAGCACCGCAGGGCGCAGACGTACAGGCGAGGGCGCGGTGTCGCTGATCGGATCGGTGGGCACTGGATTGGACACGGGCTTCGCTGACGGCGTGGGGACTGGCGGGCGCCGGAAAGGCGGGATAGAGTCGGCGAAATCTACAGGTCGCACAGGAAAATGCAAGGCGTCCGCGGCCGGCGCCATCGGATCGAATCCACATCTTCCTCGGGCGACGGACCCGAGCGTCAGGAACGATTCAAAAACAACCGAAACACGTAGGATGGGTAGAGCGAAGCGAAACCCATCCAGCCCACGTCAAGGGCATCGGACCGAAACCCGGCAACGTCGCGGTTTGGAGGATGGGTTTCGCTGCCGCTCTACCCATCCTACGCGTCGATCGAGGTGTTCACTTTGTATCTGAATCGTCACTCAGTCTCAATGCAGCGGAGCACGCCATGCCCAGCCAGGCCCCGACCCTGACCACGATGCTCGAAGGGCTGATCGGCACCCTGTCGGTGAGCAGCGTCACGCCCGCCTTCGACCACAGCAACCGAGCGGTGATCGACCTGTTGGCCTCTTGGCTGGAGTCGGCCGGCTTCCGGGTCGAGATCCTGGCACTTCCGGGGCAACCGGACAAGGCCAATCTGTTGGCCACGCTCGGTAGCGGACCCGGCGGTCTGGTGCTGTCGGGACACACCGACACGGTCCCCTTCGACGCCCATCTTTGGACCCACGATCCGCTCAATCTGACCGAAGCGGATGGGCGCCTCTACGGGCTCGGCACGTCCGACATGAAGTCCTTCCTGGCGCTGGCGATCGAGGCCGCACGCGGCTTGACCGCGACCGATCTTGCACAGCCACTGATGATCCTGGCGACCGCGGACGAGGAGTCCGCGATGCACGGCGCACGCGCCCTGGTCGAGTCCGGACGGCCGCTCGGGCGCTATGCGGTGATCGGGGAGCCGACTGGGCTGCGGCCGGTGCGTCTGCACAAAGGCGTCATGGGTGAATCGATTCGCTTGGTCGGTCGCAGCGGCCACGCGAGCGACCCGTCACTCGGCAACAACGCCTTGGACGGTATGCACGAGGTTATGGGCGCCCTGATCGCTTGGCGCTCGGAGCTCGCGGACAGCCACCGACACCCCGACTTCAAGGTCCCGCATCCGACCCTCAACCTCGGCCATATCCACGGCGGCGACAACCCCAATCGCATCTGCGGCGAGTGCGAGCTGCATGTCGACATGCGTCTCCTGCCCGGACTCAGCGCGACCGACGTGCGCGCGGAGCTGAGCCGCCGGGTCGCGACCGTCGCCGACCGCCGCGGGCTCGCCTGGTCCGTCGATCCCTTGTTCGAGGCCATCCCTCCGGCCGAGACACCCGCGGGCTCGGCGATCGTGCGCGTGGCCGAGGGACTGACCGGTCACACCGCCGAGGCCGTGAACTTCGGCACCGAGGCGCCCTTTCTCAACCAGCTCGGAATGGAGACCATCGTGCTCGGCCCGGGCGATATCGCACAAGCCCACCAACCGGACGAGTATCTGGAGCTGGATCGGATCAGACCGACGCTCGACCTGCTGCGGGCGCTGATTCAGCGTTTCTGTCTACGTTAAACCGCGCCCGGCGCGGTATGCGATGTTTTTGGATGGGATTGGCCCCGGCAGGTTTGACGACCGCTGGAGCCGGCGCGGTTTAGGCATTTGAGGAAACCCCATGCGTTGGAAGACCGGTAGGCGTAGCGAGAATGTGGAGGACCGCCGAGGCGGCAGTCTCGGCGACAGCCCCTTCGGTGGACGGCGCCCGCTCGGCGTGGGACGCCGCGTCGGAATCGGCGGCGGGCTGGGGGGCCTGATCCTGGTGGTCGTCTTATTGCTTCTGGGCGTGGACCCGAGCCTTCTCCTGAACCAAGGCGGGTTGGGGCCGACTCAGGAGACCTCCCGGGCGCCGAGCGGCCAAGTACCCTACGGCGATCCGTTCGATGCCGGTCAACCCGAGATCAGGCTTCCGAGCGCGGCGGTCAAAGACGAACTCGCCGACTTCGTCTCCGTTGTCCTGGCGGACACCGAGGACACCTGGGGCGAGATCTTCAAGGCCGGCGGCGAGCAATATCGAGAGCCGACCCTAGTACTCTTCTCGGGCGTCACCCGCTCGGCCTGCGGTCTGGGCGAGGCGGCGATGGGGCCTTTCTATTGTCCGGCCGATCAACGCGTCTATATCGACCTGGCCTTCTACGACGAGCTGCGGCGGGATTTCGGCGCGCCCGGTGATTTCGCCCAAGCCTACGTCATCGCGCACGAGGTCGGGCATCACGTTCAGAATCTGCTCGGCATCTCCGAGCAGGTCGAGAGGTCGCGTCGTCGCGCCGGTCGGGATGAGGCCAATCAGCTCTCGGTGCGCCTGGAGCTGCAGGCCGACTGCTTCGCCGGGGTTTGGGCCCACCGCGCACACAAGGCACGCAACATCATCGAGGCGGGCGATATCGAGGAGGGCCTGAACGCCGCCTCCGCCATCGGCGACGACCGTCTACAACGCCAGACCCGCGGCTATGTCACCCCGGATAGCTTCACGCATGGCGGCTCGGCACAACGTGTACGCTGGTTCAAGCGCGGGCTCTCCACCGGCGAGCCCTCCGCGTGCGATACCTTTTCGGTCGAGACGCTTTGACCGGTTGAGGGTTCGAGAAACCGCTGCACCGGAAATTCGCGGGACTCAGTCCTCGGGCGGCGCAAGTCGCCCGACCAGCGCATCCCAGGCGATGACCACGCCCGGCAAGATGTCGACCCGGGTCTCACCCGCCAGCTCCGTCACCTCGGCCCCGCCGAACCGGCCCTGCTCCAGCCGGTAGATGGTGAGGGTGCGGTCGATCGGATGGACCAGCCAGTATTCACGCACGGCGGCTCGCTCGTAGACCCGGCGCTTGCGCACATGGTCATGGCTCGCGGTGCCCGGCGAGAGCACCTCCACGACAAAGTCCGGACCACCCCGCACCCCGCGACGGTCGGTCTTCGCCCGATCGCAGATCACCAGCACGTCCGGCTGAACAACGGTGTCGATAGCCGCGTCGTCCTCGTCGGCGCGGGGAACCCGCACATCCACCGGGGCGACGTAGGCGCGGCAGGGTTGGTCCCCGAGCGCCTGCCGAAGCTGGTAGTAGATCTCGCCGACCACATCCTGGTGATCGAGAGTCGGTGCGGGCGACATCAGATAGGCGACACCGTCGATCAGCTCGTAGCGCACGTCATCGGGCCAGGTTAAATAGTCCGCGTAGGTATAGTGCCGATGATCGGGTTGGGGCAGATGCATGGCGAACACCCATTGGAAGACGTCCGAAAAAGTATAAAGCAGGACGATCAGCCGGATGACTAAACCGCGCCCGGTGCGGTGTGAGTCATTTGTTGGAATGGCTTGGCCGCGCCAGCCCCGACGACTGTCGGAGCTGGCG
>NZ_JAABRP010000175.1 GCF_011390875.1 Thiocapsa sp.
GATGTCGTCGAGCAGCAGACTTTCTGTAATCTCGAGCTTGAGACGCTGAGGATTCGCCCCGGTCTGCTCGATGATCCTTAGGACCTGCTCGACGAAGTGCGGATCACGGAACTGGCGAGCACTGATGTTGACGGCCAAGGACAGACAGCTGGTTTCGGATTGCCCCGCCCAGACGGCGAGCTGACGCGCGGCGGCCTCGAGCACCCATTGACCGAGCGGCAGGATCAGGCCCGAGGATTCGGCTACCGGGATGAACTCTCCCGGCGAGACCAGGCCGCGCTCCGGGTGACGCCAGCGCAGCAACGCTTCGGCACCCGTCACCTTGCCGGTGTCGTCGACCTGGGGCTGATATTGGAGGAAGAACTGCCCGTCGAGAAGGCCCTGACGCAGGTCCACCTCGAGCGTCGCGCGGCGCGCCAAGACCGAATGCATCTCGGGATTGAAAAAGCGCGAGGTGTTGCGACCAGCACCTTTGGCCTGGTACATGGCCAGGTCGGCGCGTTTGAGGACCTCTTCGAGGCTCTCGCGATGACCGCAGAAGAGCGTGATCCCGATGCTCGGGGTGCTGTGGTGCGACTGCTCGGCGATTCGATAGGGCGGGTTGAGATGGGCGAGGATCTTCTCGGCCGTGCGCTCGGCCTGAGCCGCGGCCTCTTCCGGATGGGTGCTCAAATCCTCGAGCATGACGACGAACTCGTCGCCCCCGAGACGGGCAACGGTGTCGCCCTCGCGCACGCAGGCGCTCAGCCGCTCGGCGACCTGCCGGAGCAGCAGATCGCCGGTGTCGTGGCCGTAGGTGTCGTTGAGCGTTTTGAAGTTGTCCAGGTCGATGAAAAGCAGCGCGCCCTCCTGCAGGCTGCGGGCGCTCTTGGCCTGGGCGTGGGCGAGATGCTCGAGCAGGAGTCGACGGTTGGGCAGACGCGTCAAGGGGTCGTAGAAGGCGAGACGACGGATCTCCTCCTCGGCGGCCTTGTCCCGGGTGATGTCCTGGTTGACGACGACGACCCCCGTAACGGCCCCGTCGTGTCCGCGCAAGGGCACGGCGGAGTTGAGAACGATCTTGCGTGTCCCGTCGAAGCACTCGATCTCGATCTGCTCCCCGAGCGAGGTCTCGCCGCGGGCGAGGGCGCGCGAGGCCGCCCAGTCTTCGGGCTCGATCGGCTTGCCGCTGTCCAGCCACCAGGCCTTGTACTCGCCGTACCTCTCGATCCCGACATAACGGCCGCCGGCCCAAAGCCGTTTCCCGGCTTCGTTGATGAATCGGATCTCGCCGTCCGCATTCAGGAACCAGATCCCGACCGGGAGGAGCTCCATGACGGAGTTGAGAAACGCCTCGCTCTCGCGCAATGCCGCATCGGCAGCCTCGTGTTCCGTGATGTCCTGTAGCGTCCCGACGCTGCAGCGGCGTCCGCTGGACGTCGCGGGCGCGGGCTCGAGACGTGCACGAAGCCAAGAGAGGCGTTCGCCGTTCCGGATGCGGTAGCAGAGCTCGAACGGCTCGCCCGCGCGCGCGGCCCGCCACGCCTGATCGGTGATCTCCCGGTCATCCGGATGAACGGGGCCGAACAGCGCTTGCGGCGTGCAGGGTTTGCCATCGTACGGCCCGAGGATTCGGTCCGCCTCCGCCGAGCGTTGCACGTGACCGCTTGCCAGGTCCATCGTCCAGCTGCCGACCTTGGCGACCGCTTGGGCGCGCATGAGCTCGGACTCGCGGGCACGGATCTGTGTCGTGCGCTCGCGCACCAGGTGTTCGAGTCGTTCACGGTCGGCCCTGGATCGCACCAGCAGGCCGGCGAGGGCGGCCAGCAACAGTGCAAGCGACACACCCGATGCACCTTTGAAGGCCAATCCTGCCGGATCGGACCAGCCGTGAACCGGGCTGACGCTCAACGTCCAGGTGGCGTTCGGCAGCGGCACGGGCTGGTTCACCGGATCAGCAAGTGCCTCGGGCGAGGATTGCTCGATGATCTGCACCGCGCCGCTGCTTGGATCGGTGCGCCAGAGTGCGAACCCGAAACCGCGTTCGTTCAACTGCGACAGCCCGGCGGGTGCGAGTGCCGACGGGGTGCGCAACATCGCCATCGTAAAGCCCCAGAACAGCGGGTTGCCCTGCGTATTCTCCAAGAAAACGGGCAGGCGCCCGACCACACCGACTCCGCCCTGCACCAGCTCTAACGGACCTGCCAGGGTAAGCCGGCCGGTGTCGCGGGCCAGGCGTGCTTCGATGCGTTGCCGGGGATCTTCGAGCAAATCCAGACCGAGGACCGCTTCGTTGGTCTCCAAGGGGAAGACCTGCCGGACGATACCCTCAGGTGCCAGATAAACCGCCTCGACGTTCTCGTAGAAGGGCAAGAGTGCCTGCGCTGTCGTCTCGAATCCGTCGATTCGTCCTCCGCCCTGATGGATCAATGCAGCCAGCGCGTAGGTGACCGACAGGGCGCGATCGATGTGGCTCTCGAGGATGTCCGCGAAATCGTCGGCAACCGCTTCCGCATCAGCTCGGGCGAGTGCGATGCGCTGTTGCTCGAAGTAGGCGATCGCCGTCCCGGCAAGGATGGCGGCTGTCAGGAAGACCGCGGCCGCGACCACCCCGGGTCGGGCGGCGGCTCGCAGGGTGGAATGAGTCATCGCGGTCGAGCTCCATATCTGCCGCCTCCAGTACAAGGCGTGGTCCCGTGCGTCGACGTGGAAACGACGCAGCCGGCTTCGAATAGACCCGTATGCGAGAGTCTGTGGTTGTCGGTTCGACTGTGCGATGTTTTCTATTTTTTTTCTTGCGGGAAACGCCGACGTTGCGCGCTACCCGGCAAAATTCAGTACATCCGCGTGTTGCTGGACGGACGGATTCGATCGGCTTTCCCTCGGCGGATCGCCGTTGCAACACTCCCTCGTTCAGGGGGCATCTCCGGCCTCATCTGCTCCGCGCTCCGGGCGGCGTGCTCCCGCCGGGAAAAGCGCGTCGGCCGGACCCGGAAGCCCGAAGAGAAAGCCCTGAAAGGTTCGGCAGCCATGATGGGCCAGGTAATTGCGCTGCGCTTCGGTCTCGACGCCCTCGGCCATGATCGCCAAACCAAGGCTTTCGGCAAGCGCGACGAAACTGTCGGCGGTGGCGTCGTCGTCGCAATCCTCGAGCACCTCGCGCACGAACGCCGGGGCGATCTTCAGCTGATCGAGCGGGAGACGCTTGAGATATGACAAGGAGCAATAGCCGGACCCGAAGTTGTCAAGGGTAAAGCCAACGCCCGTCTCCTTCAACGCGGTCATCTTGACGAGCGAGTCCTCGGGGTCGTCGAGCAAGGTCGCCTCGGCCAACTCCAGGCGCAGTCGCTCCGGATTGGCCCCGCTCTCGGCAAGTGCCCGGCGGATGTCCTCGACGAGCTCCGGACGGCGAAAATGCGCACCGCTGATGTTGACCGCCAGGTTGAGATCCGCGCTCGCAGGTCGCTTCGCCCACTCGGCCAACTGTGCGCAGGCGCTCGCAAGCACCCAACGGCCCAACGGCAAGGCCAGTCCGAGCGACTCGGCCAGTCCGATGAACTGCGCCGGCGGGATCAGACCGCGCTCCGGATGGCGCCAACGCAGCAGTGCCTCGGCCCCGTTGACACGCCCCTGCGTGTCGACCTGCGATTGGTAGTGGAGGACGAGCTGGCCATCCCCGATGGCATGGCGAAGCTCCCGTTCAAGCGCAGCGCGTTGGTTGACACTCGCCTGCATATTGGGGTCGTAGAACCGCAGTCGATTGCGTCCCGCGGCCTTGGCTTGGTACATGGCCAGATCCGCGTGTTTCAGGATCGCCTCGGCGGTATGCGGCTCGCCGTTGAACATGGCGATTCCGAGACTGGGAGTGCTGTTGTGCTCGGCGCCTGCGAGCATGTAGGGTGTTCCCAGGACGGCGATGATCTTCTCGCCGACCGCTTCGGCCAGGGCGGCGGCCTGAGCCGGATCATCGCCCAAATCCGGGAGCAGGACGACAAACTCGTCACCGCCGAGGCGCGCGACACTGTCGCTTTTTCGCACCGTCTCCGTCAGCCGCTGCGCGACCTCTTCCAGGAGCAGATCGCCGATATGGTGTCCGCGGGTGTCGTTGAGCTGCTTGAAGTTGTCCAGGTCGATGAAGATCAGGGCGCCGTCCAGACCCGTGCGTGCCGCTGCGGCCAGCGTCTGATTCAGTCGGTCGAGCAGCAGCCGGCGATTCGCCAGACCGGTCAAGGGGTCATAAAAGGCGAGCCGGCGAATCGCCGCCTCGTCCGCTTTGCGTTGGCTGATGTCCGTCAGGGTACCGACATAGTGGGTCACGCTCCCGTTGTCGTCTCGCACCGCGGTAACGGTCAGCCATTCCGGAAAGATCTCGCCGTTCTTACGCCGATTCCAGATCTCGCCTTCCCAGTGCCCTTGGTGTTCGATGCGCCCCCACATTTGCGCAAAGAAATCCGGGTCGTGCCGACCCGAGTGCAGCATCCTCGGGGTCTTGCCGACGGACTCCTCGGCCGTGAATCCGGTGATTTGCGTGAATGCCTCGTTGACCCGCAGGATGCGCTCCTCGGCGTCGGTGACGAGCATCCCCTCTTGTGCCTCGAAGGCAATCGCGGCGATGCGCAGCTCCGCCTCGATCTCCTTGCGCGCCGTGATGTCCCGCGCGATGCCGCGCACGGTCAGGACCTCGCCCCGATTGTCGCGGACCACCTCGCCCACGGCGTGCACCCGACGCACGACATGATCGATCGGGCGGATGATGCGATGCTCGATGTCGTAAGGACAGCGTCCGTCCACGGCTGCCGCGAAGGCCGCTTGCACTTTATGGCGCTCCTCAGTCGGAACGAGCGTCATCATCTGTGCAGTGGACTGCGGTACCTGCTCATCGATCCCGTGGATCGCCTTCCAGCCCGCCGAATGTGTCCAGCGATCTTCGACGACATCCCACTCCCAGGCGCCGATGTTTGCGATCCGCTCGGCCTGCTCGAGGAGACGGCGTTCCTGCTCCAAGACCGTCTCGGTCTGCTTACGTGCCGAGATGTCGGTGATCATGGCCAAGGCCCCTGTGACCTCGCCGTCGTCGCCGTAGAGCGGGTTCGTGGTGACAAGCGTCCACAGGTGCGAGCCATCGAGCCGCCTGAAGCAAAACTCGTGCGTCTCGGCGATCCCGGCCCGGCGTTTGACGAGGTTTTGCTCGGCGACCGGGCGAGTGTCGGAATCCAAAAAGTCGAAAAGGGACCGATCGACAAGCTGCTCGGCGCGACAGCCCAGGATCTCCCCCATGCGGGGATTGGCGAAGGTGGTGCGGCCCTCGAGGTCGATCGCCCAGATGCCCTCGTGCGCGGTTTCCACGATCCGTCGGAGCCTTGACTCGCTCTCGGACAGTGCCAGCTCGGCCAACTTACGCTCGGTGATGTCTTCGACGGTGCCGGCGGCGCGCAGCGCTCGGCCGTCATGATCGAATTCGAGAACGGCCCTTTGGCGCAGCCACCGCAGGCTGCCGTCGAGAAGGGTGCGGTGCTCCACGTCATAGGGCTTGCCCCGAAGCGCCGCTTGCCAGGCCGCCTCGACTGCCGCGCGGTCGAGTGGATAAACCTGATCCAGAAAGCGCTCGAGGGTGACGGGTGTGCCGGGCGGCACGCCGGTGATTCGGCCGGCGACGGCCGAAGTGGTCGACCGGTTCGACGGGATATCGAAATCCCAGCTCCCGACCTGCGCGACTTCCTCCGCGCGCTCTAGGTCCGCTTCACGCGCCCGGACCTCGGCCGTGCGTTCGGCGACCTTCATCGCCAGCCGTGCCTTTTGAGTGCGTGCATCGGCCAGCAGCTTCACAAGAGTCGCCAACAGGAGGCTGAAGAGAACCCCCGCTCCAATCCGCATACCGAGCCCGAGCGGATCACCCCATCCCTTGATCGGGCTGAGGCTCAGCGTCCAGGTAGCGTTTGGCACTTCGAGCTGCGCATCGACAGGGAAGGTCGGCTCGACCGACGATGTCTCGATGATCTGTACTTCGCCGGTTGCCGGTTTGGTGGTCCAAAGTCGGTAGGCGATGCCACGCTCGCCGAGCTGCGACAGCCTGCTGGAGGCGAGCACATCGGGGAACGGCATCCGGGCGATGGTAAAGCCCCAGAAGACAGAACTCCCCTGCGCATCCTCGAGGAAGACGGGGAGGCGCCCGATGATCCCGACCTGGCCTTGCACCAACCGATACGGGCCCGACAGTGTCAACCGTCCAGTGTCTCGCGCCAACCGAGCATCGGGGCCGCGCGCGAGGTCGTTCAGGACATCCAGGCCGATCACCTGCTCGTTGCCTGTAAGTGGAGCCGCTTCCCGAATGACGCCGTCCGGAGCAAGGAAAACAGCATCCACTCCCGGGAAATGGGGAAGCATCGCCGTGCCGATTTCTTGGAGGTCGGAGATCCGACCTTGACCCTGTTCAACGAGGGCAGCCAGCGCATGGGTCGCGGATAAGGTGCGATCGATGGCGCCCGCGATCGAAGCTGCATACTCCTTTGCGAGGACGGCCGTATCTGCGCGCATCAGTTGCAGCCGCTGCTGCTCCATGTAGGCGATCACACCGGCCGAAAATGCGAGAGTAACCAGGAGGGTCGCGCCTGCGAGGACCCGGGATGAATTCTTTCTCGTGTTGCCGCGATTACGCATGCTGCTTCAGCGATCCTGTATCGCGTTTTCGTGTCCCGCGGGGCAGGCTGCTTGGGTCGGGTTGCCTCCCGACGGCATACCGGCTGGCCCCCTCGACCTTGCGAAGCCATGCGTTCGGCTGTCCGGACCCGTGGCAAAAATCCGACTGCGCCCGTGTATTAAAGAGTAAACCTTTTGCCGGTGCGGCGTCGATCGAGCTCGATAAACGGCTGTTCTCGTGTTCATCCGCGACCACCGGGTGGGTTTGGGGCGCCATTGGGGCTTTCCAATTTCCTCCCGAGCGCCGATGATTCACGACATGGACGTTTTCCCTCTTCCCATTGCACGTATCGGTATCATCGGCGGCGGTCAGCTCGGTCGCATGATGGCCAAGGCCGCGAAACGGATCGGCTGCACCTGCGTGGTGCTGGATCCGACACCGGGCTCTCCGGCCGGCCAAGTCGCGGGCCATCAAATCGTGGGTGCTTATCACGACCCTGCCAAGCTGCGCGAGCTGGCCGAGTCTTGCGATGTCGTGACTTTCGACATCGAGGACATCGACGCCCAGACACTCATTCAGCTCGGGCGCGAGGGCCACAATATCCAGCCGCCTCCGACCGTGCTGGCCTTGATTCAGGACAAGCTCACGCAAAAACGGGCGCTGAGCGCGGCCGGCATCCCGACCGCGCCCTTCGAGCCGATGCCCGAACCCTCGGCCGACGCCTTCGCCGCATTCGGCTATCCGCTGGTGCAGAAGGCCTGTCGCGGTGGTTACGACGGCCGCGGTGTCTCGATCCTGGACGGCCCGGCGGACTTCGACGCACATCTGCCGGTGCCCTCCCTGGTGGAGCGCTTCATCCCCGCGGCCAAAGAGCTGGCGGTTCTGGTGGCGCGCGGGCTCGACGGGGATCACCGCTGCTATCCCGCGGTCGAGATGCGTTTTCGACCGGGCAAGAACGTCCTCGAGATGCTGCTGGCCCCGGCGCAGATCCCGGCCGAGACGGCCGCCGCGGCCGAGCAGCTCGCGGTGCGCACTGTCGATGCCTTGGGCGGTGTGGGCATCTTCGGGGTCGAGATGTTTCTGACCGAGGCGGGCGATCTGCTCGTGAACGAGGTTGCGCCGCGCACGCACAACTCGGGTCATCACACCATCGAAGCGAACATGACCGACCAGTTCGAGCAGCATCTGCGCGCGGTGGTGGGTCTGCCGCTCGGGTCCACGGAGCAGCTCTGCCCCGCGGCCATGATCAACCTGTTGGGCGCGCCCGGTCACCGGGGGCGCCCCGTCATCAAGGGGATGGCCGAAGCCTTGGCGATTCCGGGCGTCTGTCTCCACCTTTACGGTAAGGCGGCGACCTCGCCCTATCGCAAGATGGGCCATGTCACGGTTCTGGACCGAGACATCGAGCAGGCCCGTATCAAGGCCGAGCGGGTCCGTCGTCTGATCGAGATCTCGGGAGAGGATCACCCATGACCACATCCAACCCATCATCGCCGTCGGCGGATCGCCCGGCCCGAGTCGGCATCATCATGGGAAGCGATTCCGACCTACCCATCATGCAGGATGCCGCGACCGTGCTCGGCGATCTCGGCATCCCCTACGAGATGACCATCGTCTCGGCACATCGCACGCCGAAACGCCTATACGAGTACGCGCAGAGCGCGGTCGAGCGGGGCCTGTGCGTGATCATCGCGGGTGCCGGCGGTGCGGCGCATCTTCCCGGGATGGCGGCGGCCATCACCCCGTTGCCGGTCATCGGGGTGCCGGTGAAGACCTCCAGCCTCTCCGGGCAGGACTCCTTGCTCTCGATCGTGCAAATGCCGGCCGGCGTGCCGGTGGCCACGGTCGCCATCAATGGCGCCAAGAACGCCGGGATCCTCGCTGCCCAGATTCTGGGCGCTTCCGATGCGGAGATACGCGAACGGATCGTCCGCTTCAAGCAGGATCTCGAGGCCATGGTGATGGCCAAGGTCGCGGCGATGGAGCAACCGACGTGAACCCGCTCGCCTATTTCGATCCGGACGATCCCTACCCCGAGAGCGATGGACAGCCGATGGCGGAGAACACGGAGCAGTTCGACTGGATCGTCAAGATCAAGGAAAACCTGGAGATCCTCTTCGCCGATCGGCCGGACGTCTTTGTCGCCGGCGATCTGCTCTGGTATCCGGTTGCGGATCGCCGCGTCTCCGGCCCGGTCGCACCGGATGTCATGGTTGCCTTCGGGCGCCCCAAGGGTCGGCGCGGCTGCTACAAGCAATGGGAAGAGGGCGGGGTGGCTCCGCAGGTCGTCTTCGAGATCCTGTCGCCTGCCAACAGTCTCAAGGAGATGGCCGATAAACTGGCCTATTACGCGCTCTACGGCGTCGAGGAGTATTACCTCTACGACCCCGGCACCAACCGTCTCGAGTTGTGGATCCGTCAAGGCGAGCGGCTATGCCCGATCAGCCACATCAACGGCTGGGTTAGCCCGCGGCTCCGGATCCGCTTTGCGCTCACGCCCGAGACTCTGGAGATCTTTGGCCCGAACGGTCGTCCCTTTCTAACCTCGATCGAATTAGCGCGGCGCGCCGATCAGGCAACCGCTCGGGCGCAAGAGCAAGCAACCCTGGCACAGCAAGAGCGCGAACGCGCAGAGCGTCTCGCCGAACGCCTTCGCGCCCTCGGCATCGATCCCGACGCCGACACCTGACCCGCTGCATCGCGATGCATCGCGGGTCAGTTCAGAGCCGCAAGGATTTCTGCCCAGACCGGTATAGTCCCGCTTTTCCCATCCTGAACCGCGTCGGCGCCGACGCCGATTGATAGAGACAACGCCGCTCCAATCCTAAGACCTCAAATGTTGCACCGGACGCGGATCAGTTCAGCAGCCGACCTCATGCGTCGCCGGGATCAACTCCGCGACCCCGTCGCGTCGGTTCGCCGCAGCAAGCAGATCCGGAATATCCGCCTCGACGACCTCCACCCCCTTGCTCTCGCAAAACCGCCGCTCCTTGTCCGTCGGATCCGGGATCAGCGCCCAACCGGCCGGCGTTCCTGCCCCGTAGATCAGATCCGACATCACCATTCGCTCCGTATCGCGCAGCAGACGCAGTCCCAAAAACAGGTATTGCCGCTCTTGTCGGTGGGTCTTGAGGAAAGCCGGGATCCCGAACCCGCCCATCAGCTCGGTCAGGTAATCCACGAAGTCTGCATCCGAGGCGATATAGGTCGCGTCGGGGCGCGGGCTGCCCATCGGCTTAAAGAGCACGGGAAGGCGTTGATCGACCTCCCCGAGCTCGATCCGGCGATAGGTCGCACCGTCGTAGTGATCGAGTCGAAAGCGATAATCAGTGCCGGCGATGCGCGCGATGCCGCGCACCAGTGTATGCGGGACCCCGAGGTAGGAGTCCTGCAGCTGGGTATCCCGATTGATGTCGATGACGTAGCGCGGCTGTAGATCCTTCAGCCAGTCATGCAGAGGCGCGCGTGTCCAGGTGCGCTGCCCGTAGGTGGTATCCAGAAAGCGGTTGACGGCGCTGCGGCCGCGTTTGAGCTCCACATCCATGGCGGCGCGGGGAAACTCCCACATGAGCCGCTTCGACATGGGCTTGCCGCCGTTCATGGCGAGGATGAGACTGTCGCTGTCCGCCGGGATCGGTTCGCCGGTGGCGGTATCCACCACGCCGGCGAGCGCGCCCGGGCCGAGATAGGGAATCAGATCGCCGCGCGTGAGCGCGGCGGCGAGTCGTTGAAGCATCTTGGTGACCTATAGCGACCGAGAGAGAACATTGAGTAGCTAAGCAAGAACAACGCCACCAATCAAATCCCACGATCACGGGCCGACACGGGTGGTGCGGTACCCCGAATGTCCCCGATCCTCCGCCTCCGTGTTCCCTTCCCGACAATCTAATCCCTTTCGCCTTTGACCTTTTCCCTTAAACCTAGATCCGGCAGTTGACCGCTTCGTGCTTCATGCAAGGTCTTGACGGCCTTGACGATCGCGCTTGTCTGACGGCTCACCGGCTGGGTGAAGGCCGCTACGACCCCCGGGCACGCCCCGCGCGGCGCTCGGCTGCGGTGCAACTCGTTGGCGTAGAACCACTACGCCGCCTCGTCGCGCCTTGCCGGACACCGCGCGGGACGCACTCCAGGGGCCGTTCAACTGCCGGATCTAGGTT
>NZ_JAABRP010000176.1 GCF_011390875.1 Thiocapsa sp.
CGAGGAGCGGCCTTTGCTCGTCGCGGGGGCCGCTGCCACGGGGTTTGCAGGCGTGACGGCGGACGACCCGCACATCGGGCGATGGCATCTGGCAGCCGGCGCCGGCCCGGACGGCAAGCTGCCCGAGCCGCTCTTCTGTGAGAACGAGACCAATACCGCCCGACTCTTCGGCAGTGCCGACAGTCCGCCCTACCCCAAGGACGGGATCAACGATCATGTCGTCGCGGGCGCCGCGACCGTGAACCCGGACCGGCGCGGGACCAAGATGGCATTCCGCTACGCGCTGCGCGTGGGTGCCGGGGAGTCGGTCGAGCTGCGCCTGCGACTCGCTCGCGACGCGGCAGAGGATGCTGTGGATCTCGGCGCCGGGTTCACGGACACCCTGGCGGAGCGCCGTCGCGAGGCGGACGCCTATTACGACACACTGCGGCCGCAGGACGCCACCGAGGAGGAGGCAGCGGTCATGCGCCAAGCCTTCGCCGGGATGATCTGGAGCCAGCAGTTCTACCACTTCGACGTCGCACGCTGGCTCATGGGCGACCCCTCCCAACCGCCGCCGCCAGCGACGCGACGCAGCGGTCGTAATGCAGGTTGGCAGCACCTCGACGCCCACGATGTCATCGCCATGCCCGACAAATGGGAGTACCCCTGGTTCGCGGCCTGGGATTTGGCATTTCACTGCGTCGTTCTCGCCCACATCGATCCGGCTGCGGCCAAGCACCAGCTCCTGCTTCTCGGCCGCGCCTGGTATATGCATCCCAACGGCCAACTGCCCGCCTACGAATGGGCCTTCGGGGACGTCAACCCCCCGGTTCAGGCTTGGGCGGCGCTGGCGGTCTTTCGCATCGACGGCGGCACCGATTTCAACTTCCTCGGGCGCATGTTTCACAAGCTCTTGCTGAACTTCACCTGGTGGGTCAATCGCAAGGACGCGACCGGCGACAATGTGTTCGAGGGTGGGTTCCTCGGTCTCGACAACATCGAGCCGTTCGACCGCTCCGCGACCCTGCCGGGCGGCGGCCTGCTGGAGCAATCCGACGGCACGGCCTGGATGGCGAAATACTGTCTCAATATGCTCGAGATGGCATTGCGACTCGCCAATCACGACGCGTCCTACGAGGATATCGCGCTCAAGTTCTTCGAGCATTTCGCAGCGATCGCCGTGGCGATGGGGGAACTGTGGGACGAGCGCGATGGGTTCTTCTACGATCGCCTGCGCAAGCCCGACAGCACGGTTGCGACCATCCGCTCACGCTCGATGGTCGGTCTGCTGCCGATCTTTGGCGCCGTCGAGCTTCCGGCTTCGCTCTGGAAGCGCCTGCCCACCTTCCGCAAGCGGGCACGTTGGTTCATCGACAACAAACCCGAGCTGACCGCTTTCCTGCGTTATTTCAGGACGGGGCGCTTCCCCGAGCTGATCTGTCTGGTCGACGAGGATCGGCTCAAGCGCGTGCTGGCGCCGATGCTCGACGAGGCCGAGTTTCTCTCACCTTATGGGCTTCGCTCGCTCTCGCGCTTTCACCGCGAGCATCCGCTCGTTCTTCAGATGGATGGGGCCGAGCTGCGTCTCGATTATGAGCCCGGCGAATCCCAAACGGCGTTGTTCGGCGGCAACTCCAATTGGCGAGGGCCCGTCTGGTTTCCGCTGAACTTTCTCGCCATCGAATCGCTGCGGCATCTGCACGGATGCCTCGGGGAGCGCGTCCGGGTCGAGCTGCCGACCGGCTCAGGGCGGCTGGCACATCTCGGCGAGGTGGCCGACGAGATCGAGCGCCGTCTGCTCAGTCTTTTCTTACGCGACAACAGTGGCGAGCGACCGGTCTTCGGAACCCGGAAGCCGTTTCGCGGCGATCCGCACTGGAACGATCGGATCCTGTTCTACGAATATTTTCATGGCGAGACCGGGGAAGGCCTAGGTGCTTCGCACCAGTGCGGCTGGACGGCATTGATCGCGGCGAACATCGTGGGTCGCAAGGCGCGCCTGTCGTCAGAGTCGCCCGATGTGTCGCGGTTTGAGTCAAAGCCGAGCTCATGAGGAGATTCGCGCGTTGTTGACGGGAAACTTCCCGATTTGCGGCGAGTGCATTCTCCGAACATCTTGCATTCACCGAGTACAGTTGCGAATAGAGGACAACATGATGGCCGAATCCAATACGAGCACGCCGCCGAGGACCCACCCAGAACCCGAAGGGCCGGTCACACTGTATTATGAATTCCGCGTTCCGAATCCGGAACACGCGAAGGTACTCGACACGATCGATGCGCTGATTGCCTTGATGCAAGGCAAAACCGGTTATCTGAGTCTCTCGTTGAAGCAGATGACAGGTGAGTCGACGATGGTCAAGAACTACCCCGAACATCTTAAAGGCGTGCTCGCTCAAGGTTATATCGACAACCCGAAGGTACCGGAATTTTATTCGCTTCTCCTGCGCTTCGCGGATCTCGAGGCGCTCGAGTCATCCGATGTCCAGTCGTGGTTCGAAGAGAACATCGCCCCGTCGCTCTTCGCTTACAGCGGGACAACGAAACCGCCGACCAAGACAGGGATCGCTCTGGATGTCTTCAAGGGCGTTTTCATCACCGTTGCCGCCGGTGACCGCAGCGCCATCTACACGACCCCGGACGAGATCCGGCAGTTTCTCGCGCATCAGTCCGACGAGGTGGGCAATGCCTCTGTCACGGTCGAGAATCACGTCATGATCAACGACCGACAGGTCGCGCCGTTCAACGAGACGGTCAAGGCCCTGCTGACCATTGCGCAGGACACGTGCCGCCCGGACGTGAACGACACGGATTATGACGCTGCGTATCCCCACGGCCGGGAAGGATCGAAGGACAACCACCACTACCGCAAGGCGGTCACCACCGAGATCCTTCAAAACGCCTATCCCGACGGCGATCTGCGCGCCTACCTGATGCACGGGGTGTGGGAGAGCGTTTACGATCACGAAAACTCCCATATCGACCCGCGTTTTCAGCAGGCTTCGGGTCCGGTAGGGGCTTATGTGGTCAGTGGGCCGGTTGAACCCTTCTATCGGACGATCAAGCAAGGCTGACGAGACGGACCGGTGCAGCCGCAGGCAACGCAGCGTTGGGCCGACTGCACCGGGTCCACGCTCGGACCTTCCCGATGCCGATAGGGCGACCGAGAAGCTCTCCGGGATCAGCGCGTGACGGAGCGTCGACGTGTCGCGATACCGTACGAAAGCGTGGTGACGAGATTGACGCCGGCCAACAATGCAAACATCGCCTTGAAAGACTCCGGCGGATGCTCCCCGGGAGCGTCGGCAAACATGTCGATCAAGGCGCCGGAGGCCGCCAGCAGGACGCCCGCACCGCCGATGGCACTAAAGCTGAGCAGCGTTATCCCCCTCACCAGCAACTCCTTCGGCACCCACTCGCGCATCTGGGCCACGGCGAGCGGATAGCCGGCGCTGACGAGACCAAACAGGATGAGCCACATCGGAAGCCACGGCCGCCCGAGCAGGCCAGCCGCCGGAAGCGCAAGCAGCCCGGCCAGCACCAGACCGCCGACCAGGGACACAGTCACGGCACTGATCGCAAGTTTCGGCGCAGCACCCCAGACCAGGGAACCTGCGGCAAACGAGCAGGCTGCCAGCGTCAGGAACTGGGCCGCTTCGACCCCGGTGAATGCATAGACGGACCGCAGCCAAGAGGCACCCCAGCCGGCAAAGAGCACGACGGAGGCACCGGTCATGCCGATCTGGAATGCGACCAACCCTGCAACACCCGGCGCGCGTGCAACCCGCCGCACACCGGTCCGCATGGCCTGCCAGGAGTTGGTTGCTTCGCCAGGCGTCCAAGCCGCATGCCGCAGCGAGATCAACATCGCCACCCCGAGGAGGACGGTCAGCAACGCCGACAGGCCGTAGCCGGTGCGCCACCCAACCGCAGACGCGAGCCAAGCAAAGGGTGCTGCGGCGACCAAAAAGCCCAGCCGCCCGATCCCGGATTCCATGCCGGAATAGGTCGAGAAGCGATCTGCGCTGACACGGGCAGAAATCAGGCCCATGATCGCGACATAGATCGGCGCGGCGCCGATGCCGATAGCGATCCGTGCGCCCAACAGGGCAGCGAACCCGTCGGCGGCCGCGAACGCCAGAGCTCCACCCACCAGCATCAGAATCGAAAACCCCAGTACCCTAAGCGGACCAACGCGGTCCATCGCAATCCCCAGCGGGATCTGAGCGATGGCAAAAGCGACGAACAGCGCAGCGGCGAGTATGCCCGCCTCGGTGGCTGAAAGCGCGAATGCGCGCTCCAGTTCCACTTCGACCACCGCCATCGAATTGCGCAGCATCATCGACATCAGGTAGAACAGGCCGGGCACTGCGACCAACAGAGCCATGGAAAGCGCCGAAGGATCCGTCGGCCGGCGGACATTGATGGTATTCGATGCAGTCATGCAACCCCCACGGCGAGAATGGCGGCTCCCGACGGCGCGCCGACGACGACGAATTCCGCAAGCCACTTGGCCAACAGCTGTATTGCCGTCGCAAACAGCAGGATGTCGGAGAACCGGGCAAGCGTGTCTTGCGGCACGGCCGGATCAGCCGAACGCGATCACCATCAACGGAATGGTGAGCAGCGACAGCAGTGTCGTAAACAAAATCAGTGATGCCGCGAGTGCCCCGTCGCATCCGGACTGCCGCACGAAGATCGCCGACAATGCGGTCACCGGTGCCGCGCCTTGCAAGATCAACGTTGCGGTAATCGACTCCGGCAGCGACCAGACCCAGGCGCCGATGGCCAATAACGTCGGCTGCAGCACGAGCTGAACGGCAGCCACGAACGCGAACAGCGGCAACAGGTTGGCGATGGTGATCGGCCTCAGCATCAAACCGATCGCAAGGCCGACCAGGGGCAGCAAAGCAGCCTCCAGATGATCGAGCGTCAGGAACAGGGTATCCAGCGCGAGATTTCCGCCGCGCGGCAGCGCAAATTGGCCCCACACTATTCCGGCGATCACGGCAGGCACGATCGGCGAGCCGAGGACGACCCGGGCCCCGGCGCCGAGCGAAAATCCGTCGCGCCGGCCGTAATAGGACGCGATCAACGGGCCGAGAATAAAGAGCGGCAGCTCAACGCCCAAGACCCCGATCAAGATGCTCTCCTGCAGGTCCAGTTCCGGATGGGCGATCTCCACGAGCGGGATCCCGACCAAGGTCGCCGAACCGAAGCCGGTGCACAGGATCAACGCGCCAAGTTGCAACCGTCCCAGGTGCAGGAAACGCGTACCGACGTACCAGGCGAGCGCCATCAGCATGAGCCCGCTCAGGAAGAGCATCGTCGGCGCCTTGAGCATGTCCGCGCTGATCGGATGCGCCGAGAGGTGGTTGAAGACGAGCGCGGGCAGAATCAGCAGCGTGATCACCCGAGAGAACACCCCCGCGTGATCCTCGGTGAGGGCGCCCGCGCGCCGCAGTACGAGAGCAGCGATGATCAAGAGCACCAGCAGCAGCATCGCTTCGATAATCGGTGTGTACAGCGCCATGGACGATTCTCCGCGTCGAGTGTGGTGTGGTGTTGGTCGTGTTGCGCCGTGGCGAGTCAGGCACCGCTCGGCGCCGCTCTTCGAGCTCGAAATGTTTCAGCCACTGCCGCTGTCCGTCGTTCCGGCAAGGTGTTGCCGATTCGGGTGTTCCCGGAGAGCTCGGAGATCATCTCGACGTGATTAGCCCCTGAGAGAGACCATCGCGCGAGATTGCCAAAGCCGTCTTCAAGGCCGAAGCGATCGTGCCGCCCGACGACCTGCTGCGCTACATCGGGGTCGACGCCAATGCCGGCAAGCGCTGCGAGCTGGCCTACAACAACCAGTTCATGGTGAATTTGTGGAGCGGTCTCGCAACCGCAATGATGGCCATCTCTTGGTGCTCGCCAACTTCAGCGAATATCCACAGACCGTGCAAGGCGATCTACCGCGTCACGCGGGCCTAACCGGAGAACTCACCGACCTCATTAACGGGAATCATCCGTCAACCGATGCGAGCGGTCGCATACAGCTACCACCCTACGCTCTGCAGTGGCTTGCCGGCGACGGTCGGCTGTGATTGGGTGCGTCGCCTCAACCCCGATCTGCGCCGGGCGAGCCTTCGGGCGGATAGTCGAGCGTGTCGCTGATACGCTTGCGTTGCGTCTCGTCCAGGTCCGGGAAGGGCAGCTCGTGGGCGGCGGCCCATTCGCGCACCTGCTGCTCCGCCGCCGCGCGTGCTTGCGCGTCGAGTCCCGCGTCGCGCGCCATGTACAGCACCCGCGCAGGGAGCCCGAATGCCGTTCCGGCCTGCTTGACCTGTTTCATCACCCTCAACATGATGTCCTCCTGAATGGCGAGGAACTCCGAATAGCCGGTGGTGCGGATGTAGGCACGCAGCTCGACGGTGAGCGCATGGTCTTCAAAGCCGACAAAGCGCACCCGGATCGGCTCCTCTGCGGTATGGATGGTTTTGGGGTGGGCATGCAGCAGCTCGCGCAGCGCGGCGAGCAGATAGCGCAGTTGGTCGTCGCCGGTCTCGTGACGCACCGCAAAGCGCTGCTGCAACAAGAACCGATCGCAGGCACTGAGATTGACGATGTTGCGCTCGGCCAGGTCGGCGTTGGGGATGGTGATCAGGGTGCGGTCGAGCTGGCGGATCTTGGTGGAGCGCAGGCCGATGGCCTCGACCCGGCCGACCGGGTTCCAGCCCTCGCCGTGACGCTCGTCGAAGCGGATCAGGTCGCCGACGCGGACGGGCCGGTCGGCGAAGAGGTTCAGCGCGCCGATGAAGTTCTCCAGCGTCGGGCGGGCAGCGAGCGCCACGGCCAGACCGCCGACACCGGCGCCGGCCACCAGGCCGTAGACCGGGATGCCGAGGCCCTGCGCGGCGGAGAACAGCAGCATCAGGATGGCAAGCAGGGCGACGACACGTGCGCTCCAGCGCACCAGACTCGGGTCCAGGTGCTTGGTGCCGCTGCGGGGCATGGCGTTGAGTGCATCGGGAATCCAGCGCGCGAGCAGCAGGATCGTCCAGATCAGGGCCAGTCCGGACGCCAGCTCGGCAAGGTAATCCGGCCAGGCGGTCACCATGCCGGTAACCTGCACCTGGTCGTCGAGGAAGGTGCGCAACAGCTGCGTCGTCACCAGCATCGCCAGCGGTGCAACCAGGCGTCTCAGCAAGGTCCCGACACGGGCATCCCAGGCACGGCGCCGAGACCAGCGGATCGCCACGAGGATCAGGGCCAGCGTCGAGGCCAGGCTCGCCAGCAGCATGGCCCATTTCCAGGCGACTTGGCCGGCAATGGGGCGCCGCGCCCAATCCGGCAGTCGCTCGATCGTGCGCGGCGGCAGCATCCAACCCGAGAACCCGAGTGCGGTTCCTGTCAGGTCGTCGACATCCTCGATGCGCGATGGGCGCAGATAGGGCAGCTCGCGCGCCCGCTCTGCGTAGGTTCGTGCCGAGGCGATTGTCTCGGGGCTGAACAGAAACGCTCCGGCACGTGCTCCTTGCTCGACGCGCTGGATGACGATTCCGGTGCCCGGCAGGCGCCATCGCGGCGGTTGGTCGGCCGGTGCAACCGTGCTTGTGTCGGTTGCGGCATCGGGGATCGCCTCGGCGGGCGGGAGCTCGACCCGTGCGATCACCTCCCAGAGCCAGATGATCGTCGCGGTGGCGATCTCATGCTGCGCGGCCGGCGGGACACCGCTGAGATCCATCAGGTTCATGCCTTGCTCCACCGCCCGCAGGACCGCCCGCTGGGTCTCGGCGCTCGGCGCTGCACGGTATGCGGCATAGCGCTCGACGATCGTGTCGATGAGCGCGAGAAAGCCGGTGAAGGTGGCGCGCGGCGAGGCGGTGTCGGGCGGGCCGAGCATGCCGGTCGCATCTGGGAAGGCCATGCCCGGTGTCCAACACAGCATCCAAATCAACAGTAGCCGGAAGACAGATGCCGACGGCGACACGGTTGCGCGGGAAAAAGGGTTGTTCATGACTGCTCTATCCGCCCGCTGCATGCGCGCCGCTTCCGATCCGTGCTCGAGAAGTGCCCTTTCCCGCGAGAGCATCGGGCCAAAGCGAAGCTGTTTAACTCTCGGTTTGCCGTATTGATTGTATCGCGACGAATAGCCCGATTGCCGCAATTCCGGATGCGCTCGTTGTTCCCGTTCTGTTCGGCATCGGCTATGATTGCCCCATTGATCGTGGACATGAAACACACCTTCAAGGTCTTTTGCCCTGCATCCGGTCTCGCACCCCATGAACGAAGCGAAAGCGAGCTCCGATGCTTTCGGCTGTGTCGGTCTATGGGTCGGTCTATGGGGCAGATGTGGAGCGCGGAATCGGTGACGACACCAGCGTCGAGACACTCAGGAGATCGTTATGTGCACATCGCTCGTCTATCGTGACGCCGCCGGCAGGTCGTATTTCGGGCGGACGCTCGAGCTCACGGTCGATCTGCCCTATCGGGTCGCCTGGTTCCCTGTAGGCTACGCCATGAGCTCGCACGTCGCGGATCATCCGCCCGTAGGCTTCACGACCCGCTACGGCGTCCTCGCCATCACCATGCCGGCGCGGATCCCGACCAAGGACAACCCCATCGGTCCGGCGGACCTCAAGGTTCTTGAAGGGCTGAACGATCAAGGTCTGACCTTCAGTCTGCTGTCCTATCCGATGGCTGCCGGGGCCGAGGCGCCGATCCCGAGCGAGGCTGCGGTCCTTTCGGCTTCCGATCTCGGGCTCTGGGCGCTGGGGCAGTTCGGCTCCGTTGCCGAAGTCAAAGCGGCGCTCGCCACGCAGCCGGTGAAGCTCGAGGCCCTCGCGATGCTGGGCGGCGTGGTGTCCCCCTTCCATTATCTGGTGAACGACGCCACCGGCGCCTCCTTCGTGATCGAGTTTCACAAGGGCGAAATGTCGGTCTACGACAATCCCGTGCGGGTGATGACCAATGCGCCTCGCTTCGACTGGCATTTGACGAATCTCGACAACTACACGTTTCTCAGCAACGTGGATCGGCCGACCGCGACCTTCGGCGACTATGTGGCCACGCAGCCGGATTCGGGTGTCGCGACCTCGGGTTTGCCGGCGTCCAACACATCGGTCGGGCGCTTCGTGCGCGCCGCGTTTTACGCACAATACGCCGAGAAGGCCGATACGCCGGACAAGGCCGTGACGACGCTCGCCCATATCATGAACAATTTCGACCGGCCGCGGGGGGTGACGATCGATCTTCCCGAGGCCGGGAGCAGCCATCTGGAGGTCAAGGGCCTCGACGCGCCGGGCGGTGGTGCTGCCACCGAGTTCACCTGTTGGACGAGCCTCTCGGACTTAGACCGCAAGCTCTTCCTTCTGCGCGATTACGAGACCTACAACTACACGCGTTTCGACCTCACGGCATTGGCCGGAGCAGACAAGCCGCTGGTGTTGCCGTTTCAACGATTGAGGGGCGATCCGGCAGACGGTACGGCAGCGCTGAAGTCGGCGTGAGGCCCGGGGAGAACGCGATGCACTCAGGAGCCGGACGCGGCGTCTCGCGCCGGACGGTGCTGTCAGGGATTGCGGGCAGCCTTGCTGCCGCCGCACTTGGACCGCTGGCCCGGGCGGCGACAGCGCCGGAAAAGGCCGGCGCAATCCTCAAAGATACGCTTGGCACCGAATGCCCGGAGGCACGCTCGTGAGACGGATCCTTCTCCTTGCCCCCCTGTTGCTCGGGCTGCAAGGCTGCGGATACACGGCGAGCCCATCGCTGCCGTTCTACGGCGCCTATTTCCCCTACTGGCTGTTCTGCGCCGTCCTTGGCGTGCTTGGCTCCGTGCTCGTGCGGATGCTGCTGATTCGCTTAGGCATCGACGAAGGCATACCGATGCGCACGCTCGTCTATATCGCGCTCGCCTGCCTGATTGCCTTTGCTGTTGCGGCAGCCACCTTCGGGCGCTAGTGCATGGCCAAGTCTGCCTATGCGCGAAAATACACGGTTGTCGGCATCATCGTTGCGCTGGTGATCGTCATCGGCACGGTATTCTCGGGATGGTTGTACTTCCAACGCGCCGCGAACAATCCCATGTCCGAGGACGCCGTGCTGACGGCGAGTGTCGTCAACGTTGCTGCCACTATCGCGGGACGGGTCGTGACCATCGCCGTGGTGGACAACCAGCGTGTCGCCGAGGGCGATCTGCTGTTTGCGATCGATCCCGAGCCCTACACGCTCGCCGTGGCGCAGGTCACGGCAGACCTGCGACTCGCCGAGGCGACACGCGACGCTCAACGTCGGACGATCTCGGCCGAGCAGTCGAACGCGGCCGTCGCCGCCGAGCAGGTTCAGCGCGCCCGCACCAACCTCGCGCTCGCCGAGGCGACGCTCGCCCGGCTCTTGCCCCTGGCGCCGAAGGCTTACGTCACTGCCCAGCAGGTCGACGATGCCCGTACCGCGCGGGACGACGCACAATCCAGCCTCGATCAAGCGCTGCGCCAGGCCGACGCGGCGGATGCACTGGTGACCACGCTCGAGGCTTCGGATGC
>NZ_JAABRP010000177.1 GCF_011390875.1 Thiocapsa sp.
AACTACACCACCTACTACAGCCGTGCCAACCGCTTCGCTTATCTGGGCCTGATGAACGAACCCGGCTTCGTTCAGGCCGCCAAGCCCGACAAGTTCGGACTCTGCCTGGACGAGCGCACCGCGCCGCCCGAGCCCTTCGACGAACAGGTCTATGGCAAGGCATCCGGCATTCTGGGGCTGCGCCTCTATCCCAATCCCAATTTCGATAAGAAGGCCGCCGCGCGTTGGGACGCGGACAAGTTCTACAACGACCCGGACTATTACTCCGACCCCAAATTGGTACGCCCGTATCGGGTCGGCATGGCCTGCTCCTTCTGCCATGTGAGCCACCACCCGCTGCATCCGCCGGCGGATCCGGAGGCACCTGAGTTCGAGAATCTCTCCGCCACCATTGGTGCCCAGTATTTCTGGTTCGGTCGCGTCTTCGGGGTCAATGTAGAGAAGGACAACGTCGTCTGGCACATCCTCGACAGCCAGAAACCCGGCGCGGTCGATACCTCGCTGGTCCCTACGGACTACATCAACAATCCACGGGCGATGAACGCCATCTTCGATGTGAGCGCGCGTCTCAAGGCCGCCGAACGCTGGCACCAGGAGACCAGCGCAGGTGGGGCGCTGGCCCTGCCCGAGGTCCAGAAGCGCGGGCCGACCTTCGGCGTGCCACGTGTTCTCTGGGATGGCGCCGATTCGGTCGGGATCGATGCCGCCCTGACGCGCGTCTATATCAACATCGGCGAATATCATCAGCAATGGATCCGCCATATCCGCCCGCTGATCGGCGTCAGGCCCCAGAGCCCGATCAAGGTCAAGGTCGCGCAGGAAAACTCGGTCTATTGGAACGCGACCCAGGAACGCTCGGGCAATCTCGCCAAGTATCTAATCGCGGCCAGTGGCCCCATGCCGCTGCGGGATGCACCCGGAGGCGCGGACTACATCAGCTCGGATCCCACCGTCATGGAGCGGGGCAAGATCGTCTTCGCCGAGAACTGCGCCGCCTGCCATTCCAGCAAGCTTCCTGACGATGCGCCCAAGCTCAACTGCGGCGAGCGCGACTATTTGGAGTGCTGGAAGGAGTATTCGGACTGGACCGAGACCGACGACTTCAAGGGCAAGATGCGCGAGCTGGTAATGGCGGACGATTTCCTCGAGGACAACTATCTGTCCACCGACGCACGGATCCCGGTCACGACCTTGGAGACCGAGATCTGTAGTTCCATGGCCAGCAATGCGATCGAGGGCCATGTCTGGAGCGATTTCTCCTCGCAGACCTACAAGAACCTGCCGGCGATGGGCAAGGTCGTGCTCAAGGACCCCATCACCAACACCGCATTCGATTGGGAAACCCCGGCCGGTGGACGTGGCTATCAACGGGTTCCGTCGCTGGTCGCGATCTGGTCCACCGCGCCCTATCTGCACAACAACGAGGTCGGTCTGTTCAACAGCGATCCGAGCACCGAAGGGCGCATGGCCGCCTTCGACGACGGCATTCGCAAACTGCTGTGGCCCGAGACCCGCCCGGGCATCATCAACCGCACCACCCAGGTCAGCTTCCTCAAGGCCGCGACCCAGACGCTGCCCTGGTACACCCAGCCGCTGGTGGACGGCAACCCCCTGTCCGGTCTGCTGCGCTCGGTGGTCGGACTCGGCGGTCTGGTCGAGGGAAGCAACATCGTGGTCGGCCCCATCCCCGAGGGCACGCCGGTCAATCTCATCTCCAATCTGAATGTCGACCTTGGGGACGAGGGCGCCGGTCTGTGGCGGATGCTGCGCTTCCTCAAGAGCGCCAAGCGGGCTTATCAGGAGATCGCGCGCGAGGGTCTGGACGCCGCCGAAACCACCGCGCGGCTCAAGGAACTGGCCCCGGACCTGATGGCGCTGAGCACCTGCCCGGATTTCGAGGTCGACCGGGGGCATCCCTTCGGGAGCGATCTGCCGGATGCCGACAAGGAAGCCTTGATCGAGTTCGTGAAGACGCTCTGAACCCGGACTGAAACGGGCCGCGACATCGTCAACCGTTCGACGGAGCTTCACCGATGGCGTCCGATCCACTCGACAACAGCCTGAATGCGGACGAAGTGCTCGCGTATGACTACATCGTCGTCGGGTCCGGCGCGGGCGGTGGACCGGTGGCCGCGAATCTGGCCGAGGCCGGTTACCGGGTGCTGCTGATGGAGGCCGGTGGGTCACCGGATAGCTACGACTATCAGGTGCCGGCCTTTCATCCCGCGGCGTCCGAGGACAAAGCGATGTCCTGGGCGTTCTTCGTCCGGCACTACGCGGACGAGGAACAGCAGCGGCGCGACTCCAAATACACACCCGAGCGCAAGGGAGTCTTCTATCCCAGGGCTGCCACCCTCGGCGGTTGCACCGCCCACCACGCCATGATCCTGATTTATCCGCACAACCGCGACTGGGACGAGATCGCGCGAATCACCGGCGACGACTCCTGGTGCGCCGGAAAGATGCGCCGTTATTTCCAGCGCCTGGAGAACTGCCGTTACCGCCGGGTGCAACGCTTTCTGCAGCGCCTGCTGCGCTGGAATCCCAGCCGTCACGGGTTCGATGGCTGGCTGGAGACCAACAAGGCCGATCCGCTGATGATCCTCGACGATAGGCCCATGCTGCGGCTCATCGTCAGGGGCGCCCGCAAGGCGCTGTTCGCGAACGACAACTGGCTCACGCAGATCTGGCACAGCCTGACGGGGCTGTTCGACCCCAATGATTGGGCGATGGCCAACGGCAAGCGGGTGGGGCTGCGGATCACGCCCCTGTCGATCGCCAGGGGCCGTCGCCTCGGAACCCGCGAGCGCATCCAGGCGGTGCAGAGGGTTTGCCCGGATCGGCTGCATCTTCTGACCGGGGCGTTGGCGACCCGCGTGCTGTTCGACGCGGAGAACCGCGCCATCGGCGTCGAGTATCTCCCCGGCGAGCATCTCTACGCCGCCGATCCGAATCCGCGCGATGCTCAGACACCGGCACCAAGGCAGGTTTTCGCCGCGCGCGAGGTCATCCTCTCCGGCGGTGCCTTCAATACCCCGCAACTGCTGCAACTCTCCGGCATCGGTCCCGCCGACCTGTTGCAGCGACATGGCATCGAGGTTCTGGTCGATCTGCCCGGGGTCGGCGCCAATCTCCAGGATCGCTACGAGGTCACCGTCGTCAACCGCATGAAGACCCCCTTCGCCCTGCTCAATGGCGCGACCATGAGGGGGCCTGATCCGGACGAGGAGCCCGATCCGCAGTTTCGCTTCTGGCAGCAGGGTCGCGGACCCTATACCACCAATGGCGCCGTGATTTCGATCGTCCGGCGCTCCGCTGCGGCGCGGGCCGCCAAGGGCCCGCCGGATCTGGTTCTGTTCGGCCTGGTGACCAACTTCCGTGGCTATTTCCCCGGCTATTCCAAAGAGGTTCGGGCGGCCACCCAGTATTTCAGTTGGGCCGTACTCAAGGCGCACACCAACAACCACAGCGGGACCGTCACCATCCGCTCGCAGGATCCCACGGCGACGCCGCAGATCGACTTCCACTACTTCGATGAGGGCAACGATGACTCGGGAGAGGATCTGGATGCCGTGGTCGAGGCGGTGCAACTGGTGCGGCGAATGATGGATGGGGTCAAGGGCTTGGTCGCCGAAGAGACGGTACCCGGTCCCGAGGTTCAGACCAGTGAACAGATCCGCCGGTTCGTCCGGGACGAAGCCTGGGGCCACCACGCCTCCTGCACCTGCAAGATCGGTGCGGCAAACGATCCCGAAGCGGTGCTCGACAGCCGCTTCCGGGTGCGCGGCGTCCGCAACCTGCGTGTGGTGGACGCCTCGGTCTTCCCGCGCGCGCCGGGGCTCTTCATCGTCTCCGCCATTTACATGATTGCCGAGAAGGCCAGCGACGACATCCTGGCCGATGCGCGCGCCGGCTGAGCGCCGGGTGCGGTTTCGTCGGATATCTCGACACACGGGGGTTTGCCATGAGCCATGACGGGATGCATGACAACGCCAGCGACTCGACCACGCTGACCAAGGCGCTCCGACGCGGGTTGCGTCGGCTGCGGTGGCTGCTGTCGCTGTTGATCCTGATCGGCGTGGCCGTCTGGCTCTCTGCACGCTTCACGGCGGATCGGCCGGTGGATTACGCCGACATCCAGGATCAGTTCAAGTACGGCTCCATCGGCAGTGAGCCGGGCGGATCGGTATTCGATGCCGTCGGCGGTCTGCTCCCGCCCGAGCCCATCTTCGCCGTGCTCCCGCACGTCTGCCCGGACAAGCTGCCGGGCGGTTATGCCGCGCTGGGTCTGCTGGCGGAGGAAGGGCGGCCGTTCCCGATCGGGATCTCGCAACGCCATCGGTTGGGCGTGGATCAGGTCGGGCTCAATTGCGCCGTCTGCCACACCGGCACGGTGCGCGCGACGGCGGACGGCCCGCGCCGAATCGTCTTGGGAATGCCGTCCCATCAACTGGATCTCCAGGGCTTTTTCCGGTTCGTCCTGGATTGCACCCTGGACGAGCGCTTCACCGCCGACAACCTGATGGGTCTCATGGCGCGCAACGGCGCCGAGCTGGACTGGTTCGATCGCGTGCTTTACCGCTTCTTCGTCATCCCGCGCACCCGTGAACAAACCCTGATTCTGGCCAAGCGGCTGGAACGTATCATGGGGCATGAGGTGCCGGATTGGGGGCCGGGTCGGGTGGATACCTTCAATCCTTACAAGGGACTCCAGTTCAATTGGCCGTTGGCTCGCCTGCCCTCGAGCGAGCTGATCGCCGCCTCGGACTTCCCGTCGTTGTGGAATCAGCAGCCCAGGGACGGGATGTATCTGCATTGGGACGGCAACAACGACTCCGTGGACGAGCGCAATCTCAGCGCCTCGCTCGGCGCCGGCGTGACCCCGGTCACCATCGACCATCCACGCCTGCAACGGGTGCGCGACTGGATCTGGACCCTGCCGCCGCCTGCCTACCCCTACCCGATCGATCAGGCCAAGGCCGCGCGGGGCGAGCCACTCTATGCGGAATACTGCGGGGATTGCCACGCGGACCACCGCTTCAAGGAGGGCGTGCGCAGCGGCACGTCCATCGGCACCGTCGTGCCGATCGCCGACATCGGAACCGATCGCCATCGGCTGGATTCCTACACCTTCGATTTCGCGGCGAATCAGTACAGTCTCTATCCGGACTCCGAATACCGCTTCACCCATTTCCGCAAGACCCAGGGCTATGCGAACCATCCGCTGGACGGCATCTGGGCGCGGGCACCCTATCTGCACAACGGCTCGGTGCCGACCCTGCGGGCACTGCTCGACGATCCGAAAGACCGCCCGGCGCGGTTCTACCGTGGTTTCGACGTCTTCGACCAGGTCGGGGTGGGGTTCATCGCCGACGTGCCCGAGGAAAACGGCCGCCGCTACTTCCTCTACGACACCGCGCTTCCGGGCAACGGCAACGATGGACATCGCTATGCCATCGATCTGCCGTCGGACGACAAGGACGCCATCGTTGAGTACCTGAAAACCTTCTGATACGGCCGCGCGCCGGAGGGCATGACGATGTCGGACAAGCATCCCAAGCAAGGTAAGTGGCGCCGGGTTCTGGCGGTCCTGCTGATCGTGGCGGCGCTTGGAGGCGGATTCGTCTGGTGGAACCTGTTCCGCGAGCCCGCGCAGGAACTGGCCGATGACTCGATGGAGGAATACTTCAAATACGGCTCCATCGGCACCGAGCAACAGGACGGCATCCCATACTGGATCTGGCTGGTCCTGCCCAAGATGTTCCCGGAGTATCTGCCCGGACCCGGAGGGTGGGCCTCGCTCGGGTTCGGCTGGGAGCAGGGTCGCGAGATGCCGGTCGGCTTCTCCAAAAAGGTCATCGGTTTCGAACGGGTCGGGGTCAATTGCGCACTCTGTCACACCGCCACACTGCGCGAGACGCCGACCGGCGCCCCGACCATTTATCTCGGGGGTCCACCCAACCGGGTTGATGTGCTTGGCTATCAGCGCTTCCTGTTCAAGAGCGCCGCCGATCCCCGCTTCGATGCGGGCAACATCCTGGGGCAAATCGCTCAGGTCTACGAGATGTCACTCGTCGACCGCCTGCTGTATCGCTATCTCCTGATCCCGGCCACCCGCAAGGCGATCCTCGAACAGCGTGAACAGTTCGCCTGGACCGACAGCCGGCCGGATTGGGGACGCGGCCGCATCGATCCCTTCAACCCGGTCAAGGTGCGCGCCCTGGGGGTCGATCCGGGCGAGACCACCGGCAACTCCGACATGCAGTCGATCTGGAACATGGCGCCGCGGGTCGAGCATGGCATGGCCCTGCATTGGGACGGGCTCAACACCGATCTGACCGAGGTCGTCCTGAGCTCGGCCATCGGCGACGGCACGCTGCCCAAGGTTCTGCCGGTCAAAAAGCTCAAGGAGCTGGAGACCTGGCTCAAGGCGCTCCCGGCGCCCAAGTTCGCGGACCGGTTTCCGGTTGACCGGCAACTGGCAACCGTCGGCGAGCCGATCTACCGGGAACAGTGCGCGCGTTGTCATGCGATGGACGGCGAGAAGACCGGTCAGGTGCTGACCCTGAACGATCCCGAGTGGGCCGCCGCCGGGACCGACACAGGCGGTCTTCCGCCCTATACCGATCGTCACCGCGCCGACCTCTGGACACCCGAGGCCGCCGCCGCCTACAACGCATACGCCGCTGACTACCCTTGGGATTTCAGCCATTTCCGCTCCACCGGCGGCTATGTCAACGTGCCGCTGGACGGGCTCTGGCTGCGCGCGCCCTATCTGCACAACGGCTCCGTGCCCTACCTGGGTGAGCTGTTGGAGCCACCCCAAGGGCGCACCGAGGTCTTCCACCGGGGTTTGGATGTCTACGACCCGGCCCGGATGGGTTTCGTCGCCGAGGGACCGGATGCCGAGCGTCTGGGTAGCCGCTACGACACGCGCGTGATCGGCAACAGCAACCAGGGCCATCTTTGGGGAACCGATTTGGAACCTGACCAGAAGCAGGCGCTGATCGAGTATCTCAAGTTGCTTTAAACCGCGTCCGGTGGGGTCGGTGTCGTTCGTGCCACGGTCCGACCTTGCCGGGTTTCACCAGCGTCGGCAATGACGCGGTTTAAGAGATTGATTTTGTTTATGACCGACGATTCACATCCGCTCGATTCGGGGAGGCCCGACATGAAGACACCGGTCAAGTGGTTCCGTCGCGCGGTTTGGCTCGGCATCATCGGCAACTGGGTGTTGACGCTTCCGCTCATCTTTGCCCCCGAATGGACACTGGATCTGCTCGGGCTGCGCGCCACCCATGACCCGGTGTGGACCGCCTTCGCCGCCCTGTTGGTCTTCCTGGTGACTTTTTTCTACATCCCCGGAGCAAATCAACCCTATCGGTATCGCTTCAACGCCTGGCTCGCCGTGCTCGCCCGTCCGCTGGAAGTCTTGTTTTTTCTTGTTCTTTATCCTGGACTCTATTCCGGCTTCGTCCTCTATGACGGGGTCCTCTTCCTGATTCAGCTCCCGCTGTTGCTGCTGACGATGCGTCGACGCCCGGCCGAGGAACTTCCGGAAAAAACGCTCCAGGTACCGCCCACCGACCGTAACGCACTCTGGCTGAAACGCACCCTCTGGGCGGGCATCCTGGCCAATCTGGTGCTCGCGATACCGACGATCTTCTGGCCGGAGAAGGTGCTGGAGCTGATCGGCGCGCGTCAGACCCTGGATCCGGTCTGGAGCGCCTTCGCCGCCCTGATGCTGGTGCTGTTGAGCATCTTCTACATGCCCGGCGCCAACCAGCCCTACCGCTACCGCTTCAATGCCGTCATGGCGGTGCTGTCGCGTTTGGTCGGCGTCCTCTTCTTCCTCTGGCTATGGACCGGTTTCTATCCCGCCTTTGGCTATCTGGACGCCGTCTTCTTCCTGGCTCAGGTCCCGTTTTTGGTCATGGCCCACCTGACTAAATCGCGTGCTGCGTGATCTGCGTGGTCTCGCAGGGGACGCAATCCCTCGATGACGATCGGTGCGCTGGCCGAGCGGATCGCCGACCTCATGACCCACCTCCCGGAGGAATGACCCATGCACGTCGATCCCTACACCACCCGGCTCACCCGCGGCAACGCCTATTGGATGGCGCGGATCGCCCAGAGTGTCTTCATCAAGACGCCCAGTCATGCGCCTGACGAAGCGGGCATCCTCAAAGACCTGAAAGACGATGATCCGGATTTCATCAAGGTCACCGGCGCCGACAAAAACAGCGCGCAGGCGGTTCTGATCGAACACCGCGACTACTGGTGTTTCGCCTTCCGCGGCTCCGATGAGATGCGTGACTGGCTCGACAACGTCAATGCCTTCCCGACCCGCATCCTGTTCGGCGAGTTTCACCGCGGTTTCGCACGGTCCACGGATGACGTCTGGGAACCGCTATTCGAACGCTATCTGGTTGGCCGCCAAGCCGACCGAGCCGCCGGTCGCCCGCGCCCGATCTTTCTCGTCGGCCACAGTCTCGGGGGGGCGATGGCGACGGTGGCCGCCGCCAAGTTGCTGCACGTCGACCTCCCATTCACCTCGGTCTATACGTTCGGGCAGCCCCGGGCCATGACCCTCGAGACCGCCCGCATCTTCAACAACGAGGCCAGGGATCGGTTCTTCCGCTTCCAGAACAACGGCGACATCGTGACGCGCGTACCGTCCCGCCTGATGGGCTACAGCCATGTCGGCATCTGTCTCTATATCGCCCAGGACAAGCGCATACACGACGACATCGGCTTGTGGTTCCGCTTCCTCGACACTGTGGGGGGCGCCGTCGAAGCGGCCAGCGCCATCCGTCTCGACGCGGTCGAGGATCACGCCATGATCGACTATCTGGACGCGATCCGGGCCTGGAATCGCGAGCCCGGGTGAACGGGCCGTTCCTCGATCTCAAAAAAGACATCCGGAGAGAGGCAACCCTCATGACACCGCTAGCGCAACCGGCAGGCTACGTCGATCCGATCGACCTCGAGGATCTGGCGCTCACCGCGCACAATGAGGCTAGTGCTGAACAGCGGCTCCGGGCGCCGTTTCCGGTCGCGCTGGAGCAGGCCGAGACCGACTACGTTCACGCCTGGCGCCGTCAGCGCGGCTGTGACGAGCCGGAGGTGACCAGCGATAAACGGGTGGGCCTGGCCCTCTCGGGCGGCGGCATTCGTTCGGCAACCTTTGCGCTGGGTGCCATGCAGGCACTCGCAGCCCGGGGCCTGCTCGAAAAGTTCGACTATCTGTCGACGGTGTCCGGTGGCGGCTACATCGGCGGCGCGCTGACCTGGCTGCTGAGCAAGGACGCTCAGGGCGACGGCGTCCCACGCCCCGATGCGGCTCGCTTCGGCCTTGACCCTTCCAACTTTCCGTTCGGCACCGACGATCCTCGACCGGACGCCGCGCGGCGGGCCGACGAGAGACAGCGACGCATGCTCGGCTATTTGCGCGAACACGGCTATTACCTCACCCCGGGAGCGGGGATCACCGCCGTGTCGCTGTTGGGGATCGTGCTGCGCGGCACCTTTCTCAACCTGATCGTCTGGATACCGATCTACGTCCTCTTTTTTCTCTTCGGTCTGTGGTTTTTTGGCCATTACAACCCCGGTGTCGACGGGATGTTCCTGCTGCCGATGCTGATGGATATCCGGGGCCACGCGGAGCTGTTCGGATTCGAGCTGTTTCTCTGGATCGGTGTCCTGCTCTTGGGGCTGACGGTCCTTGGCACCTTGATCTATGCCTTGCTGACCGGGGTTCGGCGGGAGAACACCATGCCCGGTATCGCGCGCGTTTGGTATGTATCGCGCCGCCTCGTGGAACGCCTGGGCGGGGTGTTGCTCACCGCCATCGTCTTATTTTTCCTGATCGGCAGTCTCCCGGCGATCGGCGACCACCTCAAGGAGTCCTTCAAGTCCGTGGGTCCGATCGCCATGCTCTCCGGCATGGGCGTGTCCATGCGTCGCTTTCTCACCCCTCAACCCGATGCGGTGCACCGCGGACCCGATCTGATGGCCAACCTCGGCGCCGCGCTCTTCCTATTCGGCACGCTGCTCGTCACCTATGAGATCGCCTTCTGGCTCTCCTTCCAGGAGTTGATCACCCTTGCCGTCACCGTCCTGATCGCGGTCGCGCTCGTCTTCGGCTGGCTGGTGAACTGCAACTACATCTCCATCCACCGCTTCTATCGGGATCGGCTGATGGAGACCTTCATGCCCGACATCGATCGGGCGCTAAACAGCGAAACCGGTGCGGCGCTGGGTGCCGATGTCGCCCGATTGACCGATGTGGCCGACTCCCGAAGCCCGCGTGGTCCCTATCACATCATCAATACCAACGTCGTACTGGCGGACTCGCGCGAGTGCGTCTACCGCAATCGCGGAGGCGATAGCTTCATTCTTTCCCCT
>NZ_JAABRP010000178.1 GCF_011390875.1 Thiocapsa sp.
TCTCGCGGATGGCGACGAATTCCATCTCGGGGGTGACGATGCCTTGTCGTGCGTAGTGCATCTGGGTGACGTTGCGCCCCGGCTTGGCACGACGCGGGGTGCGAATATGCTCGAAGCGCAGATGCGCGAGCCGCGGGTCGGATTGACGCTCGCGACCGAAGGCGGAGGTGGGTCCGCCGAGCAGCTCGGTGTCGTCGCGCTCTTCGATCCAGGTCGTGCGCAGATCGGACAGGCCGGCGAGGAGGTCGATGTGCGCCGTCGGGTCCGTGTAGGGTCCGGAGGTGTCGTACACTACGACAGGCGGATTCTCCTCGATCCCCGCGTTGGTCTGCGTCGGGGTCAGCGTGATCTGGCGCATCGGGACGCGCAGGTCCGGACGCGATCCCGTAACGTAGATCTTGCGCGAGCTTGGAAAGGGCCGCGTGACCTCGTCGGACAGCTCGGCGGTCTTCTGGACGAAGGCCTGTGGGATGGCGCTCATGGTTTATCCTCTCGACGGACGCGTGGCGTATGGTGGCGCCGATGATTATGGGGCCGGATCGGCCGTACAGGCTGCCGGTCGACCGGACCATGGCGAAAGATGATCGGCACCATCCGACAGGAGGAGAGGCGTGGTGATCGGGATCGATGCGGATCCCGAGTCGAGGCGGCAGGCACCGAGAGCCGGCGAGGCTCATGCGATACGCTGTCCGGAGCGTCCTGCAGGTCGTGCAATGGCGTTGCCCGGCGGGCTGCGGCATCGTCGGGACCGGCACCTGATGATCCGTCCTCGTCGCCTGCTTTCCTGCGCCGGCATGATCCGGATCAGGTTCGAAGGGTCTCTCTCAGCCCGTAGCGTGACGGCATCGAGAACGCAAGACAAACCGGTCGATCGACAGGCAGCCCGTTCCGATGATGTCACGCGTGCCGGACACCCCCAGCAGCATATCGATTGAAACTAACGAAAGGCCGCCGGGATTTCAACCCGATCGAACGGAAGGTACGCCGCGCGCCGGCTTTTGCTTGACCTTTGGGCTTGGCCTGCTGATCCTCACACCGGACGAAAGGGAGTCTGCTTGGCTGTTTCCGACAGGGCAGCGGCAGACAGGATCTCTCGACGCCCCACCGAGGCGCTTTCGCTCATGACCGAAGCAGATTTTGCGACTTCCGAAAACCGGATCTTCTACCTCGGCGACGACACGGCGTTGCAGACCGGGCTTGCGGGCCTGATTCGGCCGGCCGGGTTGCAGCTCGAAGCCTTTGCGGATCTCGAAGCGCTCGAGGCCGCCCTTGGGCGGACGCGGCCCGGGGTACTGATCCTCGATCTGCGCTACATCGCGTCCGGGACCCTGCCGTCCGGTTTGATCGAGCGCTTGACGGGGACGCCGTTGGAGACCCTGACGGGCACCAAGACCATGAGGCCAGAGGTGGTCTGTATCGCCGACGCGGAGAACATCGAAACGCGGCTCGAGGTCATGCGGGCCGGCGCGCGCGGTTACTTTCCGACCCCGATCGCGGTCCCCGATCTGGCGAAGCGCCTCATCGAGCTGAGTGGCCCGGCCAGGGGTAGCCAACCCCGGATCCTGGTGGTCGAAGACGACCCGCTGCAAGCAAAGTACATCGCGTTGCTGCTGAGCAAGGCGGGGATGGAGCCGCACATCGTCGATCGACCTCTGGAGATCCTCCGCAAGATGCACGATGTCGAGCCGGACTTGGTCCTGATGGATCTCTATATGCCGGACGCGAGCGGTACCGAGTTGACAGCGATCATTCGGGATCATGGCGAGTACTTCGACACGCCCATCATCTTTCTTTCCGCCGAGACCGATCCGGACAAGCAACTGGAGGCGTTGCGGGTCGGAGGCGACAGCTTCATCGCCAAGCCCATCCAACGCGAGCAGCTGATCGGCGCGATCGAGCATCGCATTCGCATGTCGCGCTTGCTCAAGGGGCGCCGGGTCAGCGACGAGCGCAGCGATGTGGGTAAAGGTTTGGTCTCCAAGGATGCGTTTCTGCGCGGTCTCGATCGCGTGGTTCACGACCCGGAGGCGCACTTGCCCGGCGCCGGCCTTCTTCTGATCGAGCTGGATCGCTTTCAAGACATCTCCAAAGCAGTCGGTGTCGACGGCATGGAGCGGTTGTTGCGCCAGCTCGGGGAGAAGCTCCTCGACCAACTCGCCCCGCAGGAGTGCGCTGCGCGCCTGGATGACTCCACCTTTGCCGTACTGAGCCGACGGGGGACCCGCGAGGCGTTGGAGGGGCTCGGAGAGCAGCTCTTGGCGACGTTCGGCGCCACCAAGCTTCGGGCCGAGGACAAGCGGCTCTCGCTCACCGTGACAATCGGAATCGGGCTCTTTACGCCCCCTGCGGATGATGCCATCACGATGGTCTCGCGCAGCCGTACCACCGTGGCGCGGGCGCGGCAGGCAGGCGGCAATCGGGTGCGGGTCTGGACTCCGGTCATCGCCCCCGATCGCGGCTCGGACTACGAGCGTTTGCTCAAGCAGTTGGTCGACACCGCGGTCAATCAGGACGGACTGCTGTTGATGTTTCAGCCGATCGTCTCGCTCGGCGCGAACGTCGGGGAGCTCTACGAGGTGCAGCTTCGGTTGCGCACGCTCGACGGCGAGCACGTTCCCGCCGCCGATTTTCTGCCAGTGGCAGAGCGCAGCGGATTGATGCCGAGGATCGATCGCTGGGTGCTTGAGCACGCACTCGATGTCATGGATGCTCAGCGCAAGACGCATCCGAAGGTGCGCCTCTTGATCCATCAAACCGTCGCGTCGGTCGCGGCGGAAGAATGGCTCCCCTGGTTTCGCGAGCAGATGGTCCGGCGCAATCTGATCCGGCGCCGCCCGTTGCTGCAGTTCCAGATGCACGACGTTCGAGCGCACCTGGGCGCGGCCAAACCGCTTGTCGAGGTCTTACGCAAGTACGGGATTCAGGTCTGCGTAGCCAACGTCACGGGAAATGCAGCCGATCTGAAGCTGCTCGCCGATCTGCCGGTCGCCCTTGCCAAACTCTCTTTCGCGACCCTCATCAACGCGGATCCAGCCGAGCTGCTCCAAGTGGTACAGCAGATCAGGACTCACGGAGCATCCGTCATCGCGGCCGGAATCGAAGACCCGGCCACGATCGCGCGGGTCTGGAATTGTCGGCCGGACTACATTCAAGGCAACTCGGTCCAGATGCCGAGCAGCGAGTTGAACTACGACTTCCATCACTCCACCGACGACCTCTGAATCGCGTCTCTGCCGAACGGCGCGTTTTGCGGGACGCTGTCGGCACGCCCACATGGGGATCACTGGCAGGCGCGATTCGGGGGATCCAATCCAATGACACCGAGGGAACCGATGCCTGTCGCGGATATCGCCCCGCCATCCAATCACGTGGGTCGGTTGATCCTTACACCGCGCGATGCCGAGCTCTGTCCGGATCGGGATCGGCTCGTTTACACGCTGTCCGAGGCAGGGTTCATCGCGGATCACATCCCGGATCGCGAGTGCGCCTATCGTGTCGGCCCCGCGTTCTTCGCGCTGCTCGCCTTTGTCGGGTGCGCGGTCGCAATCGCGAGCGATCCGCAGACCGGCAACCCCTTTTGTCACGTCGTGGTTCCGCCGGCTGCGGCACATCCGCTTTGGTATCAGGGCCGCAACACGCGTGCACCGCGTTGCCCCGGTTGCCGCGCGCGCCTGAGCGATTGGACGCTGCGCGTCGAGCAATTCGAGCACTCGGCGAGCACGCCCGGATCGGATCGGCAGGATTCAGCCGTGGTCTGCCCGATTTGCGGTGAGTGCCGTCAGATTTGGTCTTGGGATTGGAAGCAGCAGGGCGGGTTTGCGCGACTGCTCATCCAGGTCGATGAGATCTTTCCGGGCGAGGCAGTGCCGACAGATGCCTTTCTCGATCTGCTCGCGCGCGAGAGCGGCTGTGCGTGGCGCTATTTTTACGTGCAGGCTTAAACCGCGCCCGGTGCGGTATGCGATGTTTTTGGATGGGATCGACACCGGCAGACTTGACGACCGCCGGAGCCGGCGCGGTTTAAGTGAGCGGGCCAGTGATTGGCACAGTGAAGCTGTGAAGTGATCGGCGACGCCGGGAAGCCAGGCTCGTCCGGTTCAATGCGTCGCGTTCAGCGCGCCGATTTCGGATCCGGCCCGTCCGCGTCCGCCGAGAAGGTGACACCCTCGGGCAACTCGATCGTCATACTGATCGGCAGGTGATCCGACAAGGCGTAGTCGACCACCCGGGCGGCGATCACGCGGAGCGGGCGAGAGACCAGGATGTGATCCAGATTGTGCGTCGGACGCCAGCTCGGGAAGGTCTTGAGCTCGCAATCCATGCCGCGCATTTCGGTCTTTCGGACCATGGCCCGAAGCCCTTTCGAGTCGCACCCGCAGTTGAAGTCGCCCATGATGACGAGATACGGGTATTGTTCGGACAGGGTGATCAAGTAATCGAGTTGACGTCGGCGTGCGCGCCATCCGAGGGCCAGATGCACGATCGCCACGGCGAGGGTCTCGTGGTCAGAAAGCCCGAGCTCCGCCACGACGGCACCGCGTCCCGGGAGGCCCGGGAGCTTGTGCTCGGTGATTCGCTGCGGCCGCAGCCGGCTGAGCAGACCGTTGCTGTGCTGTGCGAAGGGTCCGAGGTTGCGGTTGACCTGCCTGTACCAGTGCGGGAAGGCGCCGTGCCGAGCCAGGTACTGAATCTGATCGATATAGGCGCTGCGCAGCGAGCCGGCGTCGACCTCCTGCAGTCCGACCAGGTCGAACTGATGCAGCAGCTGGGCGATGCGGGTCAGATTTGCGAGTCGCTCGGGGTGCGGGAGGACGTGCTTCCAGCTATTGGTGAAGTAGTCGCTGTAGCGCCGCGAGTAGATCCCGGCCTGGACATTGAAGCTCAGCAGCTTGAGTCGCTGCGCATCGGTCGGGAGCGAGGAGGCTCGGGAGACGGTCTGGTGGTGTGCATGGCCGGGCACGACATCGATGGAATCGACACCGTCTGCGGTTCCGACCCGTTGCGTTTGCCCGGACGCACTCGATGCGCGCGCGTCCCCCGCGGCTTCGAGCAAGCCGGGATCCGGTGACCCTGGTTCCAGTGCTCCGATGACGAATCTCCGAAATCGAAGAAAATTCCGCGGAGAGACGCGCGAGGCGGAGGCGTCGGAGCGACTCGACGAGGGGTCGCCCCGGTTGCCCCGCTCGCCTTATTGGCTCAAGCCTTGGATGTACTGAGATACCGCGGCGATCTCCTGATCGCTCAACCGCGCTGCCGCGCCGCGCATCATCCCGTTCGGATCGTTGGCCCTTAGCGCCTTGCGGAAATGCTCGAGGGTCTGCTTCGTGTAGTCCGCATGCTGCGCCGAGATCCGCGGGAACTTGGCAAGCGACTGTCCTTGCCCGGCCGGGCCGTGACATCCGCTGCACGCCGGGACGCCGGTTTCCGGATTGCCCCAGCGATAGATGGATTCGCCCTTGCTCGCCAACTCGGCGTCCGCCGCGCCGGGGGTCTTGGGCTGAGTCGCGTAGTAAGCGGCCAGATCCAGGACCTCTTGATCGGTCAACGGCATCGCCATCGGCGTCATTTGCTCGTTGGCGCGGCGACCGGCCTTAAAGTCCATCAACTGTTTCACGATGTAATCCGGGTGCTGACCGGCGAGCTTGGGCCAGAGCGGCACGATACTGTTGCCCTGGGGGCCGTGACAAGCAATGCACACGCCGTTGGCCTTCGCCTCGCCGGCTTGCGGGTCTCCGACCTGAGGGGCCGAGGCTTGAGGCCCTTCGGACGCGTGTGCCGCGCCGCTCACCAATGCCGTTGCCACCGTAACTGTTATCAGCCAATTCTTTACCATGGAGGATGCCTAATCGGGTCGTGATTCATGGCCGCGACGCCTTGCGCGGATCGACGGCCTGGTCGGGGGGCGAGAAAATCCACGGATGTATATCAGAACATCCGCATATGGGTCAAACCAGCGGCGTCGCATGTCCGCCGAGATGACGCCGATCTCACCTGCTCGAAGACAGGCAGCGGGACGAATAATTCCGCCCCGCGGCGCTGCGATCCGGATCGTTTGACCACGCGCGTATTGACGCTATTCAGGCTCGGGCGGCGCTGACGGATCGGTCCTCGCCGCCCCGTGGCGCCCATGACTTCCGGCGCCGATCGGGCCTCAATGGTTCATCTGCTGCAACTGCGCCTCGATGCGGCGCACCGGGGCCTGCACGGGCATGCGCGAGCCGTCCTCGAAGATCAGGGTGAGATCGACTGCGTCGTCCGGCTCCAGTGGTTGCTTCAGACCGATGAGCATGACGTGCAGGCCGCCAGGTTTCAGGGTGACTGTCTCCCCGGCGGGAACCTCGATCTTCTCGATCCGGCGCATCCGCATCATCCCGTCTTCTTCGACGTGCGTGTGCAGCTCGACGATCTCCGAGACCGCGCTTTCGGCACCGACCAGGGCCTGATTCGTTCCGGTTTGGTTCTCCAGAGACATGAAGACGGCGCTGTTCGGCTGGCCCGGCGGCACCGCCCGTGCGTAGGGATCGTCGATCGAGAGCTCCGCGCCGAAAGCTGCGCAGGAAAGGGCGGCTAAGAACGTGGCGGCGAGCAGTGGCGATGCATATCCGGGCATGATGTGTCCTCCAACAGGCGGCATGGGTTTGTGGGTTGGGCTTGCTAAGGTTCGGACTGATTCTCGGTGGAGGGGCTCGATTCCAGCAGTGTTCGAATCGCCGCGACGATCTCCGCGGAGGGTGTGGCGTGATCGAGGTTGCGCACGAGCTTGCCTTGCGTGTCGATGAGATGGCTGTAGGCGGAGTGGTCGACAACATAGCCCATCGCCGAATCGGCCAGATCGGTACGCCGGTAGGCTGCGCCGTAGAGCTTGGCGACCGCGGCGATCTGCTCGGGCGTGCCGGTCAGGCCGAGGATCTCGGGGTGGAAATAGCCACTATACTCGGCGAGCCGCTCGGCCGAATCCCGCTCGGGATCGACACTGACGAAGAGGACCTGAACCCGCTCCGATTCATCGGGCGTCAGCGTCTTGAGCGCACCCGCGATCAAGACCAAATTGGTCGGACAGATATCCGGGCACCAAGTGTAGCCGAAGTAGATCAGGACCACCTTTCCGCGCAGATCGGCGAGGGCGACCGGGCCGTCGACGGACTCGAGGACGAAGTCGCCGCCTTGCGGCGGCGAGGCCAGATCCAGTGTGCCGTGTCGCGGCCGATCCTGATCGAGATCGACCCCGGTCGGCGTCCAAAACAACAGCCATGCCAAGAGTCCGACGAGGACCAGGATAGCAATGATCAACAGCTTTCGCGTCATGATCGGGAGCCCCGCGGGGAAACGTCCATCCCTGCATCTTGGGCAGCGGGCTGCGATTCGCCTTGACGCACATCAATCACACGGCGAAGACCCGGATGGGCTCGGGCTTTTGCGCGAAAGGACCCGTGCCCTGCGCCAATCGACCCGAATTCCCGGAGCCTGTGGTGCTCGGCCTCGTCGGCAGACGGTGCAGCCGTGCGGGGTCTGACCGGTTGGTGGCAGGCGCGCGTGCTGGAGCGCGAGCGTGCCCGTGTCGATCCGGACGACTGGGCGCGGGTCCGGGACGCCCTCCCGCTGCTCGAGGATCTAACCGAGGAGGAAACCCGGCGCCTCGCCGATCTGGCGCTCCTGTTTCTGCGCGACAAGCGTCTGGATCCCGCGCAAGGCATTGACCTGACCGATGCCATGCGCCTGGCGATTGCGCTGCAGGCTTGTCTTCCCGTCCTGGAGTTGGGACTCGATTGGTACAGCGGCTGGTATGCCGTCATCGTCTATCCCGAGGAGTTCGTCCCCGCGCGCGAGGTCATGGGGGACGACGGTGTGGTCTGGACCGAGCAGGAGGCGAAGAGTGGCGAGGCCTGGGAGCAAGGCCCGATTATCCTCTCGTGGGCGGATGTCGAGGCCGGGATGGAGCGCGACGGCTACAACGTCGTGATCCACGAGTTGGCGCATAAGCTCGACATGCGCGACGGGGCCGCCAACGGTTGCCCGCCGTTGCACGCGGGGATGTCTCCGAAGGTTTGGGCCGAGACCTTCTCCGCCGCCTACGAGGACCTGTGTCGGCGGGTCGACGCCGACGAGGAGACCCCGATCGACCCCTATGCAACCGAGTCGCCTGCCGAGTTTTTCGCCGTGCTCAGCGAGGGATTCTTCGAGCTGCCCGATCTCGTTTATTCCGAATACCCGGCGGTCTACGAGCAGATGCGACTGTTCTACCGTCAAGACCCTTTGGCCCGACTTACTGCCGGTGAGGATGAGGCTCGGCCGACACCTTAGCGGCGTCGGCCGTTGAGCCGAATCCCACACGTCGATGATGTCCGGGCTGTCGTGATCCCGACAGGCCCTTGGCTCGAGTGCTGTCGTCTTTAATTTTTTCAGTCGGTTAAGTCATCGCAGAGATCGGGCATGGTCTTTGCTCAAGTGCCTTCCAGAGACATTTTTCCGCGGGGCCTGCGCCCCATCTCCGGAGGCAGCGTGATGGAGTTGAAAGTCATTTCCGATGGCGCGGGCGCGCCCGGCGGCGGTTGCGCATCGAGCGGCTGCGGCGCCGGCGGTGAGAAGCTCGCCCATCTGCCCGAGGCGATCCGCGCCAAGATCAACAACCATCCCTGTTTCTCCGAGGATGCGCATCATCACTATGCGCGGATGCACGTTGCCGTCGCACCTGCCTGTAACATCCAGTGTCACTACTGTAATCGCAAGTACGACTGTTCCAACGAGTCACGCCCGGGCGTGGTCTCCGAGGTGCTCACCCCGGATCAGGCGGTGAAGAAGGTTATCGCCGTCGCCGCGGCCATTCCCCAGATGACGGTGCTCGGCATCGCCGGTCCGGGCGACCCGCTGGCCAATCCGCAGCGTACCCTGGAGACCTTCCGTCAGCTCTCCGAAAAGGCCCCCGACATCAAACTTTGCGTCTCCACCAACGGGCTCGCGCTGCCCGGCTTGGTCGACGAGATCTGCAAGCACAACATCGAGCACGTCACCATCACCATCAACTGCGTCGACCCGGACGTGGGCGCCAAGATCTATCCCTGGATCTTCTGGAACAACCGCCGGGTGACCGGGCGCAAGGCCGCCGAGATCCTGATCGAGCAGCAGCAGAAGGGACTTGAGATGCTGGTCGCGCGCGGGGTGCTGGTCAAGGTCAACTCGGTCCTGATCCCGGGTGTGAACGCCGAGCACCTCAAAGAGGTCAGCCGGGTTGTCAAGGCCAAGGGCGCCTTCCTGCACAACGTCATGCCGCTCATTGCCGAGCCCGAGCACGGGACCTTCTACGGGTTGATGGGCCAACGCGGTCCGACCAACGAGGAACTGACCGCACTGCAAGATGCCTGCGCCGGGGACATGGCCATGATGCGCCACTGCCGCCAATGCCGCGCGGATGCGGTCGGCATGCTCGGCGAGGATCGGGGCGACGAGTTCACGCTCGAGAAGATCGCGGAGCAGGAGGTCGATTACGCTGCGGCGATGGCCCGGCGCGCCGAGGTCCATGCCGCCATCGAGGCCAGCCGCACGGCGCAACGTCGCCAGTCCAGCGAGACCTTCGTCTCCATTGCCTCCCTGACCCGCCGTCGGCCTGCACGGCCCGAGCCCCGTCCGGTGTTGATGGCGGTGGCGACCACCGGTGGCGGCGTGATCAACCAGCATTTCGGCCACGCCCGCGAGTTCCTGGTCTACGAGGCCAGCGCGAACGACGTTCGCTTCATCGGTCACCGCAAGGTGGAGCTCTATTGCTCGGGCGACGACACCTGCGGCGACGGTGAGTCCGTCCTGAGCAGGACCATCCGTGTGCTCGACGGCTGCGAGGTCGTGCTCTGCTCGCGCATCGGCTACGAGCCCTGGGGCCAGTTGGAAGCCGCCGGCATCGCGCCGAACGGCGAGCATGCGATGGAGCCGATCGAGGACGCGGTCGCCGAGGTGTATCGCGAGATGGGGGAGGCGGGGCTGCTTGAAGGCTCCGGCGGCGCCGAACAGCGAATGAGCGCTTAAACCGCGCCCGGTGCGGTAGGCGATGATCTTGGATGGGATCGGCCCCGGCAGATTTAACGACCGTCGGAGTCGGCGCGGTTTAAGAATAAAACGAGATTAAATTCTAAACCTCGTCTCCGCGAAGGTCGGAAAAATCCTTGAGCCCGACACGCGATGAAAACGACGCATTTCACTCTGGACGCGGTTTGGACCGCA
>NZ_JAABRP010000179.1 GCF_011390875.1 Thiocapsa sp.
GTCGTGTTCAGCGGCAGGCTCGGCAGGGCTGCCGCCTCGGGCCCGGAGTAAAGGCCCTGGAACGGGCCCTTGAAGAGCGCCCTCGCCTCGCCGTCGAAGGCCGACTCCCAGGAGCGTTCGAGAAAACGCTGGCGATCCGCAAGCCCGATCGGCACGGGCAGAAAGCGCTGCACCAGATCCGGGAAGAGCATCCCGGCGACGACCGGCGACAGAAAATCGTGGCCGAGCGTCTCGCGCACCTGATCGAGCAGGCCATTGGTCTGCCCGGTTTCCAGCCCGGCCCGCTTCAGAGCGACATAGGTCGCCGCACCGAGGCTGCCGCCGGAGACGCCGCTGACCGCAAAGAGCCGCTCCGTGAAGGGCACGCCGAATTTTTGTTCGAGATAGGCCAGCGTCGAGGCAGTCCAATAGGCCGCACTGATGCCGCCGCCCGAGGTGGCGACCAGCACGACCGACTCAGGCGCGACGGCATTCCCGGCGCTGCCCTGCTGCCAGGCCGCGAGCTGCTCGACAGGCGTGGGCCGCTGGACCGCGATGTCCGCGCTGTCGCCGACGCGCAGCGCGTGATTGTCGTTCCAGTTACCGGACACCAAGGCCAGCAGCAGCACGGCGAGCGTGAGCGGCGGTGCACCGTTGGACATCGGCAGATAGGTCAAAACGCCGGTGCCGAAGAGGCTGATCCCGACCACGCCGAGCACGGCGATCGCAGGTGCTCCCAGCAGTTGCGGCAGCAGAACCGGCGCAATCACGAAGAGCGGAACCAGCGCGAAAGCGGCGATCAGCAAGGCCCGCCCGCGGCGCCGATGCCCCGTCGGGACGGCGTTGCGCAGGTCCAGGATCATGTCGTCTCGTTCCACCCCGAAAACCGGCCGGCGCACCACGTAGAAAAGCAACAACGCAAAACCCATCCCGAGGTAGAGCCAGCCGAGCAAGGTTTCGCTGCTCGGCGCCGCGGAGCCGATCTGCAGAAAGGTCCAGCCGATCGCGAGCGGCACCAGTGTGCCGACGACACGCGGCCACCAGCGTCGCCCGAAGGCCGCGTACTTGGGGTCCAGCGGGTAGGCGGGATACTCGACACCCAGCGTGAGCCGGGAGGTGTACCAGAGCGACAGGGAACCGATCAGCGTGCCGATCAGGAACAAGATGTTCCAAAGGAAATCGAGATCACCGAGCCCGAAACCGCGCTCGGCCGAGATGCGCAGCAGATCCTGGCCCTGGGAGGTCAATGCGAACAGGATCACCAGAACCGCGGTCCCCGCGATGTTGTAGGCAATCAGCCAGGGCACCCGCAGCAGCGAGTCCCAGATGAACTTGCGCACCGGCGAGTCCCAGTAGAACCTGACCCGCCGCACCAGCCTGCCGTCGTTCGCTCCCGGAGTGCTCATGGCTGTTCTCCCGCGCATTGGGGCCTGTAGACACTCCGAGTATAGTGCGCGGGGGAGGAGGAGCCAGCCCTCGGGCCCTACTGAAACCGATCATCCGATCGGTGGTGGGAGACCGCAGAGGCGACGTTCTCGAACCAGCCGGTGCGCACGTCTCTCGGCGTATCGAACGCCGGGACATAGGGCTTGATGTCCAGCAGCGGGGTTCCGTCGAGAATATCCACGTTCGTGATGGACAGCAGACCGCCCTCGATTTTGTCCAATCTCACGACGGACAAGCCGATCGAATTCGGACGCTTCGGTGCTCGGGTCGCAAACAGCCCGCGCGGTTCACGATCCAAAAACGGCACGGGTTGAAGATCGAATCCGCGGCTGTGGTGAAAGTGGTAGAGCAGGATCAGGTGCGAGAAGCCGTCGAGGTCTTTCAGACCCTCCCGAAATGCCTCGAACACCTCGATCGTGCCCTGGACGCCGAGCGCACCGGTCGGCTGAATCGGCATGTCCGTGGGCTGCGCGAACGGGGAGTGGATGGTGCCGATCGGGCTGTATTCGATCTTCATAAGTCCTCGGTGACGATGACCTCGCGGCTGATCAGCTCACCGCCGGGGTCTGGTGGATGAAGGCCGGGTCGGTCAACTGTCGCAACACGAAATCCGCAACGTCGGCACGGCTGATACGCCCGCCCTTGATCGAACGATCGCGCCCGAAGCGGTATGCGCCGGTGCGTGGGCCGTCGGTCAATCCGCCCGGACGCACGATGGTCCAGTCGAGCCCGCTCGCCTTGATGAGCCGTTCCTGCTCTTCCTTGGCCATCATGATGGGTTTCAACGTCAGATCCATGATGACGCGGAACGCCCAGCTGATCTGCTCGCGACTGTCTCCGACGCCCAGCGAGGTCACCGCAACGAGCCGGCGCACGCCGGTTTCGCGCATGCCTTCGAGAATGGTCCCGGTGCCGAGCGCCTCGATCGGCTCCCGGCTTCCGTGCGAGCCGAGGACACAGATCACTGCGTCCGCACCTTGGATGCAGCGGGTTGTCGCAGCCTGATCCAGGACATCCCCGACGACCAAGGTCAATCCTGTTTGCTCCGCAAGCTTCGAGGGATCGCGCACCAGCGCCGAGACGGCGTATCCCTGCGCGAGTGCCTGATCCAGAACCTGGCGCCCGGTTCCCCCGGTCGCGCCGAAAAGTGCGATGTGCATTGGGTGCTCCTCATGAAAGCCGGCAGCCGATCTGGTCTCAGATTAGGCCTCAGGTTACACCCCACAGCCAGGCCGCACCACGCACGCCCGAGGCATCGCCATGCCGCGCCGGCAGCAGCCGGGTCGCGACCTGATCGGAGAAGATGTGCGCCGTCCAGAGATCCGGGACGTGACGATAGAGCCGATCGAGCTTCGAGAGTCCGCCGCCCAGCACAATCATATCCGGGTCGAGAAGATTGACGACGACCGCGAGCGCTCGGGCCAGACGCGCCTCGTAGCGTCGGAGGCTGGCCTCGCACGCCGGGTCACCTGCGGCGGCGCGCACGGCGATCATCGCAGCATCCAACATCCCGGCGTGACGTCGCGCATGATCGGCCGCAAGCCCCGGACCCGAGAGATAGGTCTCGACGCAACCGGCGCGACCGCAGTAACAGGGCGGAAGCGGTCGGTCGTCCTCATCCTGCAGGGGCAGCGGCGAATGACCCCACTCTCCCGCGATCGCGTTGGCGCCGACCAGCAGTCGCCCGCGCACCACGACACCGCCGCCGACCCCGGTACCGAGAATGACACCGAAGACGGTCTCCGCACCGGCTCCCGCGCCGTCGACCGCCTCCGACACGGCGAAACAGTTGGCGTCGTTGGCTAGGCGCACCGGCCGGTCGAGCGCGGTCTCGAGATCACGCTGCAAGGGCTTGTCGTTCAGGCAGGTGGAATTGGCGTTGCGCAGACATCCGGTGAGCCGCGACACCGAGCCCGGGGTACCGACGCCCACGTTGGCTCGCGTTCCGAGCGCCTGCTCGGCATCGTGCACCAGGTCTGCGACCGCACGAACAGTCGCTGCGTAATCACCCTGCGGTGTCGCCACCCGCCGTCGCAGCAGCTCGTGCCCGTCGGTATCCAGCGCAACGATCTCGATCTTGGTCCCGCCGAGGTCGATACCGATCCGAGTCATCACGTTCGAGCTCCTCGCCCGGCCCGATCAAGATCCGGGGGCCGACTCCTCCAGCACCACGTCGAACAGCTCCAGTACCGGGTGACCGGCATAGGTCCCCTGAGGCGCCTTCGCCTGTGCATGGGCCTTGTGGAACGCCTCGGACTCGCGCCACGCATCGAAGTGGCCGCGCGAGGCCCAGGTCGTGTGGGATGCGTACAGCGTGGTCTCCTCGTCGTCCGGCCCCTTGAGGAGTCGAAAGGTCACGAACCCCGGTACCTGTGCGAGCCGGGATTGGCGCTCCCGCCAGAGGCGCTCGAAATCGGCCTCGAAACCCCGGTTGATGCGAAACCGATTCATGGCGATGAACATCGATCGGATACCCCGTGCTGTGGCTGTCAGGAACGGTTCAAAAAAGTAAAACAACTCGACGAGTGGCGCAGGCACCAGTCCGCTGCCGCTGCCGTTGCCTACAAAGACCTCCCGCCGACCCTCATCCTGGCCTGCTCGTCGTGGCCGGTGCAACACTGGGCGGGGGGAAGATGAGCGTGCCGGTTTCGAAGCCGGCCGCCCGTGCCTCGGCGATCAGCTCTTCCAGAATCTCGGCCGGTAATTGCGGTTGCCGGGCCAGGATCCACAAATACTCCCGGGTCGGTCCCGAGATCATCGCCCAGCGGTACTCTGGGTCCAGCGCGAAGACGTGATAGCCGCCGTAGAAGGGGCCGAAGAAACTGACTTTAAGGCTGGCGATATCGGGCGTGGACTGGAAATAGGCGCGGCCCTCGGCCGTCTTCCAGACGTCCTCGGCGGGATCGTAACCCCGGTTGAGCACGGCAAGACCTCCGTCCTCGCGCCGGCTGTAGGTCGCGGTCACCTGTTCCAGGCCGCGCTCGAAGCGGTGATCCAGACGGGCGATCTCGTGCCAGGTGCCGAGGTAGCGCTCGGCGTCGAAGCCTCGCACCGGCGCGATGCCCTCCGGCACACCGGTGCAGCCGCTCGTCAGCAGGATCGGGAGCAGGAGGAGAAGCGCGAGCAGCGACGGGCGAGGATTCATCGCGTGTACCGGGTCGGGTGGATGTCGGTGTCGTTCGCATGTCCTTTGCGGCATCGTCGCCCGCTCGGACGCCTGTCGCTCGGCGGCACGGGCAGCGTCGGTCGGCCCTGCATCGCGACACCGACGATGAACGCGGCATCAGGCTAGGGACCGTCCGGAGACCTGTCAACCTGGATCCGGCAGTTGAACCCAGATCCGGCAGTTGAACGGGCCCCGGAGTGCGTCCCGCGCGGTGTCCGGCAAAGCGCAACGAGGCGGCGTCGTGGCTCTTACAACAACGCGTTGCAACGCAGTCGGGCGCCGTGCGGGGCCTGGCGGGGTCGTCGCGGCCACCACGCGCGCGGCCGGGACCGAGCTGCAATTCGACCCGACCTCGCGCGACCCGCCTCATCACCGACGGTGCCGATCGGCCTTGCATTCTTAACGAGAACTATTATCATTACGATAAGAGCGGGGCTCCGATGCCTCTGCCCGATCATCCCTTCACCCCGATCGGGTCACCGCGCCCTTGTCCGCGTGGTGTCCCTGGAGACATGGTCATGCGCGAGTTTCTCATCAGTACGGTCGCAACAGGTGTCCTCCTACTCGGTTTGATGGGCGCCCATACCGCGGCACCTCCGCCGGGAGCATCGTCCGCGCTGGATCGCACGCCGGCTGCGCTGCACGCCGGCTCGAAGCGATTGCCGACCACCGACGCGGAGAGCGCCTCATGAGCGCCGCGATCGAGCGCGCCGAGCATCCCGGGCGCACGCAGCCCGAGCTTCAAGACGCCGTCTTCAGCGCCGAGCTGTTCGACCCCGGCGGGGAGCTGCGCATCCGGCATCGCGGTCGCCTGTATCGGCTGCGCGTCGCGCGCGCGGGCCACCTCGAGCTCGTCGGCCCGAAACACTCGTCGCGGACGGCCCGTGTCGGCTGACGGATCGGCGTTGTCCGCAGCCATGCGCGGACCTGCGCAAGCCGCATCCTGGATCGACAGCCACTACAGCCACGTCGCCTGGGTGCGCAACATCAAGGAAAAGTTCGACGTGGAGATCGGTTTTCCGATCATCGCCGACCTCTCGATGCAGGTCGCCAAGGCCTACGGGATGATCCAGCCCGGCGCGAGCGATACCTCGGCGGTGCGCGCGACCTTCGTGATCGACCCGCAAGGCGTGCTGCGCGCCATGCTCTACTATCCAATGAGCAACGGCCGCTCGATCGACGAGATCCTGCGTCTGGTGAAAGCCATGCAGACCTCCGACGCCTACAAGGTCGCCACCCCCGAGAACTGGCAGCCGGGCGAGAAGGTCATCGTCCCGCCGCCGGGCAGCGTGGAGGAGGCGAACGCACGGGTCGCGAGCGGCGAGTACGAGTGCGTGGACTGGTACTTCTGCAAGAAGTCGCTCTGAGCCTGCGCATCCGGCTTGAATGATACGCACAGCCCCGGCCGAAAGGTCGGGGCTTTTTTGCGTCGGTGGCGAAGAGGCCGCAGCATGGCTCGCCGCCGGCGATCGAGCCATACGTATTGGTCACACGCGCATCGCCGGTATTCGAGGTCTCCGCCGGAGCGGAGCGCCCCGGCCCCGGGCCGGAACATGGCGGTTTCTCAGAAGATCGTATCCGGTTAATCGACGTCGGACGCTCGTGCAACGCCCGATTGCATCCGAAACGGATCGTCCCGCCGCGCCGCCCCCCCCAACGCTCCGCTGGTCCGACGACCAACATCCCCTCGTCTGAAACGACCCGCCCTCGTGGTGGATTTTTTGTGGGCGAGGCATGGAAGCCCCGCGACCGACTGCGGTTCTGTCATGCGCCAAAGGTGTGACACAACGAAAAACGGCTCGGGAGAGTTGCTCCCAAGCCGCTGTCTTATGGTGCGCCCTGCAGGGCTCGAACCTGCGACCACCTGATTAAAAGTCAGATGCTCTACCAACTGAGCTAAGGGCGCGAAAGCCGCCTAGTATAATGCCGCGCGCGGCCTTTTTGAAGGGTTACGACGCGCACCCTTCGAAACAGGCGTCGTTGCGGCCTTACGCCGGCCGGGATCTCTCAGCGTAACTCTTGCCCGATCCGCTCCAGGCGGCTTCTGGCGAGGCGCGCCTCCGTGCTGTCGGGGTAGCGCTTGACGACGTCCTCGAGCACGGCGCGCGCTTGGTCGAGCTGTTTTTGCTCGTATTGGATGTAGCCGATCTTGAGCATGGCGCCGGGGACCTTCGGGCTGTCGGGGCTCAGTTGGACCAGGCGATCGAGCTCGGCCAAGGCGGCTGGATAGTTGCGCTGGACATAGTAGGTCTCGCCGAGCCAGTAGCGTGCGTTGTCGGTGAACTGGCCCTGCGGATAGCGCCGGAGCAGGTCGTTGAAGGCGGCTTGAGCCTCGTCGTACTTGCGCTCTTTGAGCAGCTCGAAGGCGGCGGCATAGGCATCGCGTTCGCTGCCTCCGGTCGTCTCGGGCGAAGGCAAGGAGGGGATGCCGGCTGCACCACTCGACGAGGGGACAGGCGCACCGATCGGAGGCTGCGGATCGGGTGTGCCGGCGGGAGCATCAAGACTGCTCCCATTGAAGTCGACAGCGCCGGCCCCTGGATCGCCGTTCCGGTCGCCCGGGGCGGCGGGGCTCAAGGGATCGCCGCGATCGGCGCCGAGCCGCGAGTCGATGTCGAGAAATTGATCGCGCTGCTGGCGTTGCAGCTTTTGGATCTCGAACTGCTGCATCTCGACCAACCCGCGCAGCTCCTGCATCTCCATCTGGAGCTGCTGCATCTGAAGCAGGAGATCGGATCCGGCCTGATTCTCGAGGATGCGCTCCATGCGGGCGAGCCGCGCCTCGAGTGCGGGGTTTGCAAAGGTCGTCGCCGGGATGGCCGCAGCGACAAGGGCCGCAGCCAGAATCAAGACAATCGGTCGGATACCCATCGAGTGCACTCCTAAACCCTGCTTCGGCGACAACCGAGACCTTCGCGCTCGACAGTCGTCCAACGACCTAAAGCGCCAAGAAAAGCAGATTAAATGAAATTCTTAGACGATTTGAATCGCGTCAACGCCGACACCCGCAGAGCCACGGCGAAATCCGATCCCACCGAAAAGCCCGCAGGTCGCACCGGACGCGATTCAACGCGATTCAATACTGGATCACGACACGCCGATTCAACCGCCACGCCTGCTCGCTATGGCCCGGATTGGCCGGGCGTTCCTCCCCATAGCTGAGCGTGCTCAACTGGTTCGGCGGAACACCGTCGGCAATCATCAAACGCCGTACCGACTCGGCACGTTGATCGCCCAGGGCGAGGTTGTACTCGCGTGTCCCGCGCTCGTCGGTGTGGCCTTCCAGTGTCGCCTTGACCCCAGTGTTGGTGCCCAGGTAGCGGGCGTGGGTGCGCAGCACCGGGAGATATTCGGGTTTGATCTCGGCGGTGTCGTAGTCGAAATAGATGGTCCGCTGGTACAACGGGTTGCTCGGATCCTCCCAGGGGCCTGCATAGACCGGGCGCGTCGTCTCGAGCGGTGCGGTCGTGGCCGGCGCCGTCGGCTGCGGCGTGACCGGCTCGGGCAACTGTTTCGGCGCACTCGTACAGCCGGCTGCGAAAGCGCAGGCGAGCACGACGAGAGGGAGGATCAGCGCCCGCGCCCGAAGGCCCTTGGGGTTCGTTGTCATCACAGACTCCTTCACCCCGGCCTCGGGGATTGGACATTGGATTGCTGGGTGCGCGCCGGGATCATTTGATGAAGGGAGACCAGGCGGGCTCGCGGACCTCGCCGGAATCCTGCGAGAGGCGCTGGTTGCCGCCGCCGTCGATCGAGGCTGCGGCCAAGACGCCGCGACCCCCGTGGATGGTCGCGTAAATTACCATGCTGCCGTTCGGTGCGAAACTCGGAGACTCGTCCAAGCTGCCGTTGCTCAAAAGGCGCCTGAAGCCGCGATCCAGATCGATCAGCCCGATGCGGAACATTCCGTTGACGCGTGTCACCAGGACGATGGAGCGTCCGTCCGGCGCGTAGGAGGCGCGCGCGTTGTAGTCGCCCTCGGAGCTGATCCGCTGGGCAGGCCCGCCGCCCGAGCCCATCCGGTAGATCTGAGGACTGCCGCCGCGATCGGAGGTAAAGATGATCTGTTGACCGTCCGGCGACCAGGATGGCTCGGTGTCGATGGCGAAATGGTCGGTGAGGCGCACCAGCTCGCGACTCGTCAGATCCAGGACATAGATGTCCGGATTGCCGTCCTTGGAGAGCGTCATCGCGAGCTTGCGCCCGTCGGGCGAGAAGGCCGGCGAGCCGTTGATGCCGGGATGGCTCGCGACCAGCTCGCGGCGCCCGCTGGCCAGCTCCTGGACATAGATGGCGGCGCGCTTGTTCTCGAACGACACGTAGGCGACGCGGCGCCCGTCGGGAGACCAGGCCGGCGACATGATGGGCTCGCCGGAGGAGACGATGGTCTGGGGCTCGTAGCCGTCGGCGTCCGCGACGCGCAGGGTCACGGTCTGGCCTTCGCCCTGGCCGGTGGCGGTGACGTAGGCGATGCGGGTGGCCGCCACGCCGCGCTGGCCGGTGAGCTTCTGATAGATGATGTCGGAGATACGGTGCGCCGTGTTGCGCATGCCGGCCTTGGTGGAGACGAGTGTGCTGCTGGCGAGCTGGTCGCCGCGGAAGGCGTCGTAGAGGATGAAGCTGACCCGGTAGCCGCTGCCGTCGGCCTCGACGCGACCGATGACCAGGTTATTCATCCCGAGCAGGGTCCAATCGCGCAGATCCACGTCCTCGTGCCGGGCCGGCATGTCGAGCATGTCGCGTGTCGGCATCGGACGAAACCGCCCGGTGCGCGCGAGATCCGCGCTGATGACCGCGGCGATGTCTACCGGCGGGATGAGCCCGTCGCTGACGCCGAAGGGGACGACGGCGATCGGCTGGGCTGCCTCCACGCCGCCGGTAACCTCGATGTTCAGACGCGCCTGCGCCGGTCCGGCCCCGAAACCGAGCCCGAATCCGAAAAGGACGACGGCGAAGGCCATGAGGATCGAGGGGCGGCGCTGGTATCGGGGCATAGGGGTCTGTCCTGGCTAAGGCTTGAAGGTGAAATCGAACTCGCGGAAACGCTCGAACACGGGGCCGGACGGCACGGGCAAAGGCGATGCCTGATTCACCGCGGCGACGACCGACTGATCGAAGGCGGTATTGCCGCTGCTCTGGATCACGCGAACGCTGTCGGGTACCACATCACCCCCCGGGATGACCCGTACCGAGACCACCGTGGCGAGATCACGACCGGTCGCCGGCGGCCGGACCCAAAACTGACGGACCTTATCTCGGATGACAGGAACGTAGCGATCGGCCTCGCGCGCAAGCTGCTCCGAAGCCAAAG
>NZ_JAABRP010000180.1 GCF_011390875.1 Thiocapsa sp.
GCCGGTCCGAAGACCTCCCCTCGAAAGCTATGCGCGATCATGATGTGGTCGCGAACACAGACGCTGTACATAGTGTCTCCTGCCCCGGTTTTTGTACACGCAGAAAGGATACCGGATGCACTGCATAAGCACATCTCCCGGATCCGTCGCCAGACGCGCCTGCACTGCGGGCAGATCATCGAACGCATCCTCGCCGCTGATCAGGGCATCAAGCGCCGGATCGGCGAGCAGTGACAGCGCAAGACCCAGGCGCCGACGATAGTCCCAACGCGCACGCTGTGCCGTCGCGACCTGGCCGACTTGGGAGGAGCGCAAGGTCAGGCGGCGCCGGTGGAAGGCCGCGCCGAGCGGCAGGGTGACGTGCCTGGCGCCGTACCAACTCAGCTCCAGGACGGTCGCCTCGAAGGCGGCGAGCGCAAGCGCCTGCTCCAAGCCCGCCGATGAACCGCTCGCATGGATGACGAGGTCGGCATCGCCCCGCGCGTCCGCGGGCAACGCAAAGTCAACCCCGAATCGCTCGGCGATCTCGGCACGGCACGGGTTGATGTCGATCAGCTCGACCCGGCAGCCCGGGATACGCGCAGCCAACCAAGCGCAGAGCACGCCGACCGACCCGGCGCCGATGACGGCGATGCGATCGCCGATCCGGGGTGTGGCATCCCAGAGCCCGTTGACGGCGGTCTCGAGATTCGCCGCCAAGACGGCGCGCGCCGGCGGGACCGCGTCGGGAATCCGATGCAGGGCCTCGACCGGGACGCAATAGGCACTCTGGTGCGGATAGAGACAGAAGACCGTCTGCCCGATCCAATCCGGCGGACCGGCCTCGACACGGCCGACATTGCAGTAACCGTATTTGACCGGCCAGGGAAAGTCGCCGGCCTGAAAAGGTGCGCGCATCCCGGCGTATTCGCTCGGCGGCACATCGCCGCGCAACACCAGCGCCTCGGTCCCGCGGCTGATGCCGGTGTAGAGGGTCCGCACCAGTGCCTCGCCCGGACCGGGCGGCGCAAGCGGCTCGTCGCGCAGCTCGCCTTGCAGCGGGCCGGTGACCCAGTAGGCACGGGCGAACATCGGGGCGTCGCGCTCCGAGTGCGTCGGGGACGATCGGCTTGCGTTCCTAATCGACTCGCCGGGCATAGATGTCTCCCGAGTTTGCGGTGTGCGGCAACGCATCGAGCCAGCGGCCCATCGCGGCGGCGTCCACCCAGACGTCATGGACAAAGACATGAGACTCGCCGAGAACGGCGTTGAAGCGCACATAGCCCAGTCTCGAACACTCGGCCAAGGCGCTGTGCCCTATGTCCTTCTGAATCGTCGTGAATTCGAACGACAAGGCATCGACCGGCCTGGTCAAACCGCCGAGGACCTCAGCCTCGTATCCCTCGACATCGATCTTGACGAAGCGCGGCCTGCCGTGGCGCTCGATCAGATCGTCCAAGCGCGTACAGGCGACCTCGATCGCATCGTCCCAATGCTGCCCTTCCCAACCCGGAGCCTGCCGCGCCGCCGAGATGAAGCCGGTCGAGAGAGTGCTCACCGTCGGATTCGAGCGATTCAGGCGCAGATCCGCCAGACCGGGCTCACGTCCTACCGCCGTTGCCTCGATCCGCACCGCCGGATCTCGCCCGTAGAGCAAGCGCAGCGTGCGCAGCAATGCCGGTTGCGGCTCGACAGCCAGCACACGAGCGCCGATCCGCCGAAAGCAGCCGATGCGATCGCCGACATGACTGCCGATGTCGAAGGCCAGATCGCCGGGGGCGAGAAAGGCACGATAGAAGGCGTCCATGCGCGCACGACGCCGATGCAGATAGTAGATCCCGAGCGATCGCACCACGCCGAGGACGGTCCGCAGACCATCATCACGCCCGGCGATTTTGCGATCAGTCGCCACCGATGGAATCCGCGGCCACCTGATCCGTGGCCGGAACATACCCGCGCTGCCTGGCGCTCGCGGGCAGCCCGAGCGAGCGGATCAAGTCCGGCGGATCGACCTCCTCCGGGATTCGCCAAAGACCGATCCGCGCGAGCCAGGCGCCGAAGTCCGGCCAGGCGGTCAGTACGGCGATCGGTACGGCGAGTAAGGCCCCGACGATGAAGGGCGACACCAGAACCGCCCCGCCAGCCTCGGTCGAGATCAACCAGAGCATCGCCGCGAGCCCGAAGAGCGTCTGCGGCCAGAGTCGCCGCAATGCGTGCATTACCTTCAGTCGATGGGTGTCCCGGCGCTGGGGCGACCAGACAATCGCCTTGCCGAACAGCAGCCCGCCCATGAAGAGCGTGTGTGCCAAGGCCATGACGGGCGCGATCAGGGTCGAGAAGAGGATCTCGCCGAAGGCGCCGGCCACAAGGCGCAGACCGCCGCCGAAGTCGGCGCGCCCCTGGCGGGACAGGAGCAGACTTCCCAATGTCGCGAGCTTGGGCGCAAAGACCATCGACATGACGAGCGCGAAAATCGACCAGCCGAAGATCGGATCGAACATGGGGCCGGATTCGGGCACGCGCCCGATCTGCAAGGCCGCGAGCGTCATGAACAGGACCCAGGCCGGCGAGCCGATGAACATGAGGATTGCCAAGACCAGCTGAACCCGTCCGATCGGGTGTAGACCCGGAGTCCCGAGCAGGCGCAGGTACTGAAGGTTGCCCTGGCACCAGCGTAGGTCGCGCCGCACGAACTCGACCAGGGTAGGCGGGTTCTCCTCCCAGCTTCCGCGCTCGAGGGGCAGCACCCGCACCGCGTAGCCGGCACGGCGCATGAGGACGGCCTCGACCTGATCGTGACTCAAGATCCAACCGCCGAGCGGCGGGCAACCCGGCAGCCGCTCGAGTCGACAATGCGCGCGAAAGGGCTCGACGCGCAGCAGTGCGTTGTGTCCCCAGTAGGGCCCGCTGTCGCCCTGCCACCAGGCACTCCCGAGCGAATAGGAGCGCATTCCGAGGCGCATCCCGAACTGAAAGATCCGAGCAAACGCGCTCGTCGAGGGCAACCCGACAACCAGGCTCTGCAAAATACCCAGACGCGGGTTGCGCTGCATGATGCCGACCATGCTCAAAATCGTTTCCGGGGCCATCAGGCTATCGGCATCCAAGACCAGTGCGAAATCGAAGTCGTCACCCCAACGCGTCATGAAGTCCTGAATGTTTCCCGCTTTGAATCCGGGGTTGTCGAGGCGGCGTCGATACCGGATGCTCACTTGGGGCGACCAGCGCTCCCGCAAGCGCTTGACGCCTGCCTCCTCGGCCTCGATACACTCCGACCAGGTCGAGTCGCTGAGAACGAAGATCTCAAATGCCTGTCCATAGCCGGACTGCTGAAGACCCTGGATCATGAGATCGAGGTGACGCACGACCCGATCGGCATCCTCATTGCGGATACAGCTCAGGATGGCGGTCTTGGCGGTGAGCGCGTGCGGTGGGTCGCCTTCGAGCGGACAGACGACGGCGGCCGGATTGCGATGGCGACGCATCAGAGCGAAGCCGATGACGGCGTTCCAAAAGCCGATAACGGTCCAAGGTAAGGTCAAGCCGAAACACAGAGTAAGCAGCGCATCGAGAAGGTCGAAGCCGCCGCTCGACAGGGTGGCGATCATGAGGGCAATCGCGAATGCGATCGTGGCGATGACCGAAAAGAAGAATATGGCGCGGCGGCGCGACATCACCGCATCATCGGCTTGCACCCGATTGGGTTCCGTGTCCTGCGCAGGGGTCGAGGCGGGATCCGTCAACATCCGATACTCCAAAAAGGTCAACGCCACATCTGCGGTCAGGGCGTCTATTCGGACCGGTCTTACGGAATTCAGACCGCGACCGCATGTCGGCTCGGACAACGAGACTCCTCGCCTGCGGGCTAGGTCGGTGCGAAGACGAGGAAGTCAAGAAACGACCGATCGGCGTGCCCTTCGAGCTTCATCGCGCTATCCTTGACCTGAATTGACCAATCGCAATGTCCCGGGCTTGGCCGGGACCCCGGCAAAGAACCAGACGCTATGAGCCAGATGCAACGACGGGGTTTGCCCCACGCCTTCTCCCTTTCCATCAAGGCCCTGGTTGCCTGCGCGATGCTTCTGACCCTCACGGGTTGTACGGAGCTGGCGCGCTTCATCGGCAAGGCCGACCCGAAGCCGGAAGAGGCGGTCGTCGCCGAGGAGGCGACCGCCCAGCCGGTGGACGATCGGGTCGAAGGGCCTGTCGAGACGCCGAAACCCTCCAAGCTCTACGAGTGGAACGGCGACGGGCGCAAGGTCTCGCGCATCGTCATCGATACCGACAAGCAACGGGCAAGCTTCTTCGTCGGCGAAGACGAAATCGGCTGGAGCACCGTCGCCAGCGGTCTGCCCAAGCACCCCACGCCGACCGGCCAATTCGCCGTTATGGAGAAGGTCGAGAACAAACGCTCGAACCTCTACGGTAAGGTCGTGAAAAACGGCAAGGTCGTCCGCTCGAACGCCAAGGCGGGCCGCGACCCCATCCCGAGCGGCGCGCGCTTTGAGGGCGCCCACATGCCCTATTTCATGCGCCTGACCTATGACGGAATCGGTCTGCATGCCGGACCCATACCGCGTCCCGGTCAACCGGCTTCGCACGGCTGCATCCGTCTGCCCAGTACGCTAGCCCCGGTCCTCTTCCAGCACGTCTCGCACGGCACGCAGGTCACGATCGTCGGATCCGGACCGAGCTACGGCAACTACGTCGAAAAACAGCGCATTGCAGCCGAGCGCGCGAAACGCGAGGCCGAGCAGCGGCGTATCGCCCAGGCCAATGCAGCAGAAGCGGCGGCGACCAGCTCCGAGGTCACGCCCGCCGCTGCGAGCACCGCGCCGGCAACGCCGCGCCCGCGTGCCGGCTCGGGCCAGACCGAGCAGGCAGCGTCCGCGCCCGCCGAGCCGTCTCCCGATGCGGGTGCGCCGGCTACCGAACCAGCCAGCGCGGTACCGGCATCTACGCCGGAAGCCTCGACCGCGTCTGCCGCACCCCGGGACCCGAGCCCGACATCCGGCTCCACGGCGGCCGAGGTCCCACCGGCAACGCCGGTCGCCACTGCACCGGCCGCGGCGTTGGTCTCGACCGAGAATACACCTCAAACCGTCGCAGAACCGGTTGCCGCGCCTGAGCAAACACGCGCCGAACCCAGCGAGGCTGCGCCGCCCGAAGCGACGACAACGGCGGCGGCGGAAACGCCACGACCGGCCGATGTCGCCGTCCCGCCGGCACAGTCGGCGGCACCGACAGCGACACAGGTACCGACGCAGGCACCGGCGCAGGCAGCCCCGGCGGCAGCCGCGGAGTCGGATCCGGCACCGGCGGCCGAGGCACCGCAGAGTCCGCCCCCAAGCGGCAGCGCTGCGTCACCGGCTCCCGCGCCTGCCGCACCCGCTGCGCCGCCGGCCCAAGCGCAGCAGGCGCCGGCTGCCGCGGCACCGGGGAGCGACGGTTGAGTCTCGCTTCGGACGAATTCGATCTCGACCCGACCCTCTGCCACCTGAATCACGCGGCCGTCGGACCTTGGCCGCGGCGAGCGTCCGAGGCCGTCGCGCGGTTCGCCGAGGAGAACAGGCGGCTTGGGTCGCTGGATTATCCGCAGTGGCTCGCGACCGAGCGTCGCCTGCGCGAGCGCCTGGCGCGTCTCGTCGGGGCCGAGTCGGCGGCGGACATCGCGCTGGCGAAAAACACCTCCGAGGCACTCTCGATCATTGCCTACGGTTTGACGTGGCAACCCGGCGACGAGATCGTCGGGGTGGCGCAGGAGTTTCCATCCAATCGGGTCGTTTGGGAATCGCTGGCGCCTCGAGGGGTCGCCTGGACAGCACTCGATCTGGATGGATCGGCCGATCCCGAGGCCGAGCTCTTCGCGCTCTGCACCCCGCGCACCCGAATGATCGCCGTTAGTTGGGTGCAATATGCACGCGGTCTACGGCTGGACTTGGAGCGTATCGGCGCCTTCTGCCGCTCCAACGGCATTCTCTTCTGTGTCGACGCCATCCAGGGCCTCGGCGCGCTCCCCTTCGAGCTCTCGCGCACCGAGGCGGACTTCGTCGTCGCCGACGGACACAAATGGATGCTGGGTCCGGAGGGCGTCGCACTGCTCTATGTTCGCCCCTCGCTGCGGCACACGCTGACCCTACGCCAGTTCGGATGGCATATGCTGGAGCACTCGGGCGACTTCGACCGCCGGGACTGGCAGCCCGCC
>NZ_JAABRP010000181.1 GCF_011390875.1 Thiocapsa sp.
TGATCGAAGAGGTCGGCATCGAGCACGTCCGCCGCGAGCTTGAAACGCGCACGGCATACCTGATCGAGGGGATCGATCGACACGGCTTGGAGCTCTTGTCGCCCCGCGCGGCCGAGCGCCGCGCGGGCATCGTTACCTTTCGGCTCCCCGGGAGGCCCTCGGCCAAGCTCTACCCCGAGCTGATGCAGCGCCGGGTCCTCTGTGCGCAACGCGGTGGCGGAATCCGCTTCTCACCTCATTTCTACACGCCCTTCGAGATCATCGACCGAGCGCTCGGCGCGGTACTGTCGATTGCGGCGGATTAGGCCGCGGTCGCCTTGGGCTTGACCTCGGCGGGCGGCAGAAAGACCGTGCCCTTGCCGAAGTGGTTGATTGCCATGTCCCGAACCCATTCCGGGGCATCGGCGTAGAACTTGATGTACGTAAAACCGCAGTCGCCGCGCGACATCGATGCGATCCAACCCTCGAATTCGTCGTCTGTCATCATCGTCCTGCCCTCCAAACCAAACCACCGCGAATCGGATTCGTCCCGGCAACCCTTCTTCGACAAGTTCGCCCTGCCCGATGTTTCAACGCAGCACCCTCAACGACGCTGCATGACAAGCATATAGTTGATCCCCATCCAACGCGTGTAACTAAAAGCTCGATTGAACGGATTTACCCTTACGCCGGTCCGGTCCTTGACCTCGAAGTCATGACCCAGCACGGCCTCGACCTCTCCGGGAGGGACCAGCTTGCGATAGTGGTGCGTCCCTTTGGGTAGCCAGCGCAGCACATACTCCGCACCGAAAATGGCCACGATGAAGGCCGCGATCGTTCGATTGATCGATGCGATGATCATCACCCCGCCCGGTCGAACCAGACGACCGCAGTCGGCGAGAAAATCGGGCAGATGCTCGACATGCTCGATCACTTCCATGTTCAATACCGCGTCGAACTGCTCGCCCGAACGCACCAAATCCTCAGCCGTACCCAAGCGGTAATCGATCTCCAGACCGCTCCACTGGGCGTGGATCTGCGCCACGCGCACGTTCTTCTCGGTGATCTCCACCCCCGTGACGCAGGCACCGAGTCGCGCAACGGACTCGCTGAGGATTCCGCCGCCGCATCCGATATCCAGCACCTTCAGTCCTTCAAAGGGGTACTCGTCCCGAGGATCCCGCCCGAACGCTGCGGCAAGGTGCCGGCGGATATAGTCGACCCGAAAGGCGTTGAGACGGTGCAAGGGCCAGAACGGACCCTCCGAGTCCCACCAACGGTGCGCGAGTCGCTCGAAATAGGCGACCTCGTCCGGATCGATCGTGGGCGCGCTCAAATGCACGACGCTCATTAGCCTGCTCCTGATGATGTTCGGTTTCAGTGCGAGATCGTGGTGAGCGCGCAGGATTCCAACACCACGAAAGAACCGCGCCATCTCCCGCGTCAGGGGTGCAATCATGACCAAGAAGACAATCACCCCAGCTGCCACCCTGCTCGGTGCCGCCCTTGGCGGCAGCCTCGGCGCCTTCGGCCTCGCACAGGCCGCCGGCAACCCCTTCTCCGCCCGGTCGCTCGAGGCCGGCTACATGCGGCTCGCCGAAGCCGGCAGCGAAGGGAAGTGCGGCGCCCATGGGCTCCCGCCGGAACCCCGCTGCTGGCGCTCGGCCTGAACAGGACTATCCGGGAATGCGTCACGTCACGGACCGGGGAACGCGGGCAGCGCCTCTCATCTGCGCAAACCGACCGGGTCAGTTTCCGATCGAGACCATCTCGATGGCTCGTGCGACCTTCCCCTCGCCCCAGACCTTGCGCGCCGAGAGTGTGCCGTCACCGCTGATCATGGTGCCTTCGCCAGGGCCGAGGATCACGAAGCCGTACGCACTGGCAACGCTAACCTCTCCGTCGATCACCAGTACCCCGGTGGCACCATCGATGGGTCCAACCCAGACCTCGGTGCCACGAACACCGAGGATCGCAACGGGGGTGCGGATCTGCACCTCGCTATCGCCGCCGAAGAGCTTCTCGCCGAGGAACAAGAGCGCGCCTTTGAGCGCGCGTAGGGTGATCTCGCGTGTCTCGCCTTTGGTATAGACGAATTCGTCGATCGCGAGCTCGGCATTCTCGCCCATGATCACCATCGACCCGTCCTTAAGCCGTGCACTCAGGCGCGCCTTTGGCCCAGTGTGCAAAAGGTCGAGGAAATAGACCGCAGAGCGGTCCTGCAGCCTCCTCACGCGCTCGGCAAAGGTGGCCTCGGCGCGGTTCTCGACGCGGTCGACCACGCCGATATGCGCCCGACTCGGACCTGTCTGCATGACGCCGGCGCTGTCAGCGCGGGCGTGAGCCGCAAGCGTTGCCGTCAATACGGTTGTAAGGAGCACACAGCGCACGGAAAGGGCTTGCCGTTTCATCGCTCTCTCCCGATGTTGATGATCATCAGGGCCGGTAGCCCATTGCGCGATTCTTGCATTGTAGACACCGTTGTTCCAATTGCTCGAACTCATTGATCGGCATACAAGGCCAAACCAACAGGGCTTTATCATCCGAAACGAGGCGACCGGAGGCCATTGAATGCCGATTCAACCAAGGCTCAAACAACTGCCTGCGGTGGCCGCCTTGCTGATGCTGGCGCTGTTGGTTTGGATACAGATCCAATATCCGCCTGCCTTTGCAGCGGCGCGGCAGCTGGTCTTCGATGCCTACATCGCGGCTAGCCCGGCGTCACCGGACGCGCCGATCAGCGTTGTCAGCATCGACGAGACCAGCCTCGCCCGGCATGGTCCCTGGCCGTGGCCGGAGTCCAGGCTGGCGGCCCTTATCGATGAGCTGCGAGCGCTCGGCGCTGCGATGGTGGGACTCGCGCTGATCCCGACCACGGAGCACGTTCGCTCCGAGATCGACACAGCCCTGCCCGACCTCGGCGCGATGGCCGGGTGCGCCGGATCCCGCTGCTGGTTCAGATGGGTGAAACGCTCTATCCATCGCTCGTCGCCGAGCTTTTGCGGCTCGCACTCGGGGATACGCGCCTCCGGCATCGCCTTTGGCGAGACCCGTATCGGCGTGCATAGCGGCGAGGTCATCGTCGGCAACTTCGGTGGCAGCCGGCATCTGGACTATCGCGCCTTCGGCGACCCGATCAACACCGCCGCGCGCTTGGAGACGGCAAACAAGGTCTTCGGCACACGGCTAATCCTCAGCGCCGCGACGCTCGAGCAATGCCCTAGCCCACCGGCAACCCGGCCCATCGGCGAGCTGCTGCTCAAGGGGAAGACGCGGCCGGTTTCCAGTTTCACGCCGTTGACCGATCTCGATAGCGAGAGCGGGCTCGCCGAAGCCTACGCGCGGGCCTACGGCGCAATGGCCCATGCCGATGACACCGCTCTGACCCTGCTCGAGGCCTGCTCCGCCCGGTTCCCCGCCGATACGCTGACACAGTTCCATTTACAGCGGTTTCGAACGGGCAGCACTGGCGTGATCTTCGCGTTATAGAGCGCGAGCGCTCATTCATCGTCCCTCCGCGCTCGTGCGCGATACTGCCGCGGTCCATCGGTAACCGAGTTCTGCGCACGCCACCCGAGAGCGTCGCGACGGAGGGCGATGCCGAGTCCTGTCCACTCTATCCCGACGTGATCCGACC
>NZ_JAABRP010000182.1 GCF_011390875.1 Thiocapsa sp.
TGCGCAAGTACCCCTCCTGCCGATTTCGCTACGTGGTCTTCGCCGGCAGTGTCGTACGCACGGGCTATCCCTGGACCGAGGCGCTGCGACGCGGACAGGTGGAGAAGATCCTCAACTATATCGCCACCGCCGACTGGGTCGTGGCGATCTTTCCGAAGGCGATCGAGATGCTGCACCTGCAGGACCTCGGGAGTGCCGGTCACGACGGGTTTTCCGCCGAGAACGGCGACGCACTGCATCAGATTCGGTACGTGAGGGGTGGTCATGGCGCGGCGCTCGCGGAAGCGAACTGGGACGCCATCGCGCGCTTCGCGCTCCGCGGCGAGGTGGTGGAGCCCCCGGCGCCATTCGAGACCCCGAAGCGCTCGCGCGTGATCGCCCTCCTCGGGCGCATCGCGCCGTTGCTCTGGGTCCTGCTCGCTGCGGTGATCTACTGGATCTACCGCTGGATCCTGGGCCTGGAGATCGGCGAGGCCGAACGGACCCTGCTCGCCGGCGGCCTGACGCTGCTCCTGTGGATGGTGGTCACCCGCGTCTAAGCGTGCACGCGGTGGCGATGCGCCTTTGCGCCGGATCGAGGAGCGGGCACGGACTCCTTGCCGGCCTGTTAGATCGAGCGTAGCATCTTCGCGGTCAAACCTCAGACCGCTGATGCGGTCGACAGACAGCGACCTTACTTCGAGTCATTCGCGTGCACCAACCAAGCCTCAGTGCAAAGACCCAACCGAGCGCCTCCGGCGTCTCATGGTCGGCGTGCGCGTCGGTTGGCGGCTGCCTGTTCGGCATACACCGCAAACCCGAGCCAGTGCGCGTGTCATATCGACCCTCCGACAACGGTCATCGCCGTTTCGGAACGCCAAGAACACGCGAACTCTGATCGCCTGACCGGTCTTACCCCGTCAGACGATCCGGCGGGGAGCAGCAAGACCGGACACCCAAGGTCCCTTTCCAGCGCGTCCTCCCTGCCAGTATCCAGCATGGCCGCTGTCGGCCGTGCCATCGTGTGCCGCCGAATGAGCGGCAGGAGGAGCCATGACGATCAAGCAAGTCATCACCGAGGGCGACAAGCCGGTCAAAGTGTGGACTGAGGAACTGGACGAGCGCTCGCGCACGCAGCTGGTCAACCTCTCGAAGCTGCCCTTCATCCATCGTCATGTCGCCGCCATGCCGGACGTGCATGCCGGCATCGGCGCCACCATCGGCAGCGTTATCGCTACCGATCGAGCGATCATCCCGGCTGCCGTTGGGGTCGATATCGGCTGCGGTATGGCCGCCGCGCGCACGTCACTCGGCGCCGAGCAAATCGACGAACGAGCGCTGAAGAAGGTCTTTGACCAGATCAGCCGCGACGTACCGGTGGGGCGTTCCCAGCACACCGATGCGCGCGCGCTGACCGAGGCGGCCACGCCCTTCGCCGCGCCGCTCGACGCGCTGACCGAGAAGCACCCGCAGCTGCTCAAGGCCTTCGGTCGCTTCTCCAACTGGGTCAACCAGATCGGCACCCTAGGCGGCGGCAATCATTTCATCGAGGTCTGCCTCGACGAGTCCGGGCGCGTGTGGGTCATGCTGCACTCGGGCAGCCGCGGCATCGGCAATGCCATCGGCCATTACTTCATCGAGCTGGCCCGGCGCGACATGGAGCGCTGGATGATCCAGCTCCCCGACCGGGATCTCGCGTATCTGCCGGAGGGCTCGGAGCACTTCGACGACTACGTGGCCGCGGTCTCGTGGGCGCAGGCCTATGCACGGGAGAATCGCGAGCAGATGATGGCTCTGGTGCTGGCCGCGCTCGCCCGCCACCTGCCGGCCTTCACCGTCACCGAGGCGGTGGTCAACTGTCATCACAACTACGTCGAGCGCGAGCACCACTTCGGGTCGAACGTCTGGGTCACCCGCAAAGGTGCGATCCGGGCGCGGGAAGGCGATCTCGGCATCATCCCCGGCAGCATGGGCGCGCGCAGCTACATCGTGCGCGGCAAGGGCAATCCCGAGAGTTTCTCCTCCTGTGCCCATGGCGCCGGGCGCCGGATGAGCCGCACCGCGGCGGAGAAACAGTTCACGCCGGCGGATCTGGCGGCTCAGACCCAAGGGGTGATCTGTCGCAAGGACAAGGGTGTGCTTGATGAGATTCCGGGTGCCTACAAAGACATCGACCAGGTCATGGCCAACCAGGCGGACCTGGTTGAGGTGGTACATACGCTGAAACAGGTCGTCTGCGTGAAGGGTTGAGGGCGGCATGACGATCGAAACCGATACTTCGGTCATTGTGACGTATGCTATCCGCCCGCCAAGGCACCCGCCCGCGGCTCTCCATGATCCCGCATCCTCGCCATGCATCGTCAGTCGTCGAAATTGCGCAAACACCGCCCACTCATCCTGCTTCTGCTCGTCGGGAGCCTGTGGGCCTTGGTCTGGGCCCTGACCTCGGCGTTGTTGCCGTCGCTCGCGCGCGAGGCGCTTCCGACGTTGCAGGCACGGTTGGAGCCGGTCGGTCTCGGGCTGGGCGATGTCGCCTTCTCGGGCGTACGGATCTCGCCTTGGCTGAACGGCCTGGTGCTGAGCGATCTGGAGACTCGGCTCGATCTGAATCCACGGGATCGGATTCAGCTGCGCTCGCAACTCGACATCGCGACACTCGAGGTGCGACTGACCCACCCGTTCAGCTTGCGCGGCTCCATTCAGGCCACCGGCTTGGAGGTCCGCCTCGATCCATCGGATCGCCCCCGGCAGTTGCCGTTCGACCGCTTTACCAACGTCCGCTTGGCGATCGGCGATCTTCCGCTGGGCAACCCGCGACAGGCCGCGAAAACGATCCGCGAGAAGCTGAAGGCGTTGTTCTTCGAGAATCACGCAGTCGGCGAGGTCGAGTTCAGCGGCGATGTCATCCTCGACATCGACGGTGTCGACCAAGTCGCAACCCTCTACACCGAGCGCGTGGGAGAGACCTTCAAGCTGCGGTTCCGGGAAGACGACATCCGAGCAATCGCACAGGTCAAGGGCCTTGACCTGGTCCCCGAGCAGATCGAGCTCGTATCCTTCTACCCGCTGCGGGCGCCCGTTCTCCTGATGCTGACCGATCAGGCGCGCGCGCTCGCGACACGGTACGCACCGGATGATGTCTGGCTCCAGGATGCGATGCGCCATGTGATTTGGAGCTTCCTGCTGACCCGCACCTTCGGGCCGATCTTCGCAACCACCGTCACCGATGCCCAAGAACTGCGGCCGGGCAATACCCCGGACGAGCGGGCCATGGACTACCACAACAATGCGATCGGTCGGCGCTTCGTCGCCGAGAATGTCCCGCTTGCCGCCCTGCCGCGTCGCGTCCGAAAGGACCCGGACGTCATCCGCCACCCGGATGAGGTCGAGCGCTTCGGCGAGGAGCGCCTGCTGCGTTGAGCGAGGGTGTTGAAGGACACGATAACCCAAGCGCAGGCGCCGCGAGTGCGCCGCAGGCTCGGCTCTGCGAGGGTGGCGGTCAGCAACAGGCGTTTTTCAGCCACGCGGATCGGGACCTGTTCGTCGTTTGCCGGCCAGCGACGACAGCACTGCCGCAGGCTGGTCGGTTAGGGGTCGCAAGGCGACGGCTGAGCACTGCTCACGGACGGCTGGCGCAGACGCGTCGACAGCGCCCGCTCAAGCCCGTCGGGGTCGACCACCACCTCGGTAAACGCGAGCCCGGCCAATGCCTCGGTATTGCTTAGGTCGATCGGCCGCGGATAGACCGGCACCGGACCGCCCGGGGCCTCGGTGACGAGTTCGGGCGAGGCGTCGCAAGCAAACACTAGGCTCGGGATCCGGCACTTCCCGGCCTGGGCATAGATGTTGGTGACCAACGTATCCGAGATGCCGTAGACCATCTTGGCGACGCTGTTGGACGTCGCCGGCGCGACCACCACCAAGTCGTACCGGCCCTCGTAGAAAAGCCCGACCGGCGGCGCACTCGCGGCGCTGTCGCGGAATACCCGAAACCGGGCCTGAAGCTCCCGCACCGGGTAGCCGTAAACCTGCAGAACCTCTGCGGCCGCGCGGCTCAGAAACAGGTCCACGGCCGGCAAGCGTTCCACCAGCGCCAGGCACTCGGGCAGGAAATGACCGGATCCGGTGATGCCCCAGGCGACGCGCGGCGCCTCAGTGCCGGGCATCGAAACGGCGGGTGTGAATGCCCCATCGGCAGCCCGCCTCCTCCACAGCAACCTGCAGGCGACTCAGCCCCGCAAGGGCATCATTCTCGACATGGAAATTGTGACCGTGCAGGTTCTCGCAGGTCCCGTCGAAGGTCATGATGTGCGCGGCGTTGACATGCAGTTCGCCACGCTGGACGCGCACGGCGAGCTCGCTCATTCTTTGCCCCTTTTGTTCGAATCGAGCCGGACTCCAAGGCCCGAGGCAAAGAGCGGGCCACGGTGCCCGACCAGGCGCCGGCTCGACGGCCAAGAACTCCCCCGGAAGTATCCACCCGGATATGGCTGCCGCGGAACCGCAGCTGTCCCGGGGCACGGCGAGACGACAACCCGGTTCATCGGGCGTGCCATGCACGCCCGCCGGCGCGGGCAACACAACAAGCGGCCGACCTCAGCGCGGCGGCTTGATGCGGTAGCGTTTCATTTTGCGGTACAGAGTGTTCCTGCTCAGTGTCAATTTCGACGCAACCCGGGTCACGTTCCAGTGGGCGGCCTCGAGCTCGCGCAGGATCGCGTCGCGCTCGGCCACATCCAACGGATTGCTCGGTCTCGCCGGCCGGTCAAGGCTCTCTTCGCCCAGCAGCAGATCATCGGGCAGGTCATCGACCCGGATCACGCCGCCCTCGCTCAGGCCGACCAGCGTGCGCAGTGTGTTGCGCAGCTGGCGAATGTTGCCCGGCCATTCGTAGGCATCCATCAGCGCCATGGCCTCCGGTTCGATCTCCAAGCGACCGGGGCCGCCGGCCTCGCCATCAAGCAGATGCCGGATCAGCTCGCGGCGGTCCTCGCGCTCGCGCAGCGGCGGTAGCTGTAGGCTCAGGCCGTGCAGGCGATAGTAGAGATCCTCGCGAAAGCCGCCGTCCATAACCTGCTGCTTCAGGTTCTGATGGGTTGCGCTGATGAGCTGGATGTCGACTTCGATGGGCGTCTCGCCGCCGAGCGGAATCACGGCGCGCTCCTCGAGCACCCGCAGCAGCCGGGCCTGGAGCTCCAGCGGCATATCGCCGATCTCGTCGAGAAACAGCGTGCCGCCATGGGCCTGGACGATCTTGCCCCGGCTACCCTCTCGGCTCGCGCCGGTGAAGGCGCCGGGCCGGTAGCCGAACAGCTCGCTCTCGATCAGCGTCTCGGGGATCGAGGCGCAGTTCACGGCCACGAAGGGCTTGTTGCGCCGCGGGCCGGCCTGATGGAGCGCCCGTGCGAAGACATCCTTCCCGGTGCCGGTCTCACCGAGGACGATGAAGGGGATATCGCGCTCGATCAGCTTTGCGGCACGCTCGGCGTTGCGCTTCATCCGTGTATCGCCGAACTGCAGTCCTTCGAACGGCAGGCGCGCCGTGGGCGTCTCCATCGACGCGAAGGGCCGTGGTATCGTCAAGCCCCGGGACATGCCCTCCATCTGCTCGGACGGCGCTTGGAAGCTGGCGTAGAAGCGCCTGCCGCCCTTTACCTCGCGCAGCGGCTGCGGATGGTTCGATTGGCGCTGCGCGCGCGACAGCGCGTCGTCGACACGGAGGTTGAAGATCTCCTGGATGGGACGCCCGGCGATCTCGTCCACCGTCGACAATCCCAGCTGAAACAGCGCGCTGCGGTTCGCGGCCCGCAGCCGCCCGCTCGGATCGAAGGCAATGATGCCCTCGCCGAGTGTGCTGACAAACTCGGGCCGGCTGTGGAAGCGCAGTACATAGTTGTCCCGCATCCGACAGATAAAGAGCCGGTTCTCGATCAGCTGCGCCGACATATTCACCAGCGCCACCGTATGCTGCTGGGCCATGTGCGATTCACTGGACGCGTCGAGCACGCCTGCGATCTCTCCGGTGGGCTCGAAGATGGGCGCGGCGGCGCAAGTCAGCCCGGTGTTTTTGGTGAAGAAATGCTCTTCGCGATGGACCACGATGGGGCGCTTTTCCACCAGGCAGGTGCCGATCCCGTTGGTGCCCTGGGCCAACTCCGACCAGCTCGCGCCGTTCACCATGCCGGCGCTGGCCGCCGCGGTCGTGAACAGCGGGTCGCCGATGTAGTTGAGCACGACGCCGTCGGCGTCCGACAGCAGGATGGAATAACCGGAGCCGGCGACCTGCTGGTAGAGACCGGTCATCTCGGATTTCGCCATCTCCACGAGATGACAACAGGCCTCTCGCCGCTCGGCGATCTCGGCCCGGTCGAGCACCTCCGGCTCGTCTCTGCGCTCGGGTGCTAGACCGAAGTCGTCGATGCATCGGCGCCAAGACTCGAGCACGAATGACCGATAGTCAGCCGCCGTTATTCCGCCGCGCGCGGCAGCGAGCACGTTTGTGCCGTGGCTCGCCGTTTGTACACCCTCAGCCATGATTTTCCTCCGGGAGTATCGGGAGGCGGGTACGATTGCCGCGCCTCTCTTTTTAGTCTCTTGTCTTTCGTTGTGAGGCCCCTCCAAAAGGTTCCGTGCCGTGGCGTCTGCACCTGCTAGCCTTGACGGCGGCCGCCGGGCATCGTGCCGGCGTCGAGGAGCTTGTCGAATAGGATGGCGCCTTCGGCGACGCAAGCGATGGGACCGTCTCCGTCGCGCAGTCGGAATACGCCGTAGGGGCCACTTGCGGAGAGAGTTGCACCGCGCCCGTCCGCGCCGAATAACCAAGTCGTGAGCTCGCCTTTTCGTACCTTACGAATATAGAAGGTCGGAGTCCAGCGCGCCGCCTCGCCCGGCTGCGTCGCGAACGAACCGGAAGTCACGACACTCGCGTCAATGGCGCCCGCCAGGGATGCTGCTGGCATCGAGGAACTTGTCGAAGTGGATCGCATCGTCGCCGATTCCCTGCGCCTGCAGGACTTCGATGGCCGCATCGATCATGCCCGGGGGGCCGCACAAATAGGCCTGTGTCCGAGACCAGTCGAGTTGCTGCGACCGGATGTGCTCGGTCACCAGCCCGCGCGACCCGGACCAGTCGCTGTCCTCAGGTTCGTCCGACAGGATCGGCAGAAAGCGCATACTGTGCTCGGGGTGCCAGCGTGCCGCCACGGCCTCCATGGCATCCAGGCAATAGAGGTCGCGCTCAGAGCGAGCGCCGAATAGATACACGACATCGCGAGCGCAACCGACGTTGGCGGCATGCTCCAGCAGCGCCTTGATCGAGCTCATGCCGCTGCCGCCCGCGACGCAGATGACGGGACCATCGCCATCGCGCAGCCAGAACGACCCGAAAGGTCCGGTCACCGTCAGCGCGCAGCCGGTGCGATCGGCATCGAATAACCAGGTCGTCAGCTCGCCACGGGGAACCTTGCGGACAAAGAATGTCAGCCCACGCCGGTCGTCATCCTCCGGCGGCGTGGCAAAGGAGTAGGAGCGCGGCGTGCTGATGCCCGGGAAGCTCAGGTCCGCGTACTGGCCGGCGAGATAATGGCTATGGTCCTCCCGCAGCGGGCGCTCCAGACGGATCGAGAGCTCCATGATGTCGTGGGTCAATAGACGGACCTTGCTCACCGCCCCTGCCACCGTTGCGACCGGTCTCGCCGACGCATCCGCGGTGTTCAGCGCAACCTCCACCACCAGATCGCTCTTCAACGCGGTCTGACAGGCCAAGATCATGCCCTTATCGAGCTCCTCGCCGCTCAGTACATAAGCGAAGTCCGATAATTCCTTGATCTTGCCCTCGATCAGACGCGCCTTACAGGTGCCGCAGCTGCCGACGCGGCAGTCGTGGGGCCATCCGAGGCCGGCTGCGAGGCCCGCCTTGAGCAGGTTGTCGCCGGGCTGAACATCGAGCCCAACGCCCGATGGTTGCAACTGAACCCGGTGGGTCTTCTTGACTTTGCCAAAACCGAACATGATCCGTCTCCCGTCTCTCTACCGCTGTCGATCCGGTCGCCCCGGGGCCGTGACCGCGATCGATGGCGCGCCGCCGCTGCGGAGCCAAGACTCCGGCGAACATTGTTTAGGCGTTGATGGCGACGGAGCGGATATGGCGACCCTTGATCTCGTCCATGGTCGGCAGCACGCTCGACGCGACGAAGTTCTCCTTACTGGTGCTCTTGTGGCCCTGAACGGCTTGCCACCACTCGCCGACGGCCGAGCGCGCGGACACCAGCTCGCCGTGACCGGTCAGCTCGCAGCAGTGCGCATAGGGCGCCCAGTGAATATCCGCCAGCGAGAATTCGCCGACGATGAAAGGCCCCTTGTAGCGCTTGTTGCGCAGCTGCGAGTCCAGTGCATCGAAGGCGACCGCCAGCGCGGAAACGGCGCGGTCCACATCCTTTCCGGCGAGCAGGACGTTCACATGGGGCGCAACATGGTGCGTCGCGAATTCCGACCATTGGTAATGCAGCGCGCGGGCGACGCCGTTACGCGGAATGAGCGACGGCCCGAAACCCTTGTCGTTCAGGTACGACATGATGGTCAGCGTACCGCAGAGGGTGAAGTCCACATCGCGCAGGCAAGGGATAGAGCCGAACGGCGACATCGAGCGGAATTCCTGGGAATCGCTGGAAAGGGCCTCCGTCCCCACGACCCGGCTTTCGATATCGACGCCCTTCTCTCCGGCCGTCATCAGACATTTCAAGGTATCGGGGTCGCCGGGCAACCCGAACAGCTGGATCTTTGTATGTAGATGCTCGCCGATCATGATGTGATCACTCCTCTCGTTATTCGGTGGCGTGCGCTCGGCCTTGCGCGCGAGCGCCGAATGCGCCGGCGGGTACCCGGCGCGGGCGTCAGTCGTCGTAGTGCAGCGCGCCGGACGGGCAGCTTGCGACGACTGCACGGACGTCGTCCTTCGACGCCGCGTCCTGGTGGATCTCCAGCCCGTCGGAGCCGACTTTGAAAACGGCCGGCAGGCCCTTGACGCAGTTGCCGGCATGGACGCAAACCTCCGCATCCCAGGTGACTTTGGCGGTGGAGCTGGCGCTCATTGCGTTGTCCTCGCGATTGGGGTGATCAAACGTGAACGATCTCGGCCTTCATGGAATACAGGATCGACAACACTTCATCCTGCTCGCGCTTGCCGGCGTCGTTCTTCGCCATCGCATCCAGCACGTCGTCGAGCACGGCCACGAACTCCTGATCGCTGATGTTCATGCCGCGGTGCGCGCTCAGCATGTCCATTCCGGCGTAGTTCTCGGGACCGCCGGTGCCGGCGCAGAACATGTCCCGGACCAGGCCCTTGACCTTCTCCGCGTCGCTGTCGGCGTAACGTTGCTTGATCGCGGGATTGCGGGTGTGATTGGCCCAAATATCTTCGGTAATCGCGGAAATGCCGTCGAACCCGCCGAGGCGTTCGTAAAGGCTGGCTTGGTGCTCGCTCATGGCTCGGATCTCTTCGGTGGTTGATGCGCGTTGTCGTGTCATCCGCCGCACGAAAGCCTGGTGTGTGCCCGTTCGAAGACGGGCCACGACGGATGCGCCGAGTCAGACTAGCCAAGCGGCGGCACCGGGCCTATACGTGGTACCACGTGTTCCGGCAGTGGCGCGTCCGGGGCTGCGGGAGGACGAGGAGTGGGCGGGCCGGCGTCGGCCACCGGCCGCGGGCGTTCAGGGATGATTGCGGTCGTTCAACCTAGATCCGGCAGTTGAACGGCCCCTCGAGTGCGTCCCGCGCGGTGTCCGGCAAGGCGCGACGAGGCGGCGTAG
>NZ_JAABRP010000183.1 GCF_011390875.1 Thiocapsa sp.
TCATGGCGCCCCGTTCTGCTGCGAACGCTGCCTTTGGAACGATCTTGGCGGTCAGTAGGTAACGAACGTTCTTGAGGGCCATGGTCTGGCGTTGCGTGCGCCCCTTCTGATCGGTGCCGAGCTCGTCCTTACCACCATCCGCCCAGAGCGGCTCGGGGCGGGCGGTACCCCGCATCCACTTGTTCAGCACGGCGGTTCCCGGCACCCGATCCTTGACCTCATTGCGCCGCAGGGCGATGTAGCGAGGCGGCTCGAGCACCTCGACGCGGGTGACTTGCCAATGGAAGTAAGGCCGTACCCGGTCACCCTCCCGGCGGGCGTCCCAGTAG
>NZ_JAABRP010000184.1 GCF_011390875.1 Thiocapsa sp.
TCGACCTTCGCCTCCGGTCGGGTAAAGCAGGCAAAGTCACCCCAGACTTCAAGGGTATGCGTTCCGTTGACCATTGTTCCTCCTATGGATTGCGGATCCGTATGCTGATCGGGACTCGGAGACCAATGGCCCGTCCATTCCTGCAGAAATGCTTTCAACCAATGAGCACCCGTTCCGACTGGGGCAGGATGAGCCCCCGGGTCTCGTCATAGTGCTTGCCCCGCGGATCTTCGAGAATAAACCACTCTTCGTGTTTTCGCTCGACCTTTCCGGTTCGGCGAAGCTTCGCAGGGATGAGAATGCTCCAAGCGGGGTGATCAGCCCGGGGGCGATAAAGGCTGACAGCGAGGCCCTGGGCACTCCTCATCCAGGCACCGTCGATACCGTCCGTTTCCGCTTCAGCTCTCAAGGCTTCGAAATCGGTCAGCCGTTCTCCCCAGGGTACCAAGACCTGTATGGCGTCCTGCTCGATCAGCCGGTACAAGCGGGCAATCTCTGCGAAATCACGCGACTTGATGGCGTCGTCGAAAGCCGGGTTCTGGCTGCCTGGCTGGGTCAGGTCGTAGAGTTGACGGTAATAGTCTCGGAAGGCCCCGGGGTCGTTGATGTCGATCGCACCCTGCTCCAAGAGGATTCGGCGCGTGACCTCCGCCGCCTGGAAATAGGCGTGGGTTGGATAGCGTCGACGCCAATCGCCCAGGTCCTCCGGATCGAAGACCAAGACCTCGCCGGCTTCGCGGAGCCGTCCTTCCCGATTGCAGCGCCCCGCCGCTTGGGCAATGGACTCCAGCGGTGCAAAGGCGCGAAAGACCCGAGGAAAATCCAGATCGACTCCGGCCTCGACGCATTGGGTCGAGATCAGTCGGCAGGGTTCGGCGCTCGTAAGCCGGCGTGTCACGCGCTCAAGCACGGCCCGCCGATGCATTGGACAAAGGTTGGTCGAAAGGTGCTCGATACTCGGCACAGCATCCAGGGCCTCCAGCAACGCCAGCGCGTGGCGCTTGAGATTCACGACCACAAGGGCTTGGGGAGTCTCTTGGATCTCGGCGGCGAGGGCGTCCCAGCTCCGCGTCTCGCCGGGAGCAGGCCAGGTCACGGCGACACGCTTCAGGACGGCGAATAGGGCGGGATGGTCGGGAACGACCTCGACCGGTTGCCAGCCGGAGGCAGCATGCTGGATGACTGCGTCGTGCAGCGAGTCGAAGGCGGGCTGGGTCGCGGTGGCAAAGACGACGCTGGAGCGGTAGGCCACCGACAGATGCGACAGGGTGGCCAGCGTGGGCACCGCCAAGTGCGCCGGCAGACTCTGAGCCTCGTCGAACAGGATGACCGACTCCATGAGGTTGTGGAGCTTACGGCAACTGGACGGACGGTTGGAAAACAGCGACTCCAGCAGTTGAACATTGGTGGTGATGACGATCGGGGCGTCCCAGTTCTCGGCGAGCAATCGGCGTTCGCGCTCTTGAGCGGGCTGGGCGTCGCCGAGCGCCGTTTCGGCACCGAGCCCCGCCAGGCTGTGATGCTCCAGAACGAAGTGTTCCGGGAAACCTGCAAAGACGTCGCGGTAGACACGAGCGGTCTGCTCGATGATGGTGAGGAAGGGAACCGCCAAGACGATGCGCTTGAGCCCGTGGCGCCGCGCGTGCTCCAGAGCGAGCTTGAGCATGGCCAGGGTCTTGCCGGAGCCGGTAGGCGCAGTGAGGGTGAAGCATCCGGGCAACGCTTGGGCGGCAGCGGTGCAGGCGTTCCAAAGCGCCGCGCGTGCCTCCCGCACGGCCGGTTGTGCTTGGGTTCCCGGGCGGATGCCCTCGCGCATATAACGATCGAGAGCGCCCAGAGCGGCTTGTGGATCGAGCACCGGGCCAGGCGCTCGAGGACGCTTGCCGGCCACAGTGCCCTCGAAGTGGGCCTCGGTATCCAGGAAGTCGGCATCGACCAGACAGGAGAAGAGCAGGCGCACGTCGAGCATGGCTGCGACCGCTTTGTCCCAACTCGTGACGACCTTGATCGGCGGTGTCTGGAAGTCCAAACCATCGACGTGGGCACGGGCACAGAGTCGGTCCGGCTCAGGGTCGGAGAGGGCTAGACCCTGAGGATGTCGGCTCATGAGCTTGGTTGGATCCAAGCCCAGCAGGGAGTTACCGTCCCCCCTTTGCAGCCCAACGTGATGGCCTTGAATCGCGAGCGCTGCGGCAACGGCCTGATGTTGCCTGAGTGCCAGCCAGGCACCGAGCGACCAATGATCCAGCCCCGAATCCTGTCCCCGGAGACGTGCTTGGAAGCGGTCGCCGTATTTGCCGAGATCGTGCTGATCCCCGGCGAGACCAGCCTCCTCGCGCCAGGGGGCTGAACCAGCGTGGATTCGGGCCAGACGGCCTACTTCTTTTAGGTGGGCGCTGAGAAGGTGCCAAGCGCCGGACGCGTTTGCACTGTGTGCATAGAAGCAATCGTCCGTCATCGGAGGCTATCCTCCAGATCGTACGGCGTCCGACACTGGCATCTTAAGCCTTTGTTTAACCTTGAAATCGAGCAGTTGTTGCGGAAAACTTCGTCCATGCTGCTCCCTCTTTCCTGAGTCGATCGACTGGTCCTTAGGGTGTCTGCGGCCAGGTTTTCGATGACCCCTCAGCCGGCTTGTCCAGCGAGTGTAAACCAGGAGGTGGCTCAAAACGTGAGCCTGGTGCGAGACCCGCGCTGCTTTGGGCCTCCTTGGTGGCGTACAATCTGGCCCGGCTGCTAGTGGCTCAAGGCGCCCTGCTGGCCGAGCAGGTGCCGCGCCAGCTCTTTGAGCGTCCGTGAAACCGGCCTTGGGAACCTAAAGATCACATGACTACCATCCGATCCAAGGTCGCCGTCTTGGGCGTCACCGCCCTGGCGTTGACGCTGCAGGGCTGTTGGTCGATTCCCGTCAATATTCGGTCTGACCCAGCCGGTGCTACCGTGTTGGCAAATGGCCAGGTGATCGGGACCACGCCGATGCAGATCTATGCGGATCGCGTATTTCCGCACAAGCGCAAGGGGCTCGACTGGCATCGGGAGGGAACCCTTACGCTTGAGCGATCCGGGTGCACGCCCGAGACCATGGAGGTCGACAACGATCTGCTCAGTCGCAGCCTCACCGTGGAGCTGGAGTGCCGCCCTGACGCGCCGATGGTGACCGCCTCCTCGGCGTTGCCCGCACAGCCGGCCGCGGCAACGCGGGCTTCTCCGGGGGCAAGCGGGGCGACGGCCCAGCGTCTGGAGGAATTGGAGGCGTTGCGCAGGCAGGGTTTAATCAGCGTTGAAGAATACCAGTCGATTCGCAAGCGGATTCTGGATCAGCTCTGAATACTGAACAACCAGGAACAAACCGCGTTTAATAGAAAGAAGATCCTGATTAGAGAAAGGTTCAGCCCCGATCCAACCGGGGCGTGTTTCCGGGACCGGTGCTCGGCCAGGCGAAATTGCGACGAAAGGCGGCGTACTCGGGGCCCACTGAAGTCGGGGCATCGGCATTCGGGTTCGCCGGTTTCAACCGGCCCCAGGGACAGGCGAACTTCAGTCCGCCGAGAGCAACGATCGGGGCGGCGTCATCGACCTCCGGTGTTCGTGGTGGTCATGGCGTGATTCCGATCGGTTCCACGCGACTCGTGTAATCGCGGTCAACCGATTGGCACGATCGGCATTGGTCGTGCCCCCTCGGTCATCGTGGCACGTGGCGCAGAGCGCCAGGGCATGCGTGACACCGCGGAGCGGGTGTCACGAGGTCTTGAGGGCTTGGGTGGGCGTTCCAGCGAATGACGCTGACGCGATCATACGGCGCTTCCGGTCACGGCGGACTCGACTCGGTATGGTTTAGGACGAGAGTCATTCAGCGATTTCTTGCCTAAGGCATCCCGACTGGGCTTGGGTGCAAGATCACGGGGCGACTGAAGTCGCCCCTACCCTCGGTCGATTCTTTCCGGGAAAGCAGGTTAACCTGTCCTCCGAACCAGGAGCCCCTGCATGCCGACCTCGATCGTCCTCGCCACCCTGAACGCGCGCTATGCGCATGCCTCGCTGGCGTTGCGTTATCTGCGGGCGAATCTCGGGCCGCTGCGCGAGGTCAGCATACTGTGCGAATTCGTGCTGGGCGCGGCACCCGAGGAGGTCGTCGAGCAGCTGCTGGCCGAACGACCGCGCATCGTGGGGTTGTCGGTCTACATCTGGAATGTCGCGCCCTTGACGCGTGTCGTCGCCTTGCTCAAGGAGGCGGCTCCGAATGTGGCGGTCGTGCTCGGCGGTCCGGAGGTGAGTCACGAGGTCGAGTCGCAGCAAATCTGCGCGCTGGCGGACTATGTGGTGACGGGTTGGGGCGAGGTGACCTTCGCCCGGCTGGCGGGAGCGATCCTGGATGGACAGCGGCCCGCGGCGAAGGTGCATGCGGGCGAGCAGCCGCCTCTGGACAGCATCCGCTTTCCCTACGACGAGTTCTCGGACGAGGACCTGCGGCGGCGAAATCTGTACGTCGAGGCGTCGCGCGGCTGTCCGTTCAAGTGTGCATTCTGTCTGTCCGCGCTGGATCGGACCGCGTGGCCGTTTCCGCTCGCGCCGCTGATCGCGGAGCTGGAGCGGCTGTATGCGCGCGGTGCTCGCCGGTTCAAGTTCGTCGACCGCACCTTCAACCTCAAGATCGATCACGCCGCAGCGATCCTGGGGTTCTTTCTGGAGCGCATCCGGAAGCGTCCGGACGACCTGCCCTTTCTGCACTTCGAGCTGGTCCCGGACCATCTGCCGGAGCGGCTGAAGGGAATGCTCGCGGCGTTTCCGGCGGGAACGCTGCAGTTGGAAATCGGCGTACAGACCTTCAATCCCGAGGTGCAGGCACTGATTTCGCGGCGTCAGGACGATGTGCAGGCCGAGGCCAATTTGCGCTGGCTGCATGCCGAAACGACCGCGCATCTGCACGCCGACCTCATCATCGGCCTGCCTGGCGAGGATCCGGCCTCGTTCGGGGCCGGCTTCAATCGGCTGATGCGGATCGGGCCGCACGAGATCCAGGTCGGGATTCTGAAGCGGCTGCGCGGTGCGCCGGTCTGCCGGCACGCCGAGCGGTTCGGGTTGGTGTTCAGCCCGGACCCACCGTACAGCCTACTCGCCAGCGATCGCATCGACCGGGCAACGATGCAGCGGTTGACGCGGTTCGCGCGCTACTGGGATCTGGTGGGCAACTCGGGGCGCTTCGGGCTGACGCTGCCGCTCCTGCTGGGCGATGCGCCATTCGAGCGTTTCCTCGCTTGGTCCGATTGGTTCTACGCCGACTCGGGCAAGACACACGGCATCCCGCTCGAGCATCTGTACGAGGGCCTGCACGCCTGGCTGTCGCTGCAGGGGACGGCGGAGTCGGCCACCGAGGCTTTGCGCAGCGACTATGCCGCCTGCGGTGCGCGTGGACGCCTGTCGTTCGACCCGACGCGGCGGATCCCGCCGCCGTCGCCGAAGGCCGGGGGGACGCTGCCGACGCGCCAGGCGCGTCATCTCAAACCTCTGACGCGTTCCAGTTGTTGAAGGCGAGGAGCCAGGAGGAGATGCCCGGATTGGCGGCGCCTTCGGCCTGCAAGCTCTCGCCGATCTCGATCATCAGCTCCCGAAATTCGCGGACCTCGTGGCGCCAGACCGTCTCCGGCAGGCCAGGATTGTCGGCCATCGTCTCGGCCGCCAGCGAGCCGGCGCCGGCCCACCAGTCATTAGCGTCGAGGCGGTGACGCACGCGATCGGGCGCCTCCGCAAAGAGGACGACCTGGTCGGCGACCTCCGCGGCCCGCGGGTGCCCGATGCGGGCGAGCAGGTCGGCGAGGTGGGTCAGCGCGCGAAGCAAGGCATCGTCGGTTCCGGGCACGGTGTGACCTCCGGTCGTTGGGGAAGCGCGGTAGGCTGCGCTGACGATAGGATGCGCAACAACCACTGGCGTTTGGGTGCCTCGCTCTCGCTCGGCACAACTACGGGGTTTGAAAACAGCGGCTAACCATCGCCTTGATGTCTGCGGCCTTGCCTTCGATGTCCGTGACCAACGCGAACTGGATCCCCGCCTTGCGCAGATTCTCGCCGGGCTCCGCGACCTTGAAATAGCGGTCGCCGTCGAGGTGATCGGTCAGGAATCGCAGGCCGAGTTCGAAGGGCATGAGGCGGATCGCCTCGGGGATCAGGGCGATCTCTTCGGGGCTCAGCCAGTCGCGCGTCTGCTCGGCATAGGCGTGGAGGATCGTCTCGGCGACCGCGAGATCGAACGCGACCTGGGTGCGCCCGTCGGCGGACTCGCCGCTGTGGTTGCAGCAAGAGCGCAGACAGTCGCCGATGTCGTGCAGGATGAGGCCGGGTTGCAGGGTGTCGAGGTCGATCAGGGCGAGTGCACGTCCGCTGTCGCGATCGAAGAGGATGTTGTCGATCTTGGGGTCGCCGTGGATGACGCGCACGGGGATCTCGCCTCGATTGCGTGCATCGGCGAGTCGCCTCGCGAGCGCTTGGCGGTCGATCGCGAACCGGACGCAGGTCGCGACCGCAGGGTCCGTCCGGGCGCCCTCGATCCGCTCCAGGACCGACAGAAAGCGCGCGAGATAGGCCGGCGTGTCGTGAAATCCGGGTAGTGTGACGCCCAGAGCATCGGCGGGCAGCGATTGAAGCAGCGTATGGAAGCGACCGAGGAGCCTGCCGACCTCGCGGGCCTGCTCGGGAGTCTCGATGCGCGGCAGGTTGACTGCATCCTCGATCAAGGTCATGAGACGCCAGACGTTTCCGTCCGGCGCGCGCAGACCCACGTCGCCCGCACGGGTCGCAATCAGCGCCGGAACCTGGAATCCGAGATCGGGGTGCTGCCGTGCCTGTCGATCGAGTGCCTGGATGTTGGACATGATCCGCAACGGATCGGGAAAGACCGCGCCGTTGATGCGCTGGAGCACGTAGCGCGTTCCGCCGGCCTCGACGCGAAAGGTATCGTTGATCAGCCCCCGCCCGTAGGGCGCGATCGCCTCCACCGGCGCGGGGATCTCGAACGCCTCGGCGATGGTCCCGAGCGATGCTTGCGTCCGCCCCTGTTGCGCCCCGTCGATCTCTGCGCGCCACATCTCAGTAAGACCGCCGCACGTCCAGGACATCCGGGATCTGCTGCAGCTTCGCCAGGATCTTCTCGAGATGCGCCATGTTTTTGACTTCCAGGGTGAAGCGCATCGCCGCCGTATCCGTGGAGCGCTCCGAATGGGTGTTGACGCCGAGCACGTCCACGTCGTCGTCGGAGAGCACCGAGGAGACATCGCGCAGCAGCCCTTTACGGTCGGCGGCGATCACCAGCACGTCTACCGAATAACCGGCATCGGCGGGTTGATCCGCCCAGCGCACCTCGATGAGGCGCTCGGCCTCCGCGGGCGGCAGATTCTTGAGGTTGCTGCAGTCCTTGCGATGGATGGTGACCCCGCGACCGCGTGTGACGAACCCGACGATGGGGTCGTAGGGCACCGGCTTGCAGCAGGGTGCGAGATGGGTCATGAGGTCGTCGACGCCCTCCACCACGACATCGGTGGCGCCCTCCAACCGCGGCTTGTGCGGCTGGCGCAGCTTGGGCTCGATCTCCTTGATCTCCTCGGTCTTGCGCTCCCCGACCTGACGTGCGACCTGTCCGACCGACAGATCGCCGCGCCCGATCGCGGCCAGCAGATCATCGCCTCGCTTGAAGTTGAAGCGGATCGCGAGCTCTTCCAGGTTGGGCTTCTCCGCGATGCCCAGTCGGCTCAGCTCGCGCTCCAGCGTGACGCGACCGCCTTGCAGATGCTGATCGTGATCGAGCTGTTTGAACCATTGGCGCACCCGGTTGCGGGCGCGCGCCGTGGTCAGATAGCCGTGATGGGGACTCAACCAATCGCGGCTGGGCGAAGCGTTCTTCTGGGTCAGGATCTCGACGGTCTCGCCGCTGTGCAGCTCGTAGTTCAGAGGCACGATCCGCCCGTTGATGCGTGCGCCGCGGCAGCGATTGCCGACCTCCGAGTGGATGGCGTAGGCGAAGTCGAGTGCGGTGGACCCCTTGGGCAGCTCGATGACCTTCGACTGCGGGGTCAGCACATAGATGTGGATCGGCTCGAACTCGGCCTTGAAGCGCTCGAGGAAGCCGCCGGTCTCGTCGCTTTCGTTCTTGAGCTCCAGCCAGTTGCGCATCCAGATGACGCGCCGTTGGAACTCGGCGTCGTGGCCCTTGGCCTCCTTGTAGGCCCAATGGGCGGCCACACCGAACTCGGCATGCTGGTGCATCTCGTGGGTGCGGATCTGCACCTCGAGCGGCTTGTCCTCCGGCCCGACGACGGCCGTGTGGAGCGACCGATACATGTTGCCCTTGGGCGTGGCGATATAGTCGTCGAACTCCTTTGGGATGTGCTTCCAGAGTCCATGCACCACCCCGAGCGCGGCGTAGCAGTCCGCGACCGAGCCGACCAGGATGCGCACCGCGCGCAGATCGAAAATCTCGGCGATCTCGACCTCCTTGCGCTGCATCTTGCGCCAAATGCTGTAGATGTGTTTCGGGCGGCCGGTGATCTCGGCTTGGATGCCGGCCTCGCCGAACTTGCCGTATAGGGTCTGGATGACCGTCGCGATGTAGTCCTCGCGCTCCTCGCGGCGCTCCGCCAAGAGCTTGGCGATGCGCTTGTACTCCTCCGGGTTGAGGTAGCGCAGGCTCAGGTCTTCGAGCTCCCACTTGACCTGCCAGATGCCCAGACGGTTGGCGAGCGGGGCATAGATGCGCTGGGTGTCGCGCGCGATCTTGGCGCGGCGCTCCGGCTCGAGGTCCTTGATGGCCCGCATCAGGTGGACGCGCTCGGCGAGCACCACCAGCACCACGCGAACGTCCTCGGCAATGCCGAGCAGCAGACGGCGCAGGTTTTCCTCATGCTCGTCCTGATCCTTGGCGGCGATGATGGCGTCGATGTTGGCGATTTGGCCGATGCGCGAGAGATCGCCGACCATCCGCGCGATCCCCGGGCCGAAGCGCTCCTCGAGCTGCGCTTCGGTGAGGTCGCCCTGGTCCAGACAGCCGTTGAGCAGGGCCGCGATCAGGGTCTCGAAGTCCATGCGCAGACGCACCAGGATGTCGGCGGTCGAGAGCACGTGACGCACGTGGGTCTCACCGGTCTCGATGCGCCGGTCGCCGCGACAACGGGTCAGCGCCGCGCAGGCGCCGGCGATCTGCTTGAGCTCCTCGATCGGATAATGGCTTGCCAACCCGTCGAGCCAGTGACGGATCGCCTCGTCGTCGTCGCAATGCGACTCGGGGAGGT